>DASREC010000507.1:0-13953 GCA_035652295.1 Polyangia bacterium
CGCGCTCGCGCAGCTTCTTCGGGTTCACCGGCTTTCTGATGTAGTCGCTGGCGCCGCGCTTGAGCGCCGAGACCGCGGTCTTCACGGTCGCGTGTCCGGTGATCAGCACGATGGCGGTCGCCGGCGCGGCGTCGTGCACGATCTTGGTCAGCTCCACGCCCGACTTCCCGGGCAGGAGAAGATCAGTGAGCAATAAGTGGTACGTGTTTACCGCAAAGCGGTCGAGCGCTTCCTCTGCGCTGCCGACGACGTCGACGTGATAACCGTCTTCGCGAAGAATCGTCGCCAGGCCGGCGGCGGTCTCCGGATCGTCGTCGACGGCCAGCACCTTCTTGGCGCCGAGCGGCTGGCGGGCGGCCGGATCGCTGGAGGCGGCGAGATCTTCGGCGAGCGGATAACTCTCGGTCATGCCCCCGTTTGTATCCACTGCGCACACGAACGCAAGCGGAAAATGCACATTCACGAAGTGCAGTGTTTGCCCATATAGCTAGCAGACAGTAGTCACTCGGCTTTTTCCCCGTCGAGAAAGCGCTCGCCCGCCGCTGCCATCGAGGATCAAACCTCGGCGGGTCGAATCGATACATCGGCGGCCGGAGGCATGTGCAAACGGTGCCGATCGGCCGGACGCGCGGCGCCGCGGGCGCGCCAACTCCGCGCCGCGAGCGGCGCGCGCCGCGAGGCATGGTTGCTGCACAGCCATCCCGCGAAATGGCGACGGTGAGCGACAAGAAGGATCGAGCGGAGCTGGAGGGCACGGTGCGCCGCACGCGCGCGGAGCTGGAGTCGACGCTCGGCGAGCTGCGCGGCGCGATGGGCGAGTCGCTCGATTGGCGCTCGTGGGTGCGGCGCCATCCGTGGCCGTCGCTGGCGGTGGCGGCGTTGGTCGGGCTGCGGCTCGGCCGCGGAACCTGGTTCTGAGCGCAACACCAGAGGAGCGCGACATGGACAAGAGCAGAAGCGGCAACATCGACGAGGCGGCGCGGCGCTTGGAAGCGGACGTGGAACGCCTGGGGCACGCCGTCGAGAAACGCGGTTCCGAGCTTCGCGAACGCGCGTTCTCCTTCATCCACGATCACCCGTACGCGGCGGTCGGCGCCGCGTTCGGCGTCGGCTATCTGATCTCGGGCGCGCTGTTCTCGCGCGCCACGTTGAAGCTCGCCGGCTTCGGCGGCCGCTTCTTGGCAGGCGCGCTGCTGAAACAAGTGGTCGCCGGCGGCGGCCTCGGATTCCTGGCGCCGGACGTGCAGAACTACGCGCCAGAAACCGAGCGGTAGCTCCCTCAACTTCTCTCTAGCGGAGGCGCACATGGCCCTGGCAAATCTGAAGACCGAGCCGCTCGTCTCGACGCCGCCCCTGCCGGCGCGCGAGGGACCGTTGACGGTGCAGGAGGAGCATCGCCTGTCGCGCCGCTGGCGCACGCTCGAGGATCAGGACGCGCTCGCGCGTCTGGTGCAGGCGCACCTCGGGCTGGTGATCCGCATCGCCACCGAGTTCCGCCACTCGGGCCCGTCGATGGAGGACTTGATCCAGGAGGGCAACCTCGGCCTCACCATCGCGGCGCGCCGCTTCGATCCCAGCCGCGCCACGCGCCTGGCGACCTACGCGACCTACTGGATCCGCGCGTGTATGCTCGAGCACGTCGTTCGCTCGCACGGGCCGGTGCGCATCGGCACCACGCGCTCGCAGCGCAAGATCTTCTTCGGGCTCGGGCGCGCGCGCCGGAAGCTGGAGCGCGAGGGCGAGGCGGCCGACTCCGACTCGCTGGCGCACGCGCTCGGCGTCGAGCGCGAGGACATCGAGGCGATGACGCCGCGGCTCACCGGCCGCGACGTGTCGCTCGACGCGCCGCGATCGATCGACGATCGCCGCCAGGTGGGCAACACGCTGGCCGAGGACGGGCCGACGCCGGAGGAGATGGTGGCCGGCCTCGAGGAAGAGGACTCGCGCAAGACGCGGCTGTTCGAGGGGCTCAAGGTGCTCGACCCGCGCGAGCGCGCCATCATCAAGGCGCGTCACATGCGTCACCGTCCGGCGACGCTGGCGTCGCTGGGCAAGAAGTTCGGCATCAGCCGCGAGCGCTTGCGCCAGCTCGAGCTGCGGGCCAAGGCCAAGCTGCGCGTCTTCTGCGGCGTGAAGAACGTCGTCGAGATCGACCTCGACGACGAGAGTTATGCGACCGCATAAAACCGTTGTGCGGCTGCATCAAGCTGTTGTGCGTGTGCATAAAAAACAGCCGGGCCCGATGAGGACCCGGCTGTTTCGTTTCCGGACGCGCGCTCAGTAGGTCGGCGGCATCGGGTTCTTCTCCTCCGTCATGCGGCCGATCGTCTCCTTGCCGCGCCCGATCAGATCGCGCCCGCGCTCCATGATGTCCGAGCGCAGCTCGCGTCCCGACTTCGGCGCCAGCAGCATCGCCACCGCCGCGCCCACCGCCGCGCCCACGCCGAACCCGGCCAGCGCGATCGGCAGCCAGCTCCCCTTGCTCTCGATGCCCAGCGCCTCGAGGATGTCTTCTTTCTTCACGTTCATCGCCGTCTCCTTGTTGAGTGGTGCGCTTACGACCGCAGGATGCGGCCGATGAGATATCCGCAGCCGAGCGCGATCAGGATCGAGGTGCCCGGCCGCTCGCGGATGAAGCCCATCACGCGCTCGTTGACCTCGCCGAAGCGCTCGCGCAGGTCTTCGAGCTGCTGCTGCGCCTCGTCGGCGAGCTCGCGCGTCTTGGCGCCGATGTTCCCGTTGTTGGTTCCGGATCCGGCGCCGGAAGTTCTCTGTTCCATGTTGGCTCTCCTCATTGAAGGTGATCGTCACGCGCTGCTGCGAATCGCGCGCCACGAGTGGCCGCGGCGCGCGTGCAGGCGCTCGCCCGGCGCGTGTGCACGAAGTGCCCCTGGGGAGGACAGGCAGTGAGCACCACCGGCACAACGACGTGCGCTCGCGTGGAAACACGCGGTGCGATCGCCGCGCCAGTCGCGGAGCGCCGTGGCACTGGGCGTGCAACTGGAAAGCGAGTTCTCAAGGAGAGCCAATGCCCGAGACCTTGAACGTACTGATCGTCGACGACGACGAGACCAACCGCGACTACCTGGCGGTGCTGCTGACCGCGCTCGGTTTCTCGGCGGAGTCGGCGCCGAGCGGCGTGGCGGCGCTCGAGCGGCTGGCGCGCGACAATCCACCCGACGTGGTGATCCTCGACGTGATCATGCCGCAGCTCGACGGCGTCGAGACGCTCAAGCGCTACCGCGCGGCGGGCGGGCGCGTGCCGGTGGTCATGTGCTCGGCGCTCGACGAGTCGGAGACGGTGGTGCGCGCGATGCGCGCCGGCGCCAACGACTACATCACCAAGCCGTTCAACACCGACGAGCTGCGCGAGATCCTCGAGCGCGTGGCCGCCGACGGCGCGCGGCCGCGGCAGGTGCAGGTGGTGGCGGCGGGCCCGTCGAAGGCGCAGGCCACGCCGCTCGGCGTGAGCCCGGCCATGCGGCGCGTCGACGAGCTGATCGATCGCATCGCCGACGCCGACGTGCCGGTGCTCATCACCGGCGAATCGGGCGTGGGCAAGGACGTGGTGGCGCGGCAGATCCACGCACGCTCGGCGCGCGCGTCCAAGGTGTTCGTCAAGATCAACTGCGCCGCGCTGCCGGGCGAGCTCCTCGAGAGTGAGCTGTTCGGCCACGAGCGCGGCTCGTTCACCGGCGCGCAGCGCACCAAGCCGGGCCAGTTCGAGCTGGCCGACGGCGGCACGCTGTTCCTCGACGAGATCGGCGAGATGCCGGTGTCGATGCAGGCCAAGCTGCTGCAGGCGCTGCAGGACGGCGAGTTCTACCGCGTCGGCGGGCAGCGCAAGATCAAGGTGGACACGCGCGTGCTGGTCGCCACCAACGTCGACCTGGCGCGCGCGATGGAGCGCGGCACGTTCCGCGAGGATCTCTACTACCGCTTGAACGTGGTTCAGGTGGCGATCCCGCCGCTGCGCGAGCGGCGCGAGGACATCCCGCAGCTGCTCGATCTGTTCGTCGAGAAGTACGGCAAGCGTTACGGGCGCAACCTCGACGAGCTGCCGGCGGAGCTGGTCGAGCGCTTCCTGGCGTACGACTTTCCCGGCAACATCCGCGAGCTCGAGAACCTGGTGCGGCGCCTGATGGTGCTGCGCGATCCGCGCTACGTGCTGTCGGAGCTGAAGGAGCGCGCGCCGCAGGCGGCCGTCACCGCGATGCCGGCGGTAGCCGCGGCGGCGAGCGCGCCGGTGGCGCCGTCGGCGCCGATCTATGGAGCGCACGGCGCGGCGTACGTCTCGCCGTTCCACTCGCCGAGCCCGCTGCCTCCGCCGACGATCCCGCCGCCGCCGTCGTTCCGCAGCGCCAGCGCGATCGCCGATCAAGCGGGCGGTGAGGCCGCGCAGCAGGCGCTCGTCGACGACTACAAGATCGATCTCAAGGATCTCGGCCGCAAGGCGGCGCACGCGGCCGAGCGCGAGGCGATCATCATCATGCTCGGCCACACCGGCGGCAACAAGCGCGAGGCGGCCGAGCGGCTCGGCATCAGCTACAAGGCGATCCTCTACAAGATCCGGGAATTCGGGATCGGCCGCCCGCGCTCGTCGCGGCCGGCGCGCCCGCAACCGGCCGCCGTCGCCGCCGCAGCAGCGGCCGTGGCCAGCGGCGCCTCGGTGGTCGTCACCACGCCCGCCACCTGGTCCGGCGGCGACGAGTAGCACGGCGATGCGCAGCGACTCGCAGCGACGGTAAAAACGCAAAAAATGAAACCCACTTCACTTTTCCCTGGGAAAGTGAAGTGGGTTTCGCTTTTCCGGAATCAGCCGGTGATGGTCGGCAGCTCTTCGGTGATGCCGGTGGGATCGACCGGCCTGACGTCGAGCGCCTCGAGGTCGGGCTGCGAGCGCGCGAGCGCCGGACGCAGTTGGTGCGTAGCGAGCGGCCGTGGCTCATCGCCGTCGAGCGTCGCGCGCGGCGCGGCCGGCGCCGCCCAGATGAGGACCGCGCCGATCAAGCACAAGCCGAACGCGACCGTCGCCGACAGCGCGGCCGGCTCGATCCAGCGCGTGGCCGCGGCCAGCCCCATGGCGGCGCCGCCGAACAGCGAGGCGCACAGGGCGATGCTCTTCCACATTATTCCGTTCCTCCGTCGACACGAGCCAACAAGATCAGCTCCTCTCGTCGAGGAGCCATCAGTCCAAGGTACGTGCCAGCGCGCGCGCCGGGAGCTACAGGGCGCCGCTTGGTGAGCAGCGACACCGAACGTCGCGCGCGAAGGTCACTCGCGCACCGCGTCTTCTCCCGCGACGGAACATCGTGTCCGTACCCGCGCACGCTGATGCGCGGCGGACGCTGAAGACGCGCTCGCCGAGCGGGCGATCCGCCGACCGAAGGGCGTGGCATGCGGGCTGCTCTGTCTCCCCCGCAAAGCGAACTCACTTTCGGGAGCCACCATGAGAAAGACGGTCCGATTTGCGCTCACGCTACTCAGCTTCGGTCTCGGCGCCGGCTGCGCGCACGAGACCACGCCGCCGCCCGCCACGCCGCGCGCCGAGTACCGCATCGGCCGCGAGGACGTGGTCACCGTCGAGGTGTGGAAGGATCCCGCGCTCTCGGCGAAGGTGCCGGTGCGCCCCGACGGCAAGATCTCGCTGCCGATGATCGGCGACGTCGCGGCCGAGGGCCGCACCGCCGGCGAATTGAAGGTGGAGATCGCCGAGCGCCTCAAGCCGTTCGTCGAGCAGCCGGTGGTCGGCGTGATGGTGAGCGAGGTGAACGCGGCCAAGTTCTTCGTGCTCGGCGAGGTCGCGCACCCCGGCGCGTTTCCGGTGCGCGGCGAGGTCAGCGTGATCCAGGCGCTGGCGCTGGCCGGCGGCCCGACGGAGTTCGCCAACCAGCGCTCGGTCGTCGTGATCCGCCCGAGCCAGGGCAAGCAGTCCCGCTACAAGGTGGATTGCCGTGAAGTGCTGGCGGGCAACGCGCCGGCGATCGCGCTCATGCCGGGCGACACGGTGTTCGTGCCGTAATGGACTTTCGCGTCACCACGCTGCGCACGGCCATCATTAATATGCTGGCCTGCGCCGTCTGCGCGCTGCTCCCGGCGGCGGCCGACGCCAAACCGAAGAACGAGCTCTCGGTGGCGGCCGGCGTCGACAGCGCGTACGACGACAACGTCTTCAACGGGCGCGGCCCCGACTGGGTCAATCGCGTCAGCCCGCACGCGTCGTGGCGGCTGATCGATCCGCGGCTCGAAGTGGACGCGAGCTACGACCTCGGCTTCTGGACCTACGCGTTCGGCAAGGCGTCGAACAGCGTCAACCACCGCGCCATCCTCGCCGTCGAGGGGAAGCCGACGCGCCGGCTGACGATGAAGGTCTCCGACGAGTTCGTGCGCGCCGAAGATCCCGGCTACCTGACGCGCATCGCGGTCGTGGCGCCGCAGATTGGCATCTTCGACAACGTCGCGGAGGGCACGATCGGCTTCGCGTTCACCAAGCGGTTCTACGGAGACGTCGACTACGTCTGGCACCACACGCAGTTCGATCCGTACTCGCAGCAGCAGCAGATGGCCGGCATGCCGCCGCTCTACGACGGCGACGAGCACGACTTTCAAGCGGCCGCGGCGTATCGCGTGCTGCGCACCGACGACGTGCGCTTCGGCGGCCGCGCGCAGCTGTTCACCGCCGGACCGCAGGCGGTGTCGTCGTGGAAGTGGACGCAGGCGGCGTCGTACTCGCCGTCGGTCGGCTGGCGCCACCAGTTCCTGCCGCAGCTCGAGGCGACGCTCGACGGCGGGCCGGTCTTCTATCAGCGGCTCGCCGGCGCCGATCACATCCCGGGCTCGCCCGACTCGGGCGTCACCTGGCGGTTGGCGGCGCGCCTGCGCTGGTTCACGCCGACGTGGCGCGGCACCGCGTCGTACACGCACGATCTGCTCGGCGCCACCGGCATCGGCTCGGCGGCGTGGGCCGACTACGCGTACGCGCAGCTCGGCTATCACTTTCTCGAGCGGCTCGACGTGCACGCCGGCGGCGGTTACTTCCGCAACGGCGTGGCCGTCGCTCAGACGTTCTCGTACGACGGCTTCACCGTCGACGCGCTGGTCGACTGGCGCGTGATCGACAACCTGCGCATCGGCGCCTACTACACGCTGCGCTGGCAGCGCACCGGACCGGGAGCGATCCCGCCCGGCGCGCCGATGGCGCAGTTTCCCGACGTGACCCGCGACATCGTCGGCATCCGACTGCTGGCCGTGGTCGGCGCCGACGCGCGACCCCCGAGGAGAGAGGTGAAGGAATGAACGAGTCAGGCATCGCCAAGCTGCGCGGCGTAATGCGCCGCCGGAAGATCCCCGTCGTGGCGACCATGGTCGGCGTCATCGGCGTCGCGGCCGCGCTCATCTCGCAGCTCGAGCCCGGCTACAAGGCCTCGGCGGTGATCCGCGCCGACGAGGTGCAACCCGCCAAGGAGTACGTGCCTCCGACCGTGGCGGAGCAGATGGGCGAGCGGCTCAAGTCGCTGCGCCTGTCGGTGATGGCGCGCCCGCTGGTGATGCAGGCGGCGCAGGAGCTGAACGTGTTCCGCGCGTATCCGCGGCTCAGCCCCGAGGAGATCGTCGACAACATGCGCTCGCGCATGGACGTGAAGCTCGAGGGCGAAGACACCTTCCTGCTCACGTACGTCGATTCGAATCCGGAGCGCGCGCGCGCGGTGGTCAATCACGTGGCGCAGGCGTTCATGAAGCAGAACGTCGAGCGGCGGCGCCAGGTGGCGACCGCGACCACGCAGGCGCTCCGCGACGAGGCCGACACGCTCAAGCCGCAGCTCGACGCGGCGGAGAAGGCGGTCCGCGAATTGAAGATGAAACACTATGGCGCGCTGCCCGAGCAGCAGGAGGGAAATCTCCGCACGCTCGATCAGACGACCATGGAGCTCAACATCATGGAGACCAACCTCGACCTCGACCAGGAGCGGCGCCGCGCGCTGCTCGCATCGGCGATGTCGCCGCTGCGTCACCACGAGGAGACGCTGGCCGGCGAGCTGTACGAGGCGCGCACCAAGTACACCGACGAGAATCCCGAGGTCTCGAAGATCAAGTCGCAGTACGACAAGGTTCGTAACGAGCGGCTCGCCGACGAGAAGGACCTGCTCGGCAAGCTGCGCCGGAACAACCCCGAGCTGGTGGCGATCGAAGGTGAGATCGCGCGCACCAAGGCGATGGTGGCCGGCTTGCGCGAGCGGCAGCGCGAGGTGCGCGGGCGCGTCGACGCGACGGCGAAGAACGGCCAGGAGCTGGCCGGGCTGGCCGCGACCTACGACGGGCTCAAAGACAAATACGCGGCGACGCTGGCGCGGCTGCGCGACGCCGAATTGGCGGAGGGCGTGGAGAAGTCGCTCGCCAGCTTGCGCTTCAACCTCGTCGAGGACGCGTCGCTGCCGGCGCACGCCTCGTCGCCGAATCGCCCGCTGCTCGCCGCCGCGGCGCTGCTCCTCGCGCTCGCCGCGGGGCTCGGCCTCGGCTTCGCGCTCGACGCGCAGGACACGTCGATCCGCGACGCCGAGACGCTGCGCCGCTGGGCCGCGGGCCCGCCGATCCTGGCGGCGGTGCCGCGCGTCCCGTTCGCTTCCAAACCGAGTGGTCCCAAGGCGGAGGCCTGAGATGTCGACGACCAACGAATCCGTGATGCCGAATGCGCCGATCCTCGACGCGGAGACGTACGAGCAGCTGCCGCGGCAGGCGGTGACGCTCACCGATCCGCAAGGGCCGGCGGCCGAGCAATACAAGATGCTGCGCTATCGACTCGAGCTGCTGGCGAAGACGGGCGTGAAGTCGCTCGCGTTCACCTCGGCGCGCTCGGGTGAAGGCAAGACCACGACGGCGGTGAACGCGGCGCTGGCGCTCGGGCGCGGCGGACGCAACCGCGTGCTGCTGGTCGACGCCGATCTGCGCCACCCGTCGGTGCACACCATGCTCGGCCTGCGCCCGCGCGAAGGTCTGTGCGACGTGGTGGCGGGACGCGCGGCGCTCGGCGGCTGCTTGTGGCGCTTCGGCGCCGACGAGCTGTACGTGCTGCCGTCGGGAAATGCGCCCGACGATCTCGGCCGCACGCTGTTCGATCCGCAGCTCGGCGTGGTGCTGGCCGACGTGCGCAACCGCTTCGACTTCGTGATCGTCGACTGCCCGCCGGTGCTGCAGTTCGCCGACGTGCCGACGCTGTGCCGCGATCTCGACGGCGCGATCCTGGTGGTGCGCGCCGGCAAGACGCCGGGCGAGAACGTGGCCTCCGCGCTCGACGCGCTCTACGGCGTGACCGTGCACGGCCTGGTGCTCAACGAGGTCGACCCGCGCGCGATCATCCACACGCAGATGCGCGCGCTGCCGTCGGCGTCGCCGCACTCGCAGCTCGCGCTTCCGTCGGGGGGATAGCGACATGAGCGTCGGCAGCCCTTCGCTACCGGCCCGCAAGCTCGCGTTCTTCGTCGGGGAGCAGATCATCCTGTTCCTCTCGTTCGTCGGCGGCGCGCTCCTGGTGACGCGCAGCTTCGGGCCGGGACCGTCGCGCACGATGTTGCTGGTGCAGGCGGCGCTGGCGACGCTGAGCTTGCAGGCCGGGCTCTATCTCGCGGACCTCTACGATTTCAAAGTAGCGTTCCGCGACGCGCCGCGCGCCGCGCGGCTACTGCGCGCGCTCGGCGCGGTGACGATCGTGTGCGGCGTGGCGACGCTGCTCGTGCCCGGCCCGTCGCCGGCGCGCGCGGCGGCGGTGGCCGGTCTCGGCGGCGCGTGCACGGTGGCGCTGGTGCTGCGCGCCGCGCTGCCCGATCTCGGCCGCGCGGTTTCGCTGCGCGCGCGCCTGCTGCTCATCGGCCAGGGCGCCGCCGCCGCGACGCTGATCAAGGAGATCGTCGAGGACGGCCACTCCGAGGTCGTGGCGCAGGTGGCGGTCGGCGCCGCCGAGCTGGTCGAGGTGGCGCGCGTCTCCGGCGCCGACGCGGTGGTGGTGGCGGTCGACGATCGCCGCGGCCTCGACGTGCGCGAGCTGCTCGCGTGCCGCCTCGCCGGCCTCGACGTGTTCGACGCGCCGACGTTCGCCGAGCGCGCGCTGAAAAAAATTCCCGTCGGCCTCGCCCGCCCGTCGGACCTGGTGTTCTCCGACGGCTTCGGCCGCCCGGCGTGGCTGCTGCTCGCGCGCCGCGCGGTCTCGCTCGCCGCCGCGGTCGTGCTCTCGGTGCTGGCGCTGCCGATCCTGGTGATCGCCGCGATCCTCATCAAGCTCGATTCGCGCGGCCCGCTGTTCTACACGCAGGAGCGCGTCGGCGCGCAGGGCCGCAACTTCCAGATGCTCAAGTTCCGCACCATGCAGGTCGGCGCCGAGACCAAAGGCGCGGTGTGGGCGCAGCGCAACGATCCGCGCGTCACCCGCGTCGGCAAGTGGCTGCGCCGCTTCCGCGTCGACGAGCTGCCGCAGATCATCAACGTGCTCAAGGGCGAGATGAACATCGTCGGCCCGCGCCCCGAGCGCCCCGAGTTCGTCGCGAAGCTGCGCACGCAGATCCCCTACTACGACCTGCGCGCGCTGGTGCCGCCCGGCATCACCGGCTGGGCGCAGATCCGCTACCCGTACGCCGCCAGCCTCGAGGAGGCGCGCGAAAAGCTTCAGTACGATCTTTTCTACGTGAAGCACCTTTCGGTTCTCCTCGACCTGGTGATCCTTTTCCACACGGCCAAGGTCGTGCTCTTCGGTCGCGGCGCGCGCTGATTTCACCGTCGGCAAGAAAGCTGCAATCGACACCGGTAGCGAAGTCCTGAGGGCATGTTCATGGTCAAGCAGGGAACACGAGTTCTCGTCACGGGAGGCGCCGGGTTCCTCGGCGCCCACGTCACGCGCGCGCTGGTCGCCGCCGGCTGCCCGGTGCGCGTGCTCGACGATCTCTCGACGGGCGTGAAGCAGCGGCTGGGCGGGCTGGGCGGCGCGCTCGAGCTGCTGCAAGGCGACGTGCGCAACCCGGCGTCGGTCGAACGCGCGCTGCGCGGCGCCCACGCGGTGGTGCACCTGGCCGGCGTACCGACGGCGGACGACGCGTTGCGCGCGCAGGAGGTGATCCTCGGCGGCGCGCTCAACGTGCTCAACTCGGTGCGCGCGCTCGACAAGAGTCAGCGCCCCAAGGTCGTCCTGTGCGGCTCGGGATCGGTCTACGGAAAAAATCCGGCGTTCGTGCTGCACGAGGAGCTGCCGCCGCGGCCGTCGCTGCCGCAGGCGGTGATGGCGCACGCGGTGGAGCAGTACGGGCGGGTCTACCGCGAGGCGTACGGCGTGCCGGTGACGTCGCTGCGCATCTTCCGCACGTTCGGGCCCGACGAGCAGCCGGAGCGCGCGGACGCGTCGGTGGTGGCGCGCTTCGTGCGCGCGGCGCTCGACGGAACGTCGCCGGTGATCCACGGCGACGGGCAGCAGACGCGCGACCTGGTGTACATCGACAACGTGGTGGCGGCGATCGTCGCCGCGCTGTCGGCGCCGGTGCAGGCCGAGCCGCTCAACATCGCGTCGGGCGAAGCGGTCGGGATCAATTTCTTGTGGACGCTGATCCTCGAGCTGACGGGCAAGAAGCGGCTGGCGATCGATCCGACCTACGTGCCGGCGCCGCCGTGGGAGCCGAAGCACGTGCGGCCGCAGATCGCGCGCGCGTGCAAGGCGCTCGACTGGGCGCCGTCGGTGCGGCTGCGTGACGCGCTGTCGCGCACGGTGCAGCACCAGCGCGCGATGCGCACCGGCGATCCCAACGCGTGGTTCACGCCCAAGGACGAGCTGGAGATGGCGTCGGTGCCGCGCGAGACCAAGCTGCGCGGCACGCGCTCGCTGCCGCCGCCGCCGCCGCCAGATTCGCTGCGGCCGCGCGGCCAGTCGCAGTCGGCGCCGCTGCGCACGCCCACGCCGAATTCGCCGAACCGCACGCCGACGCCCACGCCGCCGCCGATGCGCACGCCGACGCCGGTGCCGCAGGGCCCGTCGGGGATGCGCTCGCGGCCCACGCCGCTGCCGGTGCGTCCGTCGCTGTTCGATACGCCCGCCGCGCGGCCGACGGCGCGCGAGGAAAAAGACGAAGAGCTCGACATCGAGTGGGCGCCGGTGCCGTCGATCCCGGGGATGGGCCGATGATCTCCACCGCCAACGCGTCGGAAGCGGCGCCGATCTCCGTCGAGGAGCTGCACGATCGCGGCGCCATCGGCGCGCTCGCCGGCGAGTGGGAGCGGCTGCGCGAAGAGGTGGCGGCGGCCGGCGGCACGCGCGGGCCGTTCTTGTCGGCGAGCTGGTTCGCGGTGCAGGCCGCGTCGATGGCGCCGGCGGGCGGCGGCCGCGCGCTCAAGCTGCTGGTCGCGCACCGCGCCGGCCGCGTGTGCGGCATTTTGCCGCTGGTGGCCGAGCGCCGCGCGCTGGTCGGCGTGCCGGCGCGCCTCTTGCGCTCGCTCTCGGACGATCACTCGCAGCGCTTCGATCTATTGGCCGACGGCGATCAAGCGGTGGCCGCGCTGTTCGCGCACCTCGCCGCCGATCGCTCGTGGGACGCGCTCGAGCTACGCGACGTCGTCGACGGCGAGCGCGCCACCGGCGCCGATCGCCTGGTCGCGATCGCGCGCGCCGCCGGCTTCCCCGACGCCGCGTGGCCGGCGATGAGCTCGCCCTACCTGGCGCTGCCCGACTCCGCCGCCGCGCTCGATCAAAAGCTCGACGCCAAGTTCCGCTCCAACCTGCGCCGGCGCGCGCGCAAGCTCACCGCCGAGGTCGGCCCGATCGAATTGGAGCGCCTCACCGCGAGCGGCGGCCGCGCCGAGCGCGAGCTCCTCGACGCCGCGCTCGACGACGCGTTCCGCCTCGAGGCCGCCGGCTGGAAGGGCTCGCTCGGCACCGCCATCGCCTGCGACGCCGCGCTCGCCGGCCGCTACCGCGCGCTCGCCCGCTCCGCCGGCGATCGCCTGGCGCTCTACTTCCTCAAGGTCGGCGGCGTGCGCCGCGCGATGCACTTCGCGATCGTCGACGGCGGCGTCTACTACCTGTTCAAGCCGGGCTACCAACCCGAGCTGGCGAGCTACGGCCTCGGCCACCTGCTCGTCGACGCGGTGGCGCGCGATCTGATCGGGCGCGGCGTGCGCGAGCTCGACTTCCTCGGCGACGACATGCCGTGGAAGCGCGAGTGGACCGACACCGCGCGCGCGCACTCGTGGCGCTACGTGTTCCGCCCGACGGCGTTCGGCCGCGCGCTGCACGCTTGGAAGTTCCGCCTCGCGCCGGCGATGAAGCGCCTGCGCGGCCGCCTCGAGAGGTGACGAATGCGATCCCTGGTCCGCGCCCGCGCAACCCCGATCGCCGAACGACCGCCCGAGCGGCGCTTCATCCCGTCGCTGCCGGCGCTCGATCCGTGGCTGCTCCTGCCGCGGCTCGAGCCCGCGCGCGCGCCGCGCTTCCCGTTCGACGCCGAGACGCTCGCGCACGCGCAGCGCTTCTACCTGGCGCGCGCCGGCGTGCACCACGCGATCCGCCACTTTCTCGACGGGAAACCGGGCACGGTGCTGATGCCGGCGTATCACCACGGCGTGGAGATCGAAGCGGCGCGCGCGGCCGGAGCGCGCATCGAGCTCTATCGCGTGTACGGCGACATGCAGGTCGATCTCGAGGACGTGCGCGCGCGACTGGCGAGCTCGGGCGCGCGCGTTCTGTATTGCACGCACTTCGTCGGCTTCGCGCAGCCGGCGCGCGAGATGGCGCGGCTGGCGGCGGAGCACGGCGCGCGCCTGGTCGAAGACTGCGCGCTGGCGCTCGGCTCGCGCGATCTCGACGGGCGCCCGCTCGGCACGTTCGGCGACGCGGCGGTGTTCTGCCTCTACAAGACGCTGCCGGTGCCGCACGGCGGGCTGCTCTACGCGCCGGGCGTGCCGCTGCGCCCCGTCGCTGCGCCGCCG
>DASREC010000508.1:0-9288 GCA_035652295.1 Polyangia bacterium
GCGGAAAATTCGCCGACGTGCCGGCGGCGTTCGAGGGGCTGCTCGCGCGCGACTACGTGGCCTACGCGAACAAGCTCGACACCGCGAAGGAGTTCACCGCGTTTCGCAACGCGCCCGAGTGGGCGAAGATCGGCGACCTCAAGAACCGCTACCGCGACGCGTACGCCAAGGGGCTCGACAAGGGCTTCTTCTTCGTCGCGCGCACGCACCAGGCGACCGAGCCCAAGTTCGAGGCGGGCAAGGACGCGTCGCTCGATCTCAAGCAGGAGATCTTCCACTACGACCTCGACGCGCAGCGCTACCGGCGGCTCACCGAGACCGGCGGGCAGGCGTTCGCGCTCGAGCGCTCGCCCGACGGCAAGACGCTCGCGTTCCTGGTCGCGACCAAGCTGCACCGCGAGAACAACCTCGATCAGTTCGTCGATCCGCGCGTCGGCGCGATCGAGCTCGCGTCGCTCACCACCGTCGGGCCGTTCCCGATGAGCGGCAAGTTCGATCAGGTCGAGCTGGCGGTGAACGGGAGCGGCGCGGCGATCTTCACGTTCGTCGAGACCACCGGCTCCGCGCGCACGTACGGCTTCGACACCGCGCGCACCGGGCTGGCCAAGCTCGAGGGCGACGCGTCGGTGCCGGCGGGCGGCGAGACGCGCGCGTGGCCGGGGCAGGTGGCGCACATGGGCAAGGCGGTCGAGGGCGTCAAGATCACCGACGGCGCCAACACCTTCACCATCGAGAACGGCGGGCTGGCGGTCACCGCCGCGCGTCCGCTGGCGCAGTCGTCGCTCGACTGGTCGCCGGGAAAATCGCGCCTCACCTACGCCGGCAAGCTCGACGCCTGCAAGATCCTGAAGGGCGGGGGCACCGACAAGAACGAGCTGTACGTCTACGACCTCGGCAAGAAAACCGCGCAGCGCATCGCCGCGGCGGTGAGCGCGTTCGAGACGCTGTGGCTCGACGACGATCACCTCGTGTACGAAGGCGGCGTCGGCAAGGACGGCAAGCTGCACCTGTACGCGTTCGTGGCGCACGCGGACACCACGCTGCCGACGCGCAACGGCGCCGGCCTCTACGGCGTGCCGACGCTGGCGTGCGAGCAGGCCGAGCCCGGCGGCGACGAAGACGTCACCGGCGAGGAAGAGGGCGACTAACCCGCCTCTTCGCCGAAGAGGCGGGCTTCGGCCCAGCGGGCGTCGAGCACGGCGCGGGTCTGCGGATGCGCGGCGAGCTGTGGATCGCGCTCGAGGAGCGCGAACGCTTCGCCGCGCGCGAGGCGCAAGAGCTCGGCGTCGCGCACGAGGTCGGCGTAGCGCAGCCGCGGCAGCCCCGCCTGGCGCGTGCCGAAGATCTCGCCCGGCCCGCGGATGCGCAGGTCGGCCTCGGCGACCTTGAAGCCGTCGGTGGTCTCGGCCATCACCGCCAGCCGCTCGCCCGCGTCGCCCGCGCGACCGCCCGCCACGAGCAGGCACGTCGACGTCCCGCCGCCGCGCCCGATGCGCCCGCGCAATTGATGGAGCTGCGCCAGGCCGAAGCGCTCGGCGCCTTCGATCACCATCATCGACGCGCTCGGCACGTCGACGCCGACCTCGATCACCGTGGTCGCGACCAGCACGCGCGTCTCGCCGGCGCGGAAGGCGCGCATCACCTCGTCGCGCTCCGCCGTCGGCAGCCGGCCGTGCACGAGACCGATCGGCGCGTCGAGCGCGCCGCGCAGAAAATCGGCCGCCTCGGTCACGTCGGCGAGATCCACCTTCTCCGATTCTTCGACGAGCGGGCACACCCAATACGCCTGCCGCCCGTCGGCGAGCGCGCGCTCGAGCTCGGCCAGCGCGCGGTCGCGGCCGGTCTTGCCGTGCAGGATCTTGGTGCGCGGCGCCTCGCGTCCCGGCGGCAGCTCGTCGAGCAGCGTGATGTCGAGATCGCCGTACGCGGTGAGCGCCAGCGTGCGCGGAATCGGCGTCGCGGTCATGACGAGCAGGTGCGGCGCCGCGCGCGCGCCTTCGTGAAGCAGCCCGCCCTTGTCGCGCAGGAGCGCTCGCTGCGCCACGCCGAAGCGATGCTGCTCGTCGATCACCACCAATCCCAACTTCGCGAACGCCACGCGCTCGGCGAGCAGCGCGTGCGTGCCCACCACCACGTCGAGCCGCCCCGCCGCGAGCAGCGCGAGCTGCGACTCGCGCGCCGGCCGCGGCGTCGACGCGGTGAGCAGCGCCAGCGATCGCTTGCTCGCGCGCGCCCACGGCTCGAGCGTGCGCGCGTGCTGCTCGGCCAGGATCTCCGTCGGCGCCATCACCGCCGCCTGGAACCCGCCGGCGCACGCCAGCTCGCACGCGGCCCACGCCACCACCGTCTTGCCCGAGCCGACGTCGCCTTGCAGCAGGCGGTGCATCGGGTGCGGCACCGCCACGTCGGCGGCGAGCTCGCGAATGGCGCGCTCCTGTGCGCCCGTGAGCTGAAACGGAAGCGCTCGGGTAAAACGCGTCAACGCGGCGTTTGCGCGCGATCCGTCGGCGAGCTTGAGGCCGGCCTCGCGTCGCGCGGTGCCGCGGCGGCGCGCCAGGCCGAGCTGTAGGAAGAAGAACTCGTCGAACACCAGGCGGCGCTGCGCGGGCGAGGCGCCGTCGTTGAGCGCGGCGATCTGCGTCTCGTCGAGATCGGCGGGCGGGCGGTGCAGCGCCGCCAGCGCGTCGGCCTGCGAGCCGAGCGCGAGCCGCGACGCCACGTCGGGCGGAATTCCGTCGGGCACGTCGGCGGCGTGGCGCTCGGCGACCAGCCGGCACAAGCGCTCGACGAGCCGGCCGGGCACGCCCTCGATCTCGGGATAGCGCACGCGCACGCCGGCGGCCGACGGCGCCGCGTCGCCGTCGTCGGACTCGGGGATCGACTCGGGATGGATCATCTCGAGCGCGCCCTTCCACGGCCGCGGCGCGCCCAACAGCAAAAAGCGCGCACCGACGGGAAATCGCTCCGCCATGCGCCCGCGAAAATGGAACCAGCGCGCCTGCAGCGGCTTGCCGTCGTCGCCTTCGAACTCGACCGCGAGGATGCGGCGGCGATACGCCGGGATCACGCGCGCGCGCACCACGCGGCCGCGCGTGAGCTGCGGCCGCCCCGCCTCGAGCGCGCCGACCGCCACCAGCTTGCGCAGATCGTCCCAGCGCTTGGGCAGAAAGTGCAGCAGGTCGCCGACGGTGGCGATCCCCTTCTCCTGGAGCTTCGCGAACGTCGCCGGCCCGACGCCCGGCAGCCCGAGCAGCGTCGCGCCGAGCGTGGTCGAGCCCTCGTGCGTCGCCGGTTTCTCGACGGCGACGCGCGGCGCCGGCGCGCTCGGCGCATCGGTCGCGGCCCCGGCGCAGATGCGCAGCCCGACGGCGATCAGCCGCTCGCGCTCGGTGCGCGGCAGGTTGTCCCAGCGCACGACGTCGCGCGCCCACGCCTGCAACGTCGGCTGGCGCCGCTCCGGCAGATGGCCGACCAGCCGCGCCGCCGCCGACTTCAGCGACGCGCCCAGGTCGCGCACGACGTCGATGTTCTTGAACCCATCGCGCGCCACGAACTCGAGCGGCCGCCTGAGCGCCTCCAGCGCGTCGCGGTACCCAAGCTCCACCATCCCGCGAATCTACCAGCGGCCCTCTACAGCCGCCATCGCCAATGCTAATTTACCGACGATGCGCAGCGCGATGGCGATGATCCTGCTGCTGGCCGCCTGTCGCCCGCGCAGCACGCCGCCGGGATCGATCGACGCCACGCAGTTCCGCTTTTCGCCGCGTCCCAATCGCGCGGCCGAAATACATTGGCGCCCATGGAATCCGGACGTGTTCGCCGAGGCGCGCGCGACCGGCAAGCCGATCCTGCTCAGCCTGTCGGCGATCTGGTGCCACTGGTGCCACGTCCTCGACGAGACTTCGCTGTCGGATGCGCGCGCGATCGAGACGCTCAACCGCGACTTCCTGCCGGTGCGCGTCGACGCCGATCAGCATCCGGATCTCGAGCGCCGCTACCTCCTCGGCGGCTGGCCCACGGTGGCGGTGCTGACCGCCGACGGCGAGATCGTCGACGGCGGCACCTACGTCCCGCCCGATCAATTCGTCGCGCTGCTCGCCGGCGCGCTCGAGGCCGTGCGCGCGCGCGGGCCGGAGCTCGAGCGACGGCTCGCGCGCTATCGCAATCACTTCGATCCGTCGGCGCCGGGCGCGCTCACGCCGATGATCGTCGAAGGCGTGGCGCGCACCGTCGCGGGCGCGAGCGACCCGGTGAACGGCGGCTTCGGCGGCGCGCCGAAATTTCCGCGCGGCGAGGCGGTGGAGCTGCTCCTCGACGTCGGTGAAATCGAGCTCGCGCGCCGCGCGCTCGACGCCATGCTGAAGCTGGAGGATCCCGTCGAGGGCGGCTTCTACCGCTACGCCACGCAGGCCGATTGGACGCGCCCGCACTACGAGAAGATGCTGCAAGGCAACGCCGAGCTGATCGCCGCCTACGCGCGCGGCTTCGCGCTCACCCACGACGCGCGCTACAAGGCCGCCGCCGAGCGCGCCGTCGAATGGACGAAGCGCACGCTCCTCGACGAGAAATCGGGCGCGCTCGCCGCCAGCCAGGACGCCGACGAGCGCTACTACGCGGCCGGCGCCGCCGCGCGCGCGAAGCTCACGCCGCCTTATATCGATCGCACGCTGCTCGTCGATCGCGCCGCGCAGATGATCGTGGCGCTCGTCGCCGCGTCGAAGGATCTCGACGATCCCGCGCTGCTCGCGCTCGCGCGGCGCGCCGCCGAGCCGCTGTTCGCCATGCGCGATCGCGACGGCCGCTTCTTCCACGCGCGCCGCGCCGGCGGCGAGCCCGAGGTGCGCGGCCAGCTCGCCGATCAGGCGTGGGCCGCGCGCGCTCTCTTCGACCTCGCGCGCGCCACGCCCGCCGACCGCGCGCGGTACACCGCCGCCGCCCGCGAGGCGCTCGCCGCCGCCGCGCGCACGCTGCAATCTCCGACGGGCGCGTACTACGACTGCGACGCCGGAACCGACGGCCTGCTCAAGCGCCGCGAGCGCCCGCTCGCCGAGAACGCCGCGCTCGCCCGCGCGCTCGCCGCCTCGGGCGATCGCGCCGCCGCCGAGCGCGTGCTCACCGCGTTCGCCGGATCCTATCTCTACGAGGGAATCGAAGCCGCCGCCTACGCGCGCGCGGTCCGCGAGATCGCTACCGGTAGGTGAAGCGCAGTTCGTAATCGCAGATGTGGAAGATGTCGCCCTCGTCGATGCGCTTGTTGTCGATGCGCATGCCCTTGTAGTCGATCCCGTTCGTCGACCCGAGGTCCTTGATGTAGAACATCCCGTTGCGGCGAATCACCGCCGCGTGCTTACGCGAAATGTTGCCGTCCTTGATCGCCAGGTCGGAGGTCTTCGAGCCGCGCCCGATGATGAACTGATCCTTGTCGATCGGGATGCGCTGGTTGTTGAACACCAGGAACAGCGTCGGTCCGCCCGCGGCCGCCGGCTCCGGCGTGACGCGCGGGTTGGGCGGCGCCGGCGTCGAGCGCGCGGGACGCGGCGGCGGCGGCGGCGCGGTCGGCGCCGAGCGGCGCGGCTCGGCCGACATGCCTCCCGACGGCGGCGGCGGCGGAGCGGCGGGCAGCGGCGTGTTGGCGCGCTGGCGCGACGGCGGCGGCATGCTCGGCCCGTTCGAGCCCGGCGCGCCCGGCGGCGGCACCTGCGGCAAATTCTGCGACGAGGGGCTCGCGCCCGCCTGGTAATTTTTCGACTTGGCGTAGAAGCGCATCGCCTCGTTGATGAGGTAGTCGATCGAGCAGTCGAAGTCGTTCGCCATCTGCTCGAACGTCTCCCAAAGGACGTCCCGGCAGTAGAAGTGGCGCATCGTCTTCTTGCTCTGATCCATCGCTTCTTCTCGGATGCTCCTCAGATCCTCGCGGACAATCTTCCCATTTACCAGTTTATCGCTTCGCCCGCAACGCCTGCTCGGCCGCCTTGGCCTCGCTGCCGATGGTGGCGCTGCCGGCAAACCCCTTCAGCTTGGTCCCGTCCGACTCGAGCGCAGCGACGGCAGGCGCGTCCTCCGCCTTGCCCACCGCCGCGATGCCGCGCACCGCGACGATGCGCGCCACCCAGCTCTTCGACTTCAGCTCGCCCTTGAGCGGCTCGAGCGCGCCGGCGCCGATCAGCCCGAGATCGTGCACCACGTAGCTGTCGAGATCTTCCTTCTTATAGGGGCGCGACTGCGAGAGCGCCTCGAGCACCGGCGCCACCGCCTTGTCCTTGCCGGCGGCGAGCGCCGCCTCGACGGCGCGCCAGCGCACGGTCTCGTCGGCGTCGTTCATCAGCCGCACCATCGCCGGCACCGCGCTCGCGCCGATCTTCTCCGCGACTTGAAACGCCGCCTCGCGCACCTTGCCCGGCGCCTTCTTGTCGCCGGCGATGCGCTCCGCGGCGGCGAGCGCCGACGAGTCCAGCCCCGCGCCGCCTTGCGCCAGCGCGAACAGCGCGCGCTCGCGCAGCGACTCCGAGCCGCGCTCGGCGACCTCGACGAGGTACGCGGTCGCGTGCGGCCCGCCGAGCACGCCGATCGACTGCAGGAGACCGTCGGGCACGTCGCGCGTGCGCTGCTGCAGCTTCTTGGCCGACTCCACCAGCGCATCGACCGCGCGCGCGCGCGTCGGCGCGTCGCCGATCTTGGCGAGGATCGCCGCCGCCTGCTGCTGATTGGGCCCCTCCGTCGAGAGCAGCGCGATCAGCCGCGGCGTCGCGCGCGCGCCGATCGCCGTCAGGATCTTGTCCGAGCTCTGCCCGCCGAGCGACATGCGCCCGTTGAGATCGGCGCACGTCCACGCGATCAAGAGATCGTCGAGCGCGTCGCGATCCGCCGGCGCCGCGTCGGCGCGCAAGAGAAACATCGCGTCCTTGGCCTCGCGCTGCACGCGCGTGGTGGTGACGTCGGCGCCGGTGCCCGCGAGCTGCCCGAGCCGCGGCGCGGCCTCGTGCACCACCGGCGCGCGGTCGACGGACGGCCGCGTCTCCAGCTCGGCGATCGCGTCGGCGCTCATGCCGAGCTCGACCAGCGCCACCAGCGCCTGCGCCCGCAGCGACGGCGAAAGCGACGAGCTCTTCACCGCGTCGCGCAGCTTGCCGGGGCCGCGCTCGGTCTCTTTCCAGCGCGCGATCTTCTCCGGCGTCACGTCGCCGCAGGCGACGAGCGAAGCGCCCGTAGCGACCACGAGCAGCATCCCGAGCAGTCTGCGCACTAGAGCGGCAGGTTAACCTTCGAATGCGACTCCGGTCAAGCGCTTGGGACTTCCGCTCCGACGGTGATACGCTGCGAGCCTCGTGCGCCGTCTCCTCGTCACGCCGGTTGCCGCGCTGGTGCTCACCGCCGGCTTCGCCACCGCGCGCGCGTACCCGTTCCTGCCGCCGCGCCCGGTGCCGAGCGCGATCGCCGGCCCGACCGATCCGCACGTCGCCGCGATCTTCTACAACCCGGCCGCGCTCGGTCCGATGAAGGGGCTGCACGTCTGGATCGACGGCGGCGCGCGGCTCGAAGAAGGCTCGGTCGATCGCGCGCCGCTCGAAGGCCAGCCGCGCGGCTCCGCCTCGATCAACTGGGCCAACCTCGACGCGTTCGCCGGCCTCGTCTGGGATCTCAACACCGACTCGCTCAAGGTCGGCATCGCCACGTACACGCCGTTCACCGATCTGTCGTCCTACTCGGCGTCGGGGCCGCTACGCTTTCACGAGATCGATCAGACGTTCACGGTGCTCGAGCAGACGGTGGCCGCCGCGTACCAGCTGAGCGATCGCTTCATGATCGGCGCGGCGTTCAACATCGCCGAGAGCTGGCTGAGCTGGCGGTTCGCGCGCGACGCCGCCCCGCCGCTCGGCAACGCCGCGATCGACGCGCCCGGCGGCTTGTGCGGCGGGCCGTGCGGCCTGGAGAATCCGCTCGCCGAGCAGCGCGTGCGGCTGCGCGGCTTCGGCTGGGGCCTCGGCTTCTCCGTTGGTGTGCTGGGCAAGCCGATCGATCGCCTGTGGCTGGCTCTCTCGTATACAAGCCATCTGTTCAACCCCGGCCAGGGCGCCGATCTGCCGCTGCACGATCAGACGCGCGCGCACGTGACGCCGGCGCCGGGACAGGGCGCGGTGTGCGGCGGAGGCGACTGCGTCGGCGGCGATCTGGTGGTCGCGGCCATCCCCGACATCATCCACGCCGGCGTGCGCATCCTGGTCACGCGCAAGTTCGATCTCGAGAGCTGGGCGCGCTGGGTGCACTACTCGGAGCGCGCCGCGCTCGACGTGACGCTGCAAGGCTCGAACATCGCCAAGTCGGGCGTGCCGCCGCAGCAGCTCTACGATCGCGGCCTGCAGGACGCGTTCGGCGTCGAGCTGAGCGGGCGCTGGAAGCTCGGCCCGCGCTGGCGCCTCGCGCCGTCGCTGTTCTTCGAGACCTCGGCGGTCGACAAGAGCGCGGTGTCGGCGGCGACGCTCGACGGCACCAAGTTCGACGCCGCGGTCACCGCCGAGTGGCACCCGATCCGATGGCTGATCGTCGGCGCCAACGCCGGCGCCACCGCGTACGTGATCGGCGAGGTGAAGTCGCGCTATAACCCGCGCGCGCTCGCCGGGTGCGCCGACGCCGCGTTCAGCCTCGACTCGTGCACCGCCGCCACCGCCGGCCAGGGCCTCTCGTCGGCGTCGGGCAACTACACGCTCGTGGTCGTCCACCTGTCGGGCGCGATCGGGCTCGAATTCTGATACGTTCGGAGGAGCGCATGGAGCTGGTTTCGGAGCATCCGTTCGGGAGCTTGATGACTCGGCTGCATCGCCTGCCGAATGGCTTGCGCGTTTTGCTCTTGCGCGATCCGTCGGCGCCGCTGGTCGCGTACCAGACGTGGTTCGCCGTCGGCTCGCGCCACGAGCGCGAGGGCACCACCGGCATCGCGCACCTGTTCGAGCACCTGATGTTCAACCAGACCGAGTCGCATCCGCCGGGCGAGTTCGATCGCCTGCTCGAGACCGTCGGCGGCGAGACCAACGCGGCGACCTGGGTCGATTGGACCTACTACCGCGACAGTCTGCCGCGCGCCGAATTACAGCTCGCCGTCGAGCTGGAGAGCGATCGCATGGCGCACCTCGTGCTCGGCGAAGATCAAGTCGAGTCGGAGCGCGAGGTGGTCGCCAACGAGCGGCGCTTTCGCGTCGAGGACGACGTCGACGGTTTTCTCTCCGAGGAGCTGTACCGCGCGGCGTTCACGCGCCATCCGTATCACTGGCCGACCATCGGCTGGATGCGCGA
>DASREC010000509.1:0-44900 GCA_035652295.1 Polyangia bacterium
CGCTACTCGCTGCAGACCGACGATCTCGACACCGCGCTGCGTGACGCCACCAAGGTGCTGGCCGAGCTTTCGCATCACACCGTCGTGTTGGTGACGCCGCGTCCCGAGGCGGATCTGCTCGAGCACGTCGAGTTCGTGCGCCTGCGCGATCACCAGCTGCTCGCGGTGCTGGTGACCAAGAGCGGGCAGGTGCAGAACAAGATCGTGGCGTCGGCGGATCTGATCTCGCCCGACGAGCTCGAGCGCATGAACAATTATCTGAACCACGTGCTCGGCGGCTTGCGGCTCGACGAGGTGATCGCGCGCGTGCAGAAGGAGCTGCAGTCGGAGCGCACGCAGTATCAGGATCTCGAGAAGCGCGCGCTGGAGCTTTCGGTGCAGGCGCTGCCCGCGGGCGCGTCGCAGGTGATCATCGAGGGGCAGGCGCGATTGCTGGAGACGATGGCCGAGGGCGGCGATCCGCAGCAGCTGCAGAAGATGAAGGCGCTGTTCCGCGCGCTCGAGGAGAAGCGGCACCTGGCCGAGCTGCTCGACGAGACCGCGCGCGCGCCCGGCATCCGCGTGTTCATCGGCGCCGAGACGCACATCGACGAGCTGGCCGACTTCTCGGTGATCGCCACGCCGTACGGCACGCCGGGCGCGGGCGAGGACGGCGACGTGCAGCCGCTCGGCACCCTCGGCGTGATCGGCCCGGTGCGCATGAACTACTCGAAGGTGATCAACCTGGTCGACTTCACGGCGCAGCTGGTGAGCGGAGTGATCGGCAAACGATAGGCGTGATATAAGGACCGCCCTATGGCGAACGAGGACGACGAGAAGTCGCGCGGCAACGGCTCGGGCGAGCCGGCGTCGGGCCCCAAGGACGAAGCGGAGCGGCAGGCCACCGTCGAGGATCTGATCACCGAGCTGGAGAAGAAGCTCGAGACCTCGGAGCAGGCGGCCGCCGAGCTGACCGATCGCTGGAAGCGGACCGCCGCCGACTTCGAGAATTTCAAGCGCCGCACCAAGAAGGAGCTCGACGAGGGGCAGCAGCGCGGGCGCGAGCACGTCATCAAGGAGCTGCTGCCGGTGCTCGACAACCTCGAGCGGGCGCTCAAGCACGCGACCGCGGAGGATCCGTTGGCGGCGGGCGTGCGCATGGTGGAGAAGCAGCTCGTGTCGGCGCTGGAGAAGTTCGGCGTCACGCGCTTCTCGGCGGTGGGGCAGCCGTTCGATCCGTCGCTGCACGACGCGATTCAGCAGGTGGAGTCGACCGAGCTCGCGGCCGGCACCGTCGCGCAAGAGTTCGCGTCGGGCTACATGAGCTCGGGCCGCCTCTTGCGGCCGGCGATGGTGGCGGTGGCCAAGTCGCCCGTCGAGCCGGCGGGCGCGAACGGCGGCGGGGGCGAGTAGCACGTGGCCAAGGTGGTCGGCATCGACCTCGGCACCACCAACTCCTGCGTCGCGTTTCTCGACGGGGACAAGCCGGTCGTCATCCCCAACTCCGAAGGCAGCCGCACCACGCCGTCGATCGTCGGCTTCACCGCCGGCGGCGAGCGGCTCGTCGGGCAGCTGGCCAAGCGCCAGGTGCTGACCAACCCCGAGCACACGGTGTTCGCGGTCAAGCGGCTCATCGGGCGCAAGAAGAACGATCCCGAGATCCAGCAGCACCTGCGCATCTCGTCGAACCAGATCGTGCAGGCCGACAACGGCGACGCGCGGCTGCGCTTGCGCGATCGCGACTACTCGCCCGCCGAGATCTCCGGGATGATCCTCTCGAAGATGAAGGAGGTCGCCGAGGACTATCTCGGCGAGCCGGTCACCGAGGCGGTGATCACGGTGCCGGCGTACTTCGACGATGCGCAGCGGCAGGCGACCAAGGACGCGGGCAAGATCGCCGGGCTCGAGGTGCTGCGCATCATTAATGAGCCGACCGCGGCGGCGCTGGCGTACGGCGCCGAGCACGTCAAGGACGAGCGCATCGCGGTGTACGATCTCGGCGGCGGCACGTTCGATATCTCGATCCTCGAGTTGCGCGGCGGCGTGTTCGAGGTGCGCTCGACCAACGGCGACACGTACCTCGGCGGCGAGGACTTCGATCGGCGCATCATCGATTGGCTGGCCGAGCAGTTCCAGGCGTCGAACGGCGTCGATCTGCGCCAGGACAAGATGGCGCTGCAGCGGCTCAAGGAAGCGGCCGAGCGCGCCAAGCACGAGCTGTCGTCGGGGCTGTCGACCGAGGTCAACCTGCCGTTCATCGCCACCACGCCGAAGGGGCCGGTGCACCTGCAGGCGACGCTGACGCGCGGCAAGCTGGAGTCGCTCGTCGAGGACCTGGTGCAGAAGACGCTCGGACCGTGCAAGACCGCGCTCGACGACGCCAAGCTGCAGGTGGCGCAGATCGATCAGGTGCTGCTCGTCGGCGGGCAGACGCGCATGCCGCGCGTGCAGCAGCTGGTCGAGGAGTTCTTCGGCAAGAAGCCGAACAAGAAGGTCGATCCCGACGAGGTGGTGGCGGTGGGCGCGGCGCTGCAGGCGGGCGTGCTCAAGGGGACGGTGCAGGAGGTGCTGCTCCTCGACGTGACGCCGCTGTCGCTCGGCGTGCAGACCGCGGGCGGCGTGTTCACCAAGATCATCCCGAAGAACACCACCGTGCCGACGCGGCGCCACCAGGTGTTCTCGACGGCGGTGGACAACCAGCCGTTCGTCGAGGTGCACGTGCTCCAGGGCGAGCGCGAGATGGCCGCCGACAATAAATCGCTGGCGACGTTTCAGCTGCTCGGCATTCCGCCGGCGCCGCGCGGCGTGCCGCAAATTCAAGTGACGTTCGATATCGACGCCAACGGGCTGGTCTCGGTCTCGGCGAAAGATCTCGGCACCGGCAAGGAGCAGACGGTGCGCGTGGTGCCGACGAGCGGGCTCACCGAGTCGG
This sequence comes from Polyangia bacterium, assembly GCA_035652295.1. Taxonomy (GTDB): domain Bacteria; phylum Myxococcota_A; class Polyangia; order Palsa-1104; family Palsa-1104; genus DASREC01. The sequence continues at coordinate 2,912 of DASREC010000509.1, forward strand.
AGATCCAGCGCATGGTGACCGAGGCCGAGGGCGCCAAGGACGCGGATGCGAAGCGGCGCGAGGTGGCGGAGCTGAAGCTACAGATCGAGGCGCTGCTCTACACGACCGAGCGCGCGGTGGCGGAGTACGGGCACGTGCTCGGGCAGATGGATCGCGACGCGCTGCTCGGCGAAGTGGCGGCGGCGAAGCAGGCGCTCGACTCGGACGCGGCCGATTCGCTGCGGCAGATCCAGGGGCGGCTCGAGACGGCGGCGCAAAAAATCGGCGAGGCGGTGTACGCGGCGGCGGCGGGCGGCGAGGGCGAGGACAACTAGCCGTGGCGGTGCGGCGCGATTATTACGAGGTGCTCGGCGTCGCGCGCGACGCGGACGGGGCGCAGCTCAAGCGCGTCTACCGCGAGCTGGCGCTCAAGTTCCATCCCGATCAGAACCCGGACAATCCCGACGCCGAGGCGCGCTTCAAAGAAGTCTCCGAGGCGTACACGGTGCTCTCCGATCCCGAGAAGCGCGCGCGCTACGATCGGCGCGGCTTCGACGGCGTCGACGGCGGCGCGTTCGGCGTCGACCTGGGCGCGTTCACCGATCTGTTCGACTCGCTGTTCGGCAACGTCTTCGGCAAAAAGAAGGCGAAGTCGCCGGGACGCGATCTGCGCTACACGCTCGAATTGGAATTCGAAGAGGCGGCGCTCGGCGTCAAGAAGACGATCCACTTTCCCGCGCGCGCCGACTGCGAGGCGTGCGGCGGCACCGGCGGGCAGGGCGGCGCGTCCGGGCTGGCGACGTGCCCCAACTGCGGCGGGCGCGGCGAGATCAAGGTGCAGCAGGGATTCTTCACGCTCTCGAAGAAGTGCGCGACCTGCAACGGCGAGGGCAAGATCGTCGACGAGGCGTGCTCGGTCTGCAAGGGCGAGGGCACGATCGACAAGGAGCGCGAGTTCGAGGTCGCGATCCCGCCGGGCACCGAGGACGGCTCGACGCGGCGGGTGCCGGGGCAGGGCGAGCCGGGCAAGCGCGGCGGCGCGCCGGGCGATCTGCACGTGGTGGTGCGCGTGAAGCCGCACCCGATCCTGCGGCGCGAGGGCGACGTAGTGGTGTGCGACGTGCCGGTGTCGGTGACGCAGGCGGCGCTCGGCGCGGTGATCCAGGTGCCGACGCTCGATGGAAAAGTCGAGATGCGCGTGCCGCCGGGGACGCAGTCGGGCACGCTGTTCCGCCTGCGCGGCAAAGGCGTCGGTCTGCCGGCCGGCGGACGCGGCGACGCGCACGTGCGGCTCGCCGTCGAGACGCCGGTCGAATTGACGTCGAAGCAGCGCGCGCTGTTCGAAGAGCTGGCGCGCACCCTCGAATCGGCGCAGCTGCCGGTGCAGACCGGTTTCGCCGCCAAGCTGAAGAAGTAGCTCGTGCGCCGGCTCGCCGCACTCGCCTTCGCGTTCGGTCTCGTGCTCGCCGGCTGCGTCGAGGGCGTGCCGAACTACCGCATGAGCGTGCGCGCGCTCGGCCCGCCGCAGCCGCTCGGCGTCGCGCGCGGCGGCGTGACCATGGCCGCGTCCGCGATCACGCGCTCGAGCTGGCTCGAGCACCGCGGCATCGTCTCGCGCATCAACTGGCGCGAGACCGACACCGCCTCGCAGGCGCACGACATGAGCGGCGCGATCGTCGGCGCGGCGCTCAACACCGCGCTGCAGGAGGCCGACGTGGCGCTGGTGCCGCTGCCGAGCTTCGAGGTGCGCGTCATCAACCACACCGGCAAGCCGCTCGATCTGCGCGCGGCGCGCGCCGAGCTCGACGACGGCCACGGGCGGCGCTTTCCCTGGATCACCGACGCGTACGAGATCGAGCGGCGCGTCGAGGCCGAGGTCACCGCGCGCCACCGCGCGCTCATCGACTCGTCGAACCGCGCGTCGCTCCAGTTCGTGCGCGAGGCGGTGGGCGGGCTCAAGCTGCTCACGCCGGCGCTGACCATCCCCGACGGCGGCGACTGGCAGGGGTACGTGACGTTCGATCTCGAGGCGCACTCCACCGACGACATGCGCGCGTTCATGCTCGAGGCGCGCGAGCTGACGCTGCGGCTCGCCGGCGTGGCGGCCGACGGCGGCGCGCTCGAGTTGCGCTTCCCGATCCTGCGCAAGCCGCCCGGCATCGTCTGCTCCGACGGCACGCACCGCGCCAACCTCGCCGACTGTCCGAGCGAGCTGCGCCTCGCGCCCGCCGACGACGGGCCGTGCATCCAGCAGACGCGCAAGCCGCGCACCATCGCCGGCACGCAGTGGTGGATCGGCTCGGCGCCGGTGGCCAACAGCGATCTGCACCGCACGCTGCTCGCCGCGCCGGCGACGCGCGTGCCGATGCGGCGCGGCCTGATCCTGCGCGCGGTCGGCTACTCGCTGATCGGCGCCGGCCTGATCGCCACGTCGATCTCGGCGCCGCTCATCACCAAGGCCTACGGCGAGAGCGCCGGCCCGGCGGCGGCGGCGTTCGTCAGCATCTCGATCATCGGCCTCATCCCGGCGATCATCGGCGTGCGCAAGAGCGACGAGGCGATCCGCCTATATAATGAGCAGGCCGACGCCACCGGGCTGTGCGTGCCGATGATGTAGATCGCGGGCGGCGCACGTGCGTTTTACCCGGTATGCGCAAGAGAACCCTCTCCCGAACCAAGCTGGCCCTCGTCGCCGTCTTCATCCTCGCGCGTGCCGCGTTCGCCGCGCCCAACAACCAGCAGCAGCCGAAAGCCCAGGCGCGCCACGTCGACGTGGTGATCGCGCTCGACACGTCGTCGAGCATGGACGGGCTGATCGATTCGGCGCGCCAGAAGTTGTGGGACATCGTTTTACTGCTCGGTAAAGCCGAGCCGCAGCCGATCTTGCGCGTCGGGCTGATCTCGTACGGCAACACCAACTACGACTCGTCGGTCGGCTGGGTGCGCAAGGACTCGGACCTCACCACCGATCTCGACACCATCTACTCCAAGCTGTTCGCGCTCAAGACCATGGGCGGCACCGAGTACGTGGCGCGCGCCGTGCGCGACGCGACGACCCAGATGCAGTGGGATCAGGATCCCAAGTCGCTCAAGATCGTGTTCGTCGCGGGCAACGAGCCGGCCGATCAGGATCCGGTGATCCCCGTCGAGAGCGCGGTGCAGGACGCGCGCGAAAAGGGCATCTACGTGAACGCGATCTACTGCGGCCAGCCGAACAACGGCGAGGCGGTGGGCTGGCAGCACGTGGCGTCGCTCGGCAAGGGGCGCTACGCGGCGATCGATCAGAACCGCGTGGTGGCGATCGCGACGCCGATGGACGACGAGCTGAACAAGCTGTCGGGCGAGCTGAACAAGACCTACGTCGCGTACGGCGCGACCGGCGCCGACAAGGCGGCCAACCAGCGGGCGCAGGACGCCAACGCCCACTCGCAGGGCGCGCACGTCGCCGCCTCGCGCGCCGCCGCCAAGGGGAGCGCCGTGTACTCGAACGAGGAGTGGGATCTCGTCGACGCGCGCAAGAAGGGCAAGGTCAACATCGCCACCATGCCGCCGGCCGCGATGCCGGAGCCGATGCGCGCGATGCAGCCGGCGCAGCGCGAGGCGTACGTCGCCGAGAAGGCGCACGAGCGCGAGGCGATTCAGAAGCGCATCGCCGACGTGAACGCCAGGCGCGAGGAGTACATCAAGGCCAAGAAGAAGGCGGGCGGTCCGAAGGACGCCGCGTTCGACGACGCCGTGATGGGCGCCATCCAGGGCCAGGCCGAGTCGGCCGGCTACCGCTTCGCGAAGTAACCGCCGCGATCAGCTCGCGGTCGGTCCGCTCTCCGTCGGCAGGCTCTTCTCCAGCGTGGCCCGCGCGCGGCGCATCTTGGCGCGCACGCGATCGAGCGAGGCCGACTTATCGAACACCACCACCAGCACCGCTTGCGTTCCGACCGGCGCCGCGCAGACCTGCAGGCCCATCGGTAGCACCGCGACCATGTCCTCGGCCGGCGGAAATTGCCCCGCCTGCGCGCCGGTGATCACGTCGCCGATCAGCGTCGCCAGCGAATCGCCGGCCGCCTCGTCGAGCGAGCCCGCGTCGCCCGCGTGGGCGAGCACGGCACCGTCGGCATCGAACACCATCACCTTGCGACCACCCGCGTCTCGTTGCAGCTGCTCGCAGATCTCGAATAGCTCGGTTCCCAGCATCGGCCTCTCAACTTTGACACAAGTTGATCGTTCGCGCGAGCGTGCGAAACTAATCGCATGCGCGTGTCGATCGTCTGCCCCAAGTGCCAGCACGAGCGGCGCCCGGGCGACGACGCGTGCCGGCGCTGCGGCCTTTTGGTCTCGCGCTGGGAGTCGTTCACCGACGCGGTGACGCCGCACCCGGCGATCGACGCCGCGTGGGAGGCGCTGCAGTCGAGCTGGGAGGACGCGGACGCGCACCGCCGCTTCCTCGAGTTGTGCGCCGGCGCGGACGGGCTCGATCTCGCCGCCGCGCACTACCGCTCGCGCCTGCGCCGCGCGCCTCCCGACTCGCGCGCGCGCGCCGGCCTCGACCGCGCGCTGCACCTGGTGGAGACGCTGCACGCCGCGCGCGTCGACGCCGATCGCATCAAAACGCCGATCTGGCTGCGTTTAGCCGGTTACCTCGCCGGCGGCCTGGTGGCGTTGGTGCTGGTCTACGGCATCCTGCTCGCGATCCGCGGCCGGTAACGCCCGGCACGCGCGCGCCGGTTCACTTTCCCGTGCGCGTAATCTGCGATACGCTCGATCGAGCACCCACACCCATCATGAGCGTGAGCGAGTACCTCCCCGACGGGAGCATCAAGCGCACCTTGGATGTCCCCGACATCCTCGCCGTGCTGCCGGTCCGCGACCTGGTCGTGTTCCCGTACATGATGGTGCCGCTCATGTGCTCGCGCGAATTGTCGACGGCGGCGATCGAGCAGGCGCTGGAGACGGCCGATCGGCTGGTGCTGCTCTGCGCGCAGCGCGACGAGGCGGACGAGACGCCGTCGGCGGACGGGCTGCACCCGGTGGGCACCATCGGGATGATCGTGCGCATGCGCAAGCTCTCCGACGGGCGCGTCAAGGTGCTGGTGCAGGGGCTGATGCGCGCGCGCGTGACCGGCATCGAGGCCGAGGCGCCGTGCTTTCGCGCGTCGATCGCGCGGCTCGACGACGCGGGCGAGCCGACCGGCGGCTACGAGTCGGAGGCGCTGATCCGCGCGGTCAAGGACGACCTGCAGAAGTACGGCGAGTCGGGCAAGGCGCTGTCGCAAGAGCTGCTGGTGATCTTGAACGGCATCGACGAGCCGGGGCGGCTGGCCGATCTGGTCGCGTCCAACCTGACGATGAAGGTCGACGTCGGGCAGCCGCTGCTCGAGGAGCTGCGCCCGCTCGAGCGGCTGCGCCGCGTGAGCGTGCTCTTGCGCAAGGAGGTCGAGATCCTCGAGGTGCAGGCGACGATTCAGTCGCGCGCCAAGGAGGAGATGTCCAAGGCGCAGCGCGAATATTTTTTGCGCGAGCAGCTGCGGCAGATCCAGAGCGAGCTCGGCGGCGGCGGGCCGTCGGGGCGCGGCGAGATGGACTCGCTGCGCGCGCGCATCGACTCGGCGCGCATGCCCGACGAGGCGCGCCTCGAGGCCGATCGCCAGCTGCGCCGCCTCGAGCAGACGCAAGCCGACTCGATCGAAGCCGGCGTGATCCGCGCGTACCTCGAGTGGCTCGTCGAGGTGCCGTGGGATCGCTCGACCGACGACAACCTCGATCTCGAGGCCGCGCGCCTGATCCTCGACGAGGATCACTACGGCCTCGAGGACGTGAAGGACCGCCTGCTCGAGCACCTCGGCGTCCTCAAGCTCACGCGCGAGCGCGCCGGCCACGCGCGCCACGCCGGGCCGATCCTCTGCTTCGTCGGCCCGCCCGGCGTCGGCAAGACGTCGCTCGGCCGCTCGATCGCGCGTGCGCTCGGCCGCCGCTTCGTGCGCATGTCGCTCGGCGGCGTGCGCGACGAGGCCGAGATCCGCGGCCACCGCCGCACCTACGTCGGCGCGCTGCCCGGCCGCGTGGTGCAGAGCATGAAGCAGGCGGGGACGATCAACCCGGTGATGGTGCTCGACGAGATCGACAAGCTCGGCGCCGATTTTCGCGGCGACCCGTCGGCGGCGCTGCTCGAGGTGCTCGATCACGAGCAGAACTCGAGCTTCCGCGATCACTACCTCGGCGTGGCCTACGATCTCTCGCAGGTGCTGTTCATCGCCACCGCCAACGCCACCGATCCGATCCCGCGCGCGCTCGGCGACCGCATGGAGATCATCCGCCTCGCCGGCTACGACGAGGACGAGAAGCTGGAGATCGCGCGCCGCCACGTGGTGCCGCGCCAGCTCGAGGCGTGCGGCCTCGACGCCGAAGCGCTGCAGTTCTCGCAGCCGGCCCTGCGCGCCATCGTCTCCGACTACACGCGCGAGGCCGGGCTGCGCGATCTGGAACGGCAGGTTGCGGCAATTTGCCGCAAGGTGGCGCGCCGCGTGGTCGAGGAGCGCGAGGCCGGCCGCGCGCCGCACGCGACGACCATCACGCCGGCGATGCTGCGCAAGTATCTCGGCGCGCCGCACCCGCGCCTCGCCCAGGCGGCGGAGATGGACGAGGTCGGCGCGGCGACGGGGCTGGCCTGGACGCCGTTCGGCGGCGAGGTGCTGCGCGTCGAGGCGCAGTGGATGCCGGGCAAGGGCTCGCTCATCTTGACCGGCCAGCTCGGCGAGGTCATGAAGGAGTCGGCGATGACCGCGCTCTCCTACGCGCGCGCCCGCGCCGCCTCGCTCGGGCTCAAAGCGGGGTTCTACGCCGAGCGCGAGATCCACATTCATGTGCCGGCCGGCGCGGTGCCCAAGGACGGCCCGTCGGCGGGTGTGACGATGGCGTGCGCGCTGGTCTCGCTGCTCACCGGCCAGGCGGTCAAGCGGCAGGTGGCGATGACCGGCGAGATCACGCTGCGCGGCCGCGTGCTGCCGGTCGGCGGGCTGAAGGAAAAATTATTGGCGGCCGCGCGCGCGGGCATGGAGTGCGTGATTCTCCCGTCGGAGAACGCGCGCGACGTCGAGTCGCTGCCGAAGAAATCGCTGCGCGGCATGCGCGTGGTGCTGGCGCGCACGATGGACGACGTGCTGGCCGCGGCGCTCCAGCCGAGCGGCAAGCCGCTGCGTGCGCGCACGCGCGGGCACCGGGTCGACGCTTGAGGGTTCGCGGGGGACGAAGGGTAGAGCGAATATGGCGCAGGTAGATTTCAAGAATCGCGAGATTGCCATCAAGCTGGTCTATTACGGACCGGCGCTTTCGGGAAAGACCACCAACCTGCAACAGATTCACGCGCGCATGGATCAGCGCAAGCGCGGCCGGCTGCTCACGCTCGACACCAAAGAAGACCGCACGCTGTACTTCGATCTGCTGCCGCTCGCGTTCAAATCCTCGTCGGGGATGACGGTCAAGGTGAAGCTGTTCACGGTCCCCGGTCAGGTGATTCACAACACCACGCGCAAGGTGGTCTTGCAGGGCGTCGATGGGATCGCGTTCATCGCCGATTCGCAGATCGCCGAGACGAAAAACAACAACGAGTCGTTTGCGAACCTGCGTCAAAACCTCAAAGACAATCGGCTCGACAAAGAGAACATTCCAATCGTCATTCAATTCAATAAACGCGATCTGCCCAAGGTCCGCTCCGACGACGAGATCAGCAAGATCGCGACGCGCGGCAAGGAGCCGGTGTTTCGCGCGGTGGCGATCAAGGGCGAGGGCGTGGTGGAGACGTTCCTCGGGCTCGCGGCCTCGACGTGGGACGCGCTCGAGCAGCGCATGGGCCTCGGCTCGAAGCACGGCCTGCCGCGCGAGGAGCTGCTCTCGGAGCTCGGCAAGCAGCTCGGCGCCGCCGCGCCCGCCCGAACGGAGCCCGCGCGTTAATGCACGAGTCCGCCCTCAACGTCGACGCGCCGGTCACGCTCGACGAGCTGCTCGATCGCAACGCGCGCGAGACGCTGGCGGCGGGCGGCAGCGATCTCGGCGTGGCGGTGGCGGTGATCGATCGCGAGGGCGGCATGCTGTTCGGCGCCGCGCCGCCGGACGCGGTCAAGGACGTCGAGCTCGAGTTCGATCCGGTCTCCGTCGAGGCGGGCGCGAGCCACGGCCGCTTCGTGGTGTGCCAACTCCTGCACGAGGGCTCGGCGATCGGGCGGCTGGCGCTCGGCCCGTTTCCGCCGGCGGTCGACGACGCGGCGGCGCGCAAGCTGGCGACGCACCTTCAGCGCGTGGCCGACGCGTTCGTGCTCGAGGGCATCAAGCGCGCGATGTCGGCGCGCATGCACATGGCCACCGTCGAGGAGGCCAACCGCGAGCTGACGGAAAAAAATCGCCGCCTGGCGCAGGCGGTCGAGCGGCTCCAGGAGGCCGATCGCATCAAGTCCAACTTCCTCGCCACCGTCTCGCACGAATTGCGCACGCCGCTCACGTCGGTGATCGGCTACTCGGAGATGCTGCTCGAGGGCATCGCCGGCCCGCTCAACGACGAGCAGCGCGAGTACGTGCGCACGGTGATGGAGAAGGGCGACCAGCTCCTGCAGCTCATCACCGGCATCCTCGACATCTCGCGCATGGAAGCCGGGCAGATGAAGTTCGACCGCGCGCCGTTCGATCTCGCCGAGGTGGTGTCGGTGGCGCTGTCGACCATCGCGCCGCACGCGCGCTCGAAGAAGCTGCACCTCAAGTGCTCGCTGCCCGACGATCTGCCGCGCCTCTACGGCGACCGCGACAAGGTGCGCCAGGTGCTGCTCAACCTGCTCGGCAACGCGGTCAAGTTCACGCCCGAGGGCGGCTCGATCGACATCGGCGGCGAATTGTTCATCGAGGGCGATCGGCCGATGGTTCGGGTAAAAGTGGCCGATTCGGGAATCGGCGTGGCGGCCGAGCACCACCAGCGCGTGTTCGATCCGTTCTTCCAGGTCGACAACTCGTCGACGCGCGAGTACGGCGGCACCGGTCTCGGGCTCAACATCGTGCGGCGCTTCATCGAGGCGCACGCGGGCAGCGTCTGGGTCGAGAGTGAGGAGGGGAAGGGCGCGACGTTCCTGTTCACGCTGCCGGTCGCGCCCTCCGATCCCGTATAGCGATGGACTCATTCTTCGCCGTCCGCCTGATCGCCATCGGCGCGCTCTTGCTCGGCTCCGGGTTCTTCGCCGGCGCGGAGACGGCGCTGTTCTCGATCAGCCGGCTGTCGCGCGAGGCGATGGCCAGCCGCGAGGACGCGGGCTCGCGGCGCGTCTTGTGGCTGCTGTCGAATCCGCGGCGCCTGATCGTCACGCTGATCGTGTGCAACGAGCTGATCAACATCTTCGCGTCGTCGCTGGTGGCGGAGCTGGTGGCGTACCGCCGGCCGTTTCTGCGCGAGATGGCGCAGGTGGCGATCTCGACGGCGCTGACGGTGCCGCTGCTCCTCCTGTTCGGCGAGATGACGCCCAAGTCGCTGGCGGTGCGCGTGGGCGAGCGCTGGGCGCGCGCGGTGTCGTGGCCGCTCACGCAGGCGATGCGGCTGGTGACGCCGGTGCGCTGGATCCTGTCGGCGATCGCCGGCGTGTTCGTGACGCTGCTCGGCGGGCGGCGCGTGACCGCCGACCAGGGATTGCGCGAGGAGGAGTTTCGCGCGCTGGTCGACGTCGGCTCGGAGATGGGCGAGCTGCAGGTCGCCGAGCGGCGGCTGATCCACAACGTGTTCGAGTTCGGTGACACCACCGTCGGCAAAGTGATGACGCCGGGCGAAAAAGTTTTTGCACTGCCGTACGAGATGCCGCTCGGGCGGCTGGTCGAGGCGGTGGCGGCCGAGCGCTTCTCGCGCGTGCCGATCTACCGCACGGTGCGCAAGCGGCCCGCGCGCAAGGGCGCCGAGTCGCCGAAGACGATCGAGTTCATCGGCGTCTTGCTGGCGAAGGATCTCGTCGGCTACGCGCAGGGGCACCTGGAAGGCCACACCGTGCAGGAACTCCTGCACCCGCCCTTGTTCGTGCCGCGCACGACCAAGTGCGATCACCTGTTCCGCGAGTTCCAGAAGCGCAAGACGCACCTCGCGCTGGTGGTCGACGAGTACGGGCGGCTGGCCGGGCTGGTGACGATGGAGGATCTGCTCGAGGAGCTGTTCGGCGAGATCGCGGACGAGAAGGAGTCGCGCACGTGACGTTCGCGCTCATCGTGTCGGCGATCTGCCTGGCGACCGAGATGCTGTTCGCCGCCAGCGAGCTGTCGATCATCTCGTGCGATCACATCGCCGTGCGCAAGGCCGCCGAGGAGGGCCGCGCGAGCGCGCGCCTGCTCCTCGGGTTCCTCACCAACAAGCAGCGCTTCCTCGCCACCACGCTCGTCGGCACGCAGCTCTCGGTGGTGGTCTCGACGGTGGTGATGACGTACTCGCTCAAGCGCTTCGCGCCGACGGCGAACCACGCCGAGCTGTGGCTGCTGCTCGGGCTCACGCCGATCACCGTCGTGTTCGGCGAGATCGTGCCGAAGACGCTCGGCCAGCAGTACGCCGACGCGATGGCGCGCGCGCTCGTGTACCCGGTGTGGCTGGCGTCGCGCATCTTCGCGCCGCTGGTGTGGCTGCTCAGCCGCTTCACCGCGTGGCTGATGCGCATCCTGCGGTTGCCCGAGCGCAAGCTGGTGACGCGCGAAGAGCTGGAGCTGATGGTCAAGGGCCCGTCGGCGGCGTCGCGCGGCGAGATCACCGAGGGCGAGCGCACGATGATCTCGCGCATCTTCGAGTTCACCGACACCACTGTCGCCGACGTGATGGTGCCGCTCTCCGACGTCGTGGCGCTGCCCGAGGACGCCGACCTCGAGCGTGCCGCCAAGCAGATCGACGAGTCGCAGTACACGCGCTTCCCCGTCTATCGCGAGCGCGTCGATCGGATCATCGGCACGGTGCACGCGTTCGATGTGCTCAAGGGCGGCAAGCAGCTCACGCGCGTGGGCGCGATCGCGCGCGCGCCGATCTTCGTGCCGCGCAGCCAGGCGACCGTCGACCTCCTGGTCGAGCTCCAGCGCGCGCGGCAGGGCATGGCGATCGTCGTCGACGAGTACGGCGGCGCGGTGGGGATCGCGACCATCGAGGACATCCTCGAGGAGATCGTCGGCGAGATCGAGGACGAGCACGACACCGCGCCGCCGCCGGTGCGCAAGGAGGCCGAGGGCGTGTGGCGGGTGAGCGCGCGGACCTCGGTGGGCGAGGTCAATCGGCTGTTGCGCGTCGAGCTGCCCGAGGGCGAAGATTACGAGAGCGTGGCGGGGCTGGTGCTCGATCGGTTGAAGCACATTCCGCGCGAGGGGGAGTCGGTGCGCTTCGGGAACGTGCTGGTGAAGGTGACCAAGGCGTCCGAGCGCGCGGTGGAGGAGGTGCAGATCCGCCTGGGCCGGCGCCGCTCGCCGGTGCGCGGGCCGGGGACGATTCCCGGATGAGTCGCGTTTTGGCGGGTGGCGTTCTACTGGGCGCGTTTGCCGTTTTGACGCTGTTTACGCCAGGCGCCCGCGGCGACACGAGCGCTCAGGAGAGCGCGGGCCGCTGCCCGGCGGCGCTGGCGAAGGCGCCGCGCGTGGTGGCGCTGTTTCCGCACGGCGAGGGGCGCGCGAGCGATCACTCGCCGCCGGTGATGGAGAACGCCGCCGCCAAGATCATCGAAGCCGAGCTCGAGCGCGCCGGGCTCAAGCTCGAGCCGCGCGCCGTCCTGCTCGCCACCGTGCACGAGCACTCGATCGAGCGCGTGTATCTGCCGCCCGACGTGGCGAAGAAGACGCACACGATCCACGAGAGCGTGATCCACGATCAGCCGTTCGCCGTCGACGGCGTGGATCGCAGAGCGGGCGTGGCCTACGTCTACGTCGGCAACTTCACCTATGGGCGGCTGCGCGAAAACTTTCGCGAGCTGCCGTTCGACGGCGAGTACAAGCGGCTCGCCGAGCTGATCGCGCGCGCGGCCGCCGCCGAGCCCAACGTCAAGCACCTCGGCGTCTTCTACGATCCGCGGCCGGAGCCGTGCGAGGCCGGTTGCGCCGGGCGCGCCGAGGAGCTGCTGCGCGCGCAGGTGCGTGACTTCGTCGCCTGCTTGCGCGCCGCGCACGCGCCGTAGCGGATTGCGCTAGACTGCGCGCGATGGATCCGGCTCACCTGCGCGCGCTGCTCGAACAATTGAAGACGGGCGCGGTCACCGTCGACGCGGCGATGGAGACGCTGGCCGAGCTGCCGTTTCGCGATCTCGGGTTCGCGCAGGTCGATCATCACCGCCATTTGCGCACCGGGTTTCCCGAGGTGGTGCTCGGGCTCGGCAAGACCGCGGAGCAGATCGCGGCGATCCTCGTCGAGCTCGAGCGCGGCGGGGCCAACGTGCTGGCGACGCGCGTGACCGCGGAGCAGGCGGAGCACGTGCTCGCGCGCGTGCCGAAGGCGCGGTACGAGGCGCAGGCGCGGGCGATCGTCGTCGAGCAGCAGCCGATCGCCGAGACCGGGCGCGGCACGGTGCTGGTCGTCAGCGCGGGGACGTCGGATGTGCCGATCGCCGAGGAGGCGGCGCTCACCGCGCGGCTCGGCGGCAGCCGGGTCGATCGGCTGTTCGATGTCGGCGTGGCGGGGATCCATCGCGTGATCAACCGGCGCGCGCTGCTCGAAGCCGCCGAGGTGATCATCGTCGTCGCCGGCATGGAGGGCGCGCTGCCGTCGGTGGTGAAGGGGTTGGTGAGCAGGCCGGTGATCGCGGTGCCGACGTCGATCGGCTACGGCGCGAGCTTCGGCGGGATCGCGGCGCTTCTCGGCATGCTCAACTCGTGCGCGTCGGGCGTGACGGTGGTGAACATCGACAACGGGTTCGGCGCGGGCTACGCGGCCGCGCTGATGAACCGCCGGCGCGACGGAGAGAAGTGATGGCCGAGCTGCGCGGCGCGTGTCTGTACTTCGACTGCTTCGCCGGGATCGCGGGCGACATGGCGCTCGGCGCGCTGCTCGACCTCGGCGTTCCCGAGGAGCTGGTCCGTGCGGAATTGGCGAAGTTGCCGGTTCGGGGGTACCAGCTCGAGCGCGAGCGGGTGAAGCGCGGCGCGCTGGTCGGCACCAAGATCCGCGTTAAACAAGACGTGGCCGTAGCCGTAGCCGTAGCCGATCACGATCACGACCACGATCACGACCACGGTCACGATCACGACCACGGTCACGGTCACGGCCACGGCCACGGCCACGGCCACGGCCACGTTCAAGATCATCCGCATGTGCACTACCGCGACATCCGCGCCATGCTGACCGGCGCGCTCGACGGCGACGTGCTGGCGCGCGCCCTCGCGATGTTCGATCGGATCGCAGCGGTGGAGGCGCGGCTGCACGGCGTCACCGTCGAGGAAGTGGCGTTTCACGAGGTCGGCGCGGTGGACTCGATCGTCGACATCGTGGGCACCGCGGCGGCGCTGGCGTGGCTCGCGCCGGCGCAGGTGACCGCGCGCCGCGTGCCGCTCGGCGGCGGAATGGTCGACACCGCGCACGGCCGCTTGCCGGTGCCGGCGCCCGCGACGCTCGAGCTGCTCGCCGGCGCGGAGGTGGAAGCCGGCGGCGACAGCGAGCTGACCACGCCGACGGGCGCGGCGATCCTGGCGGCGACGGCGACCAGCTACGGCTTCATGCCGCCGATGCTGGTGGCGGCGGTCGGCTGGGGCGCGGGCGATCGCGAGCTGGCCGATCGGCCGAACCTGCTGCGCGTGGTCGCCGGCCATCCGATCGACGCGGTGATCGGCGAGGCCGAAGCCGCCTACGTGGTCGTCGAGGCCAACGTCGACGACATGAATCCGGAGCTGTGCGAGCCGCTGCTCGAGGCGCTGTTCGCCGCCGGCGCCGTCGACGCGTGGTTCCAGCCGATCGTGATGAAGAAGGGCCGCCCGGCGCTGATCGTCGCCGCGCTGTGCGAGGCGCCGCGCCGCGGCCCGGTGTCGGAGGCGCTCCTGCGCGAGTCGACGTCGATCGGCGTGCGCCACCGCCCGGTGTCGCGCACCATCCTGCCGCGCCACTTCGTCGACGTCGATACGCCGTACGGCAAGGTGCAGATCAAGGTCGCGGGCACCGGCGACGAGATCTTCAACGCCGCGCCCGAGTACGAGGTGTGCCGCCGCCTCGCGCGCGAGCACGGAGTGCCGGTCAAGAAAGTCTATCTCGCCGCGCTCGCCGCCTTCTACCGTCGCTGAAGTCGTCGCTGATTCGCGTCGCTGATGCTATGATGCCGGTTGCGTGACGGAGCAGGCCGATCGGATCCTGGTCGTGGGTGGCGACGACGCCACGCGCGATCAATACGTGGCCGAGCTGCGCGGCGCGGGGTACCAGGCCGAGGCGCGCGGCGGCATGCTCGAGGACGCCGAGGGATCGGATCTCGTGATCGTCGCCGGCGGCGCGCCCGGGTCGCGGCGCGACGGCTTCGGCGCGGTGGTGGACGCGGTGACCGCGGCGCGCAAGGCGGCGGGCCACGCGGCGGTGATCGCGTGCGTGCCGCGCGAGGCGGGCTCCGACGCGATCGAGGCGTCGCTCTCGTCGGGCGCCGACGACGTGGTGCTGTGCCCGCCGGCCGCCGGCATCCTGCTCGCGCGCGTGCGCTCCGGGCTCAAGACCGCCGCCGCGCGCGCGTCGCTCGAAATTTTCGGCGCGTACGGCGACGTGCTGGTGCACATCGGCGCGCAGGGCGAGATCACGCTCGAGCAGCCGGAGGTGCTGCACGACGTGCTCAACCGCATCGTCGAGGCGGTCGGCTGGACGCGCGGCGCGCTCCTGCTCTCGGGCGACGATCCGGCGGGCATCCTGCTGGTCGCCGCCTCCGACGATCCGACGCCGATGAAGGTGCCGCTCACGCTGGCGAAATATCCCGAGGTGCTGGCCGCGCTCGAGACGCGCCGCCCGGTCTTGATCGAGGACACCGAGTCGTCGGCGCTCCTGCGCGATCTCGCCGGCGTCGCCTCCGACAAGGGCGGGCGCGCGCTGCTCGCCGTGCCGCTGATCGTCGACCGCCGCCCGGTGGGCGCGCTGCTGTTGCGCTCGTACCTGCCCAAGCCGTCGCTGCCGCCGCGCGCGATCGACTTTCTGCGCATGACCGCGCTGACGCTCGGGCTGGTCTTGCGCGGCGGAAAAGTCTTCGAAGGGCTGCGCGAGCAGACACGCCGCATGTCGCTGCAGCGCTACAACGAGGAGCGCCGCAGCCGCGCGCTCGAGCAGTACCGGGACTTCTTCGAGAGCGCGAGCGACGGCATGATGGTGGTCGACGGCGAGGCGCGCGTGCTCTACGTGAACCGCGCCGCGCAGCAGCTCACCGGCTGGGCGCAAGAGGGGCTCACCGGCCGCCACATCTTCGAGATCGTCGCCGAGGGGCAGCGCGAGGCGCTCGGCGAGCTGATCAAGAAGATGGTCAAGGGCACCAACCTCGAGTCGTTCGATCTGTCGCTGATGACGACGTCGGGCGAGACGCTGACGGTGAGCGTGGCGTCGTCGTCGGTGCTGGCGGAGCACGGCGCGGCGATCCTGGCGTTCCGCGACGTCACCGAGCGGCGCCAGCTCGAGGGCGAGCTGCGCCACACCAAAGACTTTCTCGAGCGGCTGATCGACTCGACCATCGACGGCATCGTCGCCGCCGACACGCGCGGCCACGTGATCATCTTCAACCAGGGCGCGGCGCGGCTCTACGGCTACAGCCCCGACGAGGTCATCGGCAAGATCCCGGTGTGGAAGCTCTACCCCGACGGCGTGGCGCGCAACATCATGTCCGAGCTGCGCGCGCCCGATCACGGCGGCTCGGGGCGGCTCGAGCCGAGCCGGCGCGACATCGTCACCAAGGACGGCGAGCTGGTGCCGGTGAGCCTGGCGGCGTCGATCGTCTACGAGGACGGGCGCGAGATCGCCTCGGTCGGCATCTTGAGCGACCTGCGCGATCGACTGCGCATCGAGCAGCGGCTGGCGCAGGCGCAGGAGAAGTTGATCGTCACCGAGAAGCAGGCGCTGATCGCCGAGCTGGCGGGCACCACCGCGCACGAGCTGAACCAACCGCTCACGTCGGTGATGGGCTACTCGGAGCTGCTCAAGAAGAAGATGTCGCCCGACGACTCCAACTACCGCGCGGTCGACATCATCCTGCGCGAGGCGGAGCGCATGGCGGAGATCGTGCGCAAGATCGGCCGCATCACGCGCTACGAGACCAAGGCGTACGTCGGCTCGACGCAGATCCTCGATCTCGACAAGAGCACCACCGATGGGTAAGCGCCCGTCGGCGCCGGCTCGCGTGCGCCGCCCGAGGCTGAAGGCGCCGACGCTGCTCGAGGTCACGCAGGTGGCGTTCGCGCTGGCGAAGGAATTGTCGCTCGAGCTGCGCGAGGAGGAGATGGTCGGCACGTTCGCGGCGGCGCTGCGGCGGCTCTTGCCGGGGCGCTTGCTGTGTCTGCGCGTGATCGATCCGCGATCGTTCAAGCTGTCGTCGATGGTGGCCGACGGCGCGCTCCTGCACGGGCTCGAGCGCGCGCCGCTCGAGGTCAAGCGCACCGCGCTGCGGCCGACGCGGCTCACCGAAGGCATCGGCGACACCGGGCGCATCCGCGTGGCCGACGGTTACGCGCCGGTGTTCGCCGGCGCGGCCAGCGGCTTCTCGGTGCCGCTGGTGGCGTCGGGCGAGATGTTCGGGCTGCTCAACGTCGAGTATCCGCCCGGCGCCGACGTGGCCGCCGCCGACGAGGCGGTGGTGATCCCGCTGGCCAACCAGCTCTCGGTGGCGCTGCGCAACCTGCACCTGCTCGGCGAGACGCGCTACTACCGCGACTACCTGCGCAAGATGATCGACGCGGCCAACGCGCTCATCATCGTGATCGATCGCGAGCAGCGGATCGCGGTGATGAACAAGGCGCTGCAGCGCTACTGCGGCTTCGGCGCCGACGTGATCGGGCGGCCGATCTCGGAGATCCGCATGCGCTCGGCGGAGCCGGAGCCGCGCCTGTCGACGCTGCTCACCGAGGGGCTCAACGGGCGCGAGTACGAGGACGTCGAGGTGTCGGTGGCGCGGCACAACGGAACCGTCGGGCGCGCGCTGGTGAACACGTCGGTCCTGCGCGCGGCCGACGGCTCGATCGACGGCGTGATCGCCATCGGGCAGGATCGCGATCGCATCCGCTCGCTCGAGCGGCAGGTGATCCAGGCGGAGAAGCTGGCGACGCTCGGCCAGCTCGCAGCCGGCGTGGTGCACGAGCTGAACAATCCGCTGACGTCGATCAGCGTCTACGGCGACTACCTGGTGCGGCTGCTCGAGAAGCGCGGCGACCCGATCGATCTCGACAAGGCGCGCAAGATCGTCGACGGCGCGGGCCGCATCCAGAAGCTGACGCGCGACCTCATGACCTACGCGCGGCCGGCGGGCGAGGTCGAGACGGTGGCGATCAACGAGGTGGTGCGCCAGGCGCTGGTGTTCTGCGAGCACGTGCTCAAGCGCGCCGACGCCATCGTCGAGCTGCGGCTCGCCGAAGACCTGCCGCCGGTGCGCGCCATCCGCACGCAGCTCCACCAGGTGCTGATCAACTTGCTGACCAACGCGTGCCACGCGCTGCCCGCGCCCGACCAGGCGCTGCGGCTGGCGACGTCGCTGACGCTCGACGGCGCGCACGTGCTGGTCGAGGTCGCCGACTCGGGCGTCGGCATCGACGCGGCCGACGGCGAGCACATCTTCGAGCCGTTCTTCACGACGAAAAAAGAGGGCAAAGGCACCGGCCTCGGGTTATCGATCGTCAAGAACATCGTCGAAGGGCACGGCGGCACGATCGCGTTTCAGAGCCGGGTGGGGCAGGGCACCACGTTCTTCATCACGCTGCCGATCGAGAAGGAGAGTCCGTGAAAGTCGCAGACACGTTGTTGGAGCTGGAAGGCGTGGCGCAGAAGAAATCGATCCGCGTCTCCTATGAGCCGATCGGCGGCGAGCTGGGCGCCGGCGGGTTGTGCAAGGTCAAGGGCGAGCACCGCATCATCGTCGACAAGCGCGCCACCGACGGCGAGAAGGTCACGGTGCTGGCCACGGCGCTGGCCCGCTTCCCGCTCGACGACGTCTTCATCAGCGAAGAGACGCGCGCGCTGATCGCCCGCCACGCGCCAAAAGTTTGAACCGCCGTTCAAAAATTTGAACGCGCGTTCAAAAAGCTAGAACGAGAAGCCCGGGCAGAAGTTGCCGCCGCCGCAGTCTTTCGGCCGCGGGATCAGGATCGCGGCGGCGATGATGCCGGCGACGGCGACGCCCGACGCGGTCCAGAACCACCACGTCTTGTAGAACGGCGTGCGCGTCTGCGCCTTCGGCAGCGGCGCGTCCTTGGGCCCCTCGATCTCCGCCTCGTAGCTCACGTTCAGGTACAGCGTCGACGCCAGCGTCGAGAGCTGCTTCTCTGCCTCGGCGATCGGCACCGTGCGCGTCACGCGCGTGAGCCGCCGCCGCGTGCGCACGTCGTAGAGGTACGCGTCGACGTCGAGCGAGCCGGCCGCGCCCGACGGCTTCACGCGCAGGAACACCGCGTGGTCGATGAACAGCACTTCCTTCAAGTTGTCGGCGGACGGATCGAGCTGCGCCTGGCCGAGCGTCTTCTCCACGCCCTTGAGCGACTGCTCGACGAGGAGGTATTTGCCCGAGCGTTCGAGCGTCACCTCGACGAGCTGCTGCAGCTTGGCGTTCACCGTCGCCGCCATGACCGCCTTGCGATAGCCCTCGCGCTTGAGCGTCACCCAGTGCTCGCCGATCGGCAGCCCCTCGGCGAACGTCGGAGTCACGCCGACGTATTTCCCGTCGACGTAGGCCTGCGCCGCCGGCGGCTCGGAGTGGATTTCGAGGCTGCCGCGCTTCTGCTTCTCCACCTCCTTGCGCGCCTCCTCGACGGGCGCGATCAGGTCGGGCGGATATTTGTTGGTGTCGAGCTTGTAGTCGCTGCGCCACGTCATCAGCCGCATGAGCGTCTTCTGCGCGCCCTTCTTGTCGCCGTTCTCGTACTCGGCGGCGGCGAGCGCCATCATCGCGTCGGCCAGCTCCTGCTTCTTGATGTGCGGCAGCACCTTCGAGAGCACGTCGACCGCCTGCGTCAGCTTCTTGATCGCCGCCGGCAGCTCGAGCGCGGTGAGCGCCTTCTGTCCCTCTTGCAAGAGCAGCCGCCCTTCGTCGATCTGATCCTGCGGCACCTCCTGCGCGAACTCCGCCAGCCGCGTCTCGAGATCCTTCATCTCGAGGCGCGGGTTGCGCTTGAGCCCCTCGTCGAGCGCGCGCATGAGCTGCGGGATCACCGTCTCGTCGACGCCGGGATGATCCAGCATGAAGGTGGTGACGCGCACCGGCTGCGGCCCTTCGCCGTCGGCGAGCGCGCGACCGAGCGTGATGGAAAAGCCAACGAACGCTATGAGGACGAACGTGAACGTAGCTTTCACGGCTGCCCGAGCATATCCGACCGGCGCAAGCTTCGCTATAGGCTCGGATTCGCAAGCGAGGCCGGCGGTCATACTTTTTTTCTTCCGCCCAGAGAGGAAAAATGTAGAATCGGCAGACGCGGGGGAATCACGGGCCCATGAAAATCACGCGGCGACGATTTTTCGGAATCATGAACCAGGTCGGACAGGCTTTCCTGCTGGCGAGCGGCCTGGCGGCGTGCAGCGACTTCGGGATCTACGACGAGAGCGCCGGCCTCTACCCGTATCCGTATCCGTACGATGACGGCGGCGTCTACTATCCCGATGGCGGCTACTATCCGTACGCGTCGCCCGATCTCGCGCTGTCGATCCCGCGCCGCCGGCTCACGGCCGCGCCGTTCTTCGAGCGTCTCACCGACTTCTACCATCGCGCGTAATTGCGTCTCGATGCTCGCGTAGTGCTCGGCCGCGTGCTTCGGCTGGCGCACCGCCGACTCCACCGAACCCGCTTCGTCCGCGAGCTCGACGTGCGGCTCGACATCGGCTACCTGGCGTCGCGCCTCGCCGACGAGGCGCGCGACGTCGACGCGTTCCTCGCGCAGCACCCCGAGCCGCGCGCGATCATCTCGGTGGTCGTCCCGCTGTACAAAGTGCCGCTGCGCTACGTGCGTGAGCTGCTCGAAGATCTCCAGCAGCAGACGTATCCGCGCTGGGAGCTGTGCTTGTGCACCGACGGGCCCGACGGCAGCGAGGTGCCGGAGTGGGCGGCCGAGCTGGCGGCGGCCGAGCCGGAGCGGGTGCGGCTGACGGCGCACGCGGTCAATCGCGGCATCGCCGCCGCCACGCGCTCGGCGATCGCGCTGGCGCGCGGCGACGTGATCCTGTTCGTCGACGGCGACGACCTGCTGCATCCGGCGGCGCTCGAGGCGGTGGCGCGCAAGTTCGCCGCCTCCGACGAGCTCGACGTGGTGTACACCGACCACGATCTGCTCACCGACTTCGGCCACCGCGTGCGCCCGATGCGCAAGCCGGCGTGGAGCCCGGAGCTGCTGCTGCACACCAACTACATCAATCACCTGGTCGGCGTGCGCCGCTCGTGTCTCGAGCGCGTGGGCGAGATCTTCCCCGAGGACTCGTCGGGCGCGCAGGACTGGGACCTGTGCTTCAAGCTGTCGCGCGCGGCGCGGCGCGTGGCGCACGTGCCGCTCGTCCTCTACCACTGGCGCACGCGTCCCGGCTCGGTGGCGCGCGGCCCGTCGGAGAAGCCGTGGACCATCGAGGTGGCGCACCAGATCCGCTCGCGCCACGTGCGCACGCTCGATCCGCGGCTCGCGCTCGAATTGATCCCGCACGTCGGCGCGGCGCTCGAGTTCGCGCGCGCCGAGGACGTGCCGCTCCTGCGCGTGATCGATCTTGGTGGGCTCGGCGGCGCGGGCGCGGCGCCGCCGGTCGACTACCGCGGGCCGGTCGAGCTGGTGCGCGAGGCGCTGCCGATCGATCGCCTGAACCTGGCGCGCCGGCTCGATCTGCAGCTGGCGCGGCTCGACGACGAGCAGCTGGTGCTGATCCGCCTCGCCGGCGCGCCGCCGATCGAGGGCCCGCTCTCGCGCCTCGCCGCCTACGCCATCCTGCGCGGCATCGGCGCGGTCACGCCCTTCCGCGCGCCCGGCCAGCGCGGGGCTTACACCGTAAGTCTCGACGGGAAACGCCGCCTGGTGCCGTGGAAGTCGGGCGGCGGCATCTTCGGCGGCTTCACCGGCAACGTGATGACCGGGCCGCTGCACGGCCTGGTCACGCGCGCCGGCGTGGTGCGCAAGACCGGCGGCTTTCAGCGCGCGTTCGAGCGCACCGGCCGCGGCGACCAGGAGCCGAACGCGCTCGGCGCCGCGCTCGGCCTGCAGTTCCTCGAGGCCGGCCACCGCAACGTCTCGGTGCGCGACGTGACCTGCGCGCTCGAGCCGCCCCCCGCCGACGTGAGCGATCTCCCCGACGGCGATCCGTACTTCTAGCGTTACTTGACGAGCGTGAGGCGGCGGATCTTGGCGAGCAGGAACGGATCCGACGAGGCGTAGCCGCGCAGGAGCTCGCGCAGCTGCGGCGCGAGATCGGCGCCGCCCTCGACGGCGCGGCCGACCTGCCGCTGGATCGCGTCCTCGATCAAGAGCTCGACCGCCTGGTCGACGCCGATCTCGCCCGAGCGGAGCTGCGCCGCCACCTGCGCGACCGCGTCGGTGGCGCCGGTCGCGCGCGCCGCCTCGGTGCCGCCCACCGCGCTCGGCGCATCGGCCGCGTCCGGCTCGCGCACGCCCTCGGGCGCGTCGACCGCACCCGCTTCGTCGACGGGCGGCGGCCCCCCCGAGGGACCCTTGATGCGCGAGGTCATGCCTTCCGAAAACGTAGCACAGCCTCAGCGCGGCTGAAAGCGAACCCGCCCGCCGCCGTGCGCCGCGATCTCCTTCTTCGCCGACGCCGCCACCTGCGCATCGGTGAACGCCATGTCGAACGTCTGGTTCTGCCGCCACAGCTCCATCAGGTCGCGGTAGTGCGGCGACGTCGGGTCGAACACCTCGCCGCCCGGCAGCACGTCGCGTCCGTGCGGCCCCGCCGGATCCAGCTCGCCGACGAAGCGGATGTTCGGCCCCTCGGCGTAGGTGTAGTCGGCGACGTCGAGGCCGTGGTGCCCGACGTCGACGGTGCCGTTGTCGCCGTGGCGCGGCCAGCCGTTCGGGAAGCTGGCGTCGTTCGCCAGCGGCACGCGAATGGCGTCGAGCGGCAGGAGGCCCTGGAGTGTGAGCGTGTGCAGCTGGCCCCAGCGCCACGTCGAGAAGTCGGTCTTGAGCGCCGCGATCAAGTAGTCGAGCATGTCGAGGATCGCCTTTGCGGCAATTTGCCGCTTCGACTCCACCGCCGGCGTCGACAGGTCATCGAACAGGATCGAGTCGCCCGTCGAGGACAGCGGCGTCGCCAGCTGATCGGGGTGCGTGCACATGGTCACCAGCAGCTTGAGCTGCGCGTCGTCGCCGGCCGACATCCCGAGCGCGGCGAACTCGTCCTCGAACGCGAGCAGCGCGAACCGCGTCTCCCAGACGGCGAACAACAGCGCCGCGCGCGAGTCGGCGATCTGCTGCGCGGTCGGCTGCGTATCGCCGGTGCCCGCCGGCGTGTCGAAGCTCCACGCGTTCACCAGATCCACCGACGGCTGCACCAGCATCTTCGACGGCGCGTCGGCCTGCGCCATCAGCGTCGTCAGATCCGGATGCGTGCCCGGCTGCGCGATCTCCTCGGCGAGCGCGCGCCCCGCGTCGAGGAACGTGGGCGCGAGCGCCTGCCCCCATTCGGTCACCGCGTCGGCCTGGATCGCCTGCAGGTCGTCGAGCGTCAGCTTCTTCTGCGCCGACATCGCGTTGATGCGCTTGGTGATGCGCCCGACGCGCGTGCCCGGATCGTACTCGGCGGCGATGTAGAGCGGGATGCCGTCGACCATCGGCTCCGACGCGAACGGATCGCCGTCGTCGGTGACGCCGACCGGATCGGCGTTCGCCGTCGCGAGAAAACCGATCGGCGGATCGAACGCGTGCGGCACGTACTTGAGATCGAGATCGCTCAGCCACTCGGCCGAACCGTCGCCGGGCAGCACCTTCCACGGCACCGTGCCCGCCGGCCGACGCGGCACGCGCACCGCCTGCGTCCAACCAAAATGTCCCTGGTCGTCGCCGAGCACCCAGTTCTGCCCGCCGACGCGAAAGTCGCGCTCGAGCGCCGCGCGCGCCTCGGCCACCGACTTCGCCAGGTTCAAGCCGAGCACCGCGCGCAGCTCGTCGGTCGGCTCGTGCCCGGTCCAGCGGATCGACAGCTCCGTCGATCCGAGCGGCTCGAGCGTGTGATCGGCCTTGATGCGCGGAACGATCGGCCCGTGGTGCGGCACGTCGTAGAACGTCACCGTCTGCGTCCGCAGGATCTGCCCGAAGCGCCCGACGCCGAACATCTCGGTGCGCGGCACGAGCGGCACCGGCGCGCCCTTGAACATCACGCACGGCGAATTGCCGCAGGCCACGATGGTCTCGCTGTACACGTCGGTGACGTCGATGTTCGACACCGTCGCGCCCCACGCGACGTGCTGGTTCATGCCGAGGATCACGCCCGGCGCGCCGGGAAACTGCACGCCCATCACGTCGACCGGCTGCGCGCCGCCCGACACCACGAGATGCACCAGCCAGAACGTCGCCGGGTTCTGCAGGCCGAGGTGCGGATCGTTCGCCACCATCGTGTGGCCCGTCGCCGACAGCGCGGGGCCGATCACCCAGTTGTTGGAGCCGATCGCCGGGTGCAGCCAGTGATCGTCGCCGAGATCGTAGACCGCGGGGCGATCGGCGGTGAGCAGCGCCAGCGCGTCCGTGCCGAGCGGCGTCTCGCGCGCGCTCATCAGCGTCGAGAAATCGCCCGGGAACGTGTACGTCGGATCGAGCGGCTGCAGGCGCTCGAGGTCGCGCGCGATCCCGCGGCGCAGCGCGTGCGCCGGATCCTGCGCGTTGTCGAAGATCGCCAGCGACGCCGCGTCGAGCGCCGAGCGCGCGATCTCCGAGTCGGCGTCGAAGCTGAGCTGGAACGTGATCAGCCGCCCGATCAGGATCGAGTCGACCTCGGTCCACGGCTTGGTCGTCGACGGATCGTACGCGAGCGCGAGCGCGCCCGGCAGCGAGTAGCGGTTCGACTGCAGGTCGGCGATGTACGCATTCACGCCCGCGGCGAAGCTCGTGAGCGTCTGCACCAGCAGCTTGTCGGTCGGATCGCTCGACGCCTGTAGCGTCGCGAACGTCTGCTCGGACGTCGAGCGCAGGTGGTGCAGCCGCATATTGATGTCGCGATCGATCAGCGACGCCGACAGATCGCCCGCCAGCTCCGCCAGCGTGCCGTCGGCGGCGTGGCGCACGAGGTCCATCTGCACCATGCGGTCCTCGCCCATGAGGTAGCCCTCGACGAAGGCCACGTCGGGCAGCGTCTGCCCGTAGATGTGCGGGATGCCCTGCTCGTCGCGCACCACGTCGACCGCCGACGAGAGCGCCGGGTTCACCACCTTGTCGACTTGCGGGATGGCGGCGATCGGCGAAGACGAGCACGCGGGAATCAAGAGGACGAGGAGCAGCGTTCTTCGTACCATTCGACGATAATAGAGGGGACCCGCATGCCCGAGCCGAAAAAAGACGGAGCGATGGCGCGCTACTTCCGCGGCGCGTCGTACTTCGGGCGCGGATTTGGATTTCTCGTCGAGCACAAGCTGTGGCCGTGGCTGATCGCGCCGACGCTGCTGACCGCGCTGCTCACGGTGTTCGGCGCGTGGGCGACGTGGCACTGGGGCAACGCGTGGGTCGACGCGCGCGTCGCCGGCAGCTGGGTGGTGTGGGCCACCATCGTGCGCGTCCTGTTGTGGTTCGTGGTGCTGGGCGCCACGCTGGTCTCGTTTCTCGTCGCTGGGCTGGTCGCCACCGCGCCGTTCGCCGGTCCGCTCTCGGCGCGCGTCGAGGCCAAACGCACCGGCGTCGCGCCGCCGCCGACCACGCTGCGCGACACGCTCGACGACGTGGTGCACACGATCGTGAGCCTGTGCATCTACCTCACGCTCGCCGGCTTCGTCTTCCTCTGCCAGGTGGTGATGTCGCCGCTCGCGCCGTTTCTCGGCGTGCTCGGCTTCTGCATCACCGCCAAGTACCTCGCGTTCGACAACCTCGACTTCCCGCTCTCTCGACGGAAAAAGACCTTCGACGAAAAGTGGAAGTGGCTGAACGCGCACAAGGCGGAGACCAACGGCTTCGGCTCGCTGGTCGCGCTGCTGACGTTCTTGCCCGGCTTCGGGCTGGTGGTGCCGGCGATCGCGGCCGCGGGCGCGACGCTGCTCTACCTCGATCTGGAGCAGTCGCCGTAGTGGTATAACGCCGCTCGCCCATGGCAGCGGTCGCCCGCGTGTCCCAGCTCGAGAAGCGCTACGGGTCGCAGGCGGTCCTGCGCGACGTGGCGCTCACCGTCGACGAGGGCGAGCTGGTGTCGCTGGTCGGGCGCTCGGGGTCGGGCAAGAGCACGCTCCTGCACATCCTCGGCGGGCTCGATCGGCGCTACACCGGATCGGTCGAGGTGCTCGGGCGCGAGCTGGCGAAGCTCGATGACGCCGGTCTCGCGAATTTTCGCAATCGCGAAGTCGGTTTCATCTTTCAGTCGTTCAACCTGCTCGATCACCTGACGGTGCGCGAGAACGTGGCGCTGCCGGCGTTCTTCGGCGCCGGCCCGTCGCCGGCGGCGCGCGCGCGGGCCGACGAGACGCTCGAGCGCGTGGGCGTGCGCGACAAGGCGGACGCGCGGCCGGGCGAATTGTCGGGCGGGCAGAAGCAGCGCGTGGCGATCGCGCGCGCGCTGTTCGGCAAGCCGCGCCTCCTGCTCGCCGACGAGCCGACGGGAAATCTCGACTCCGACACCGGCGGGCAGATCATCGATCTGTTCCGCGCGCTCAACGCCGACGGGCTGACGCTGATCATCGTCACGCACGAGGAGCGCGTCTCGCAGGCGGCGCGGCGCATCCTGCGCGTCGACGACGGGCGGATCCTGGCATGACGGTGCGCGCGCTCGCGGGGCTGGTGCGGCAGAACGTGCGGCGGGCGCGGCGCTCGTTCGTGCTCTCGGTGTTCGGCATCAGCGTCGGCATCTCGTCGCTGGCGTTCTTCCTCGCGCTGTCGGCGGGCGTGCGCGGCGCGGTGCTCGACCGGCTGTTCCCCGCCGGGCAGCTCGAGGTGGTGCCGGCGTCGTCGAGCCTCGACGGGCCGCTCGGCCTGCTCTCGCTCGGCGGCCCGAAGCCGATCACCGCCGACGCGCTGGCGCTGCTCACCGCGCGTCCGGAAGTGCGCGCCGCCTATCCGCGCATGCGCCTCGCGTTTCCCGCGCGCGCGTGGGGCGGCCACGAGTTCATCGGCCGCGACATCCACGCCGAGCTGATCGCCGAGGGCGTGGCGCCCGAGGCGATGGCCGGCGAGCCGCTCGCGCCCGAGCCGTTCTCCGACGAGCTCGGCTCGCAAAAATCCTGCGCCGCCGACGGCGACTGCCCGCAAGGCGAATACTGCCCGCTCGACGCCGGCCGCTGCGAGCGCCCGGTGCCGGCGGTGATCTCGCCGTTCCTGCTCGAGCTGTACAACGGCGCGATCGCGCCCTCGCACCGGCTGCCGAAGGTCGGAAAGTTTCTCGCGAGCCGTTTTCGCGGCTTCACCTTCTCGGTCGGGCTGGGGCAGTCGGTGATCGGCCTGTCGACGCCGCTCGGCGCGCCGCCGCGCGAACGGCGGGTGATGCTGGTCGGCATCGCGCCGCGCGCCGCGCAGCTCGCGCTCACGCTGCCGCTCGGCCGTGTGCAGCGCTGGAACGCCGAGTACGCCGGCGAGGCGGCCGGCCGCACGTTCTCGTCGGTGCTGCTCGAGCTTCAGCCGAAAGCGAACGCGGCTTCACTTTCGGCGGCCATTCGTGAAATGGGCTTCACCATCTCCGATTCGGGCGCCGAGCGCGCGGGGCTGGCGCTGACGCTGCTCACGCTGCTGTTCGCGCTGGTGTCGTTCGCCATCGTGGCGGTGGCGTCCATCAACATCGCGCATACGTTCTTTCGCGCGGTGGCGGAGCGGAGACGAGAGATCGGGATCCTGCGCTCGCTCGGCGCGTCGTCGGGCGACGTGCAGCGGGTGCTGCTCGCCGAGGCGGCGGCGATCGGGCTGTGCGGCGGCGCGTCGGGGCTCGTGCTGGCGCGCGTCGGCGGGTGGCTGGTGGATCTGGCGTCGCAGCGGCTGGCGCCCGAGTTCCCGTTCAAGCCCGACACCTGGTTCGCCTTCGGCTGGCCGCTCGTCGCCGGCGCGCTCGGCTGCTCGGTGGCCGCGTGCCTGGCCGGCGCGGCGTGGCCGGCCCGCGCGGCGGCGCGCCTCGATCCGGCGGAGGCGCTGGCGGCACCCTGAGAAACTGAAGCCCATTTCACTTTTTTCCAGAAAAGTGAAACCGATTTCACTTTTGCCAATGAGGAGGAGAGACCCATGAAGAAGGCGCATTTCCAGACCGAGAAGGGCACCATCGTCTGCGAGCTGTTCGACGACGACGCGCCCGGCACCGTCGAGAACTTCGTCGGCCTCGCCACCGGCACCAAGGAGTGGACCGATCCGAAGACCGGCGAGAAGCACAAGGGCAAGCCGCTCTACGACGGCCTGCGCTTCCACCGCGTGATCGACGACTTCATGGTCCAGGGCGGCGATCCGCTGACCCGCTACGAGGACATGAAGGGGCGCTGGGGCACCGGCGGACCGGGCTTCAAGATCAAGTGCGAGACCGGCGGCAAGCGGCAGAAGCACGTGCGCGGCACGCTGTCGATGGCGCACGCCGGCCCCAACACCGGCGGCTCGCAGTTCTTCATCTGCCACGCGCCGCAGCCGCACCTCGATCGCAAGCACACCGTCTTCGGCCAGGCGATCTCCGGCCTGGACGTGATCGATCAGATCAAGGGCGGCGACAAGATCGTCAAGGTCACCATCGAAGGCTGAGCACCGCCCGGCCGTTTTCGGCTTTTCCCGTCGAGAAACCCGCCTCCGCGAACGCGAGTAGCGAATGTGAGCGATCGCTCGCATAGTGGCGCCATGGGAAATTGGGCGCTGCTGGCCGCGTTCGCGGGGTGCTTCGTGCTGGTGATCGTGACGCCGATGGCGCGGCTCAAGCGGCGCACCGGCGAGTGGGGGCTCGCGCTCGCGCGGCGCGGCGGCGCGCGCGGCGCCGAGGAGGCGATGATCGGCGGGCTGCTCGGCTTCTGGCTGCTGGCGGCGCTCGGCTGGGCGGCGGCGTGCGCGGCGCTCGGCCCGCGCGCGCTCGGCGTGTGGCGCGCGCCCGCCGCCGTCGGCGCCGCCGGCTGGGCGCTGATCGCCGCCGGCCTCGCGCTCACCGCGCTGGCGCAGGCGCAGATGGGCGCGTCGTGGCGCATCGGCATCGACGCGCGCGCGACGCCGCTGGTCACCTCGGGCCTGTACCACGCGACGCGCAACCCGATCTACGCCGCGATGGCGCTGGCGCTCGCCGGCGCGGTGCTGGTGACGCCGTGCGCGTGGACGGTGATGGCGTGGCTCGCGATCGCGCAGGCGATCGCCTGGCAGGCGCGCCTCGAGGAGCGGCACCTCGCCGCGCTGCACGGCGATCGCTTCCGCGCCTATGCCGCGCGCGTCGGCCGCTTCGTTCCGCTCGTCGGAAGATTGCGCTGACCTAGCCTTTTTTGACGGTGACGATCGGCGTGAGCAGGATCTCGATGCGGCGGTTCTTGGCCAGGCTGCGCCCGCGCGGATGAAACTGCGAGTAGCCGGCGGCGGTGAGGCGCGCCGGATCGACGCCCGCCACGTCCTGCAGGTAGCGCACGACGTTGACCGCGCGCGCCGACGACAGCTCCCAGTTCGACGGGAACTGCTCGGTGTGGATCGGCCGCGAGTCGGTGTGGCCGCCGATCAGGATCTGCTTGTCGGTGAGCCCCTTGAGCACGCCGCCGACGCGCGCCAGCACCTGCTTGCCGCGCGGCGACAGCTCGGCGTCGCCGCTCTTGAACAGGATCTCGTCGACGAGGTTGACCATGATCTGGTTCGACTGCGACGAGACCTCGCCGTCCTTGGCGTCGACCTTCGACTTCAGCTCGGCGATCAGGCGATCGGTCTGCTCGCGCTCGACGTCGTGCGCCTTGACCTGCTCGGAGAGCTGCGAGACGGCGCCGGCCTTGGCGGCGCGATCGCGCTCGGCGGTGGCCAGCTTGTCCTCGGCGACGAACAGCGAGCGGCGGTTCTCGGCGGCCTCGTCGCGGGCCAGCGACACGGCGACCTTGAAGCGGGCGCGCTCGTCGAGGTTGCGCGACACGCTGGCGGCCAGGCCGGCGGTGGCCAGGCCGGCGAGCAGCCAGCCGGAGCGCGCCCAGCCGCGCTTGGGCGGATCGGGGGGCTCGTCGCCGAGCTCGCCGCCGCCGTCGCCGTCGCCCGAGCCGGCGCCGTGGATCCACGCCGGCTCGTCGCCGCCGCCGCCTTTGGGGGCGTGGCCGGCCGCGGGCAGGTCGCCGGCTCTCGGCGCGTCGCTGGCTTTTGGCAAGTTGCTGACTTTTGGCAAGTTGGTAGCTTTTGGCAAGTCGCTTGCTTTTTGCAAGTTACTGGCTTTTGGCAAGGAGGGCGGCAGCGGCGGAGGCTTGGCCACGTTGGTCGGCGCCTCATCGGGCGCCGCGTCGTCATCGTCCCAAACAGTCCGGGCCACGGCGCCATCTTATCACGACTACCGACGGAGACAGCCGCGCGCGGGGCGGTATGGAACCTCACGCTCGAAGGCGTGGCTGATTCTCTTCGCGCCGCGCGGTAAGATGAGCCATGACCGATGGCGCGCCCTGGCCGCTGCTCGCGCTCGCCGTGTGCGCCGTGGCGCTCGGCGCCTGGCCGCTCCTGTGGCTGGTGCGCCGCTTCGGCCGCACGATCCTGCGGCGCCCGCAGCCGGCGGTCGGCACGATGCGCTACGTGATGGCGCTCGCCACCGGCGCGATCCTCGTCGGCGCCGGCCTGGCCGCGCTCGGCCTCGCGATGGCGCTCCAGACGTGGCACACGTTCACCAAGAAGACGCACGTGGCCGAGGTGCAGTGCATCGAGGTCGCGCCCAAGAAGCTGCGCGTCTACTACGTGCCGATCGAGCACGACGGCACGCGCGGCGCCACCGAGACCTACGACCTCGACGGCGACGAGTGGACCGTCGGCGGCGACGTGCTGCGCTTTCGCCCGCAGCTGACGCTGCTCGGCCTCGAGACCGTCTACGGCGTCTCGCGCGTCGAGGGCCGCTGGCTCAAGGCCGAGGACGCCAACGCCCACAAAGCCACCGCGTTCGATCGCGCCGGCGGCACCAACGCCACGTGGCTCGAGCTGTACCGGAACGGCGCGCGCGGCCCGTTCAAGTGGCTGATCGCCGGCGCCCACGGCCAGGCGGTCTCGCAGCTCCCCGACCGCCGCGCCGTCTATGATCTATATGTGACGCCCAACGGCTTCATCGTGGACAAGCGCTCGCTCTGACGGGAAACGCCCGCCAATACTTTGAGCGAGCGCAAACTTGGGTGTTATGCTACTAGTTACAGGCCCGTGGCGCGAGGGTAAGGCCCTTTGAAGAAGCCGATCCAGTTCGGGAAATACTACCTGCTCGACCGCATCAACGTCGGCGGCATGGCCGAGGTATTCAAGGCCAAGGCGTTCGGCGTCGAGGGCTTCGAGCGCCTGCTCGCCGTCAAGCGCATCCTGCCGAACATCGCCGAAGATGAAGAATTCATCACCATGTTCATCGACGAGGCGAAGATCGCGGTTCAGCTGAACCACGCCAACATCTGCCAGATCTTCGACCTCGGTAAAGTCGAGGACAGCTACTTCATCGCGCTCGAGCACGTGCACGGCAAGGACCTGCGCGCCATCTTCGATCGCTGCAAGCAGAAGCCCGTCGACGGCTCGACGGCGATGCCGATCGCGCAGGCGGCGTTCATCGTCATGAAGGCGTGCGAGGGGCTCGACTACGCGCACAACAAGCGCGACCCGCAGGGGCGCGAGCTGCAGCTGGTGCACCGCGACGTCTCGCCGCAGAACGTGCTCATCTCGTACGAGGGTGAGGTCAAGCTGATCGACTTCGGCATCGCCAAAGCGGCGGGCAAGATGTCGAAGACGCAGCAGGGCATCCTCAAGGGCAAGTTCGGGTACATGTCGCCCGAGCAGGTGCGCGGGCTGCCGCTCGATCGCCGCTCGGATATTTTTTCGCTCGGCATCGTGCTGTACGAGCTGCTCACCGGCGAGCGGCTGTTCGTGGGCGAGAGCGATTTCTCGACGCTGGAGAAGGTGCGCAACGTCGAGATCCTGCCGCCGTCGACGTACAACCGGCGCATCTCCGACGAGCTCGAGCGGATCGTGATGAAGGCGCTCGCCAAGGACGTCGACGATCGCTACCAGAACGCGATCGATCTGCACGACGATCTTCAGGCGTTCATGTACACGGCCGGCGAGTTCTACTCGCGAAAAGATCTCGCGGCGTGGATGAAGAAGGTCTGGGCGCAGGAGATCGAGGCGGAGACGGCCAAGCTCGAGGCGTATCGCGCGATGCCGGCGCCGGACCTGCAGCGGCCGACGGCGGGGCAGTCGTCGCAGTCGCCGGGAAATGAGCGGCAGCGGCGCAACTCGATTCCGCCGCCGCCGCCGAACGCGTCGATGGCGCCCGCGCGCCCGTCGGGGCAGCACGCGGCCGTCGCGCCGCCCGCGCCGCCCGCGCCGCGCTCGACGCTGCTCGGGATTCCGCAGATCGCGCACTCGAACGGCAACGCCGCACCCGCGCCGCCGCCCGTCGCCGCCCGATCGGGACACCCCGAGCTCGGCTGGGACGACGAGGAGCTGGCCACCAACATCTACGACTCGCCGCAGGACGCCGAGGACGCGGTGGTCGACGACGCGCCGGCGCAGCGCGAGGTCACCAACGAGCTCGACCTCTCGCAGATCGAATTGGGCGAAGGCGATCCGGTGCCGCACCCGTCGGTGACCACGCCGCACCCGGGTCCCGCGCCGTCGCCGTCGGAGAAGCACCGCAACGGCAGCGCGGCCGCCAAGCCGAAGCCGTTCGAGTTCGTGCTGCCCGAGCCGTCGGGGCCGATCGAGACGCCGGTGCACACGCGGCCCGGCCCGCGCGTCCGCTCGCGCGCGCCGCTCTACGCCGGCATCGGTATCGTCGGCACGCTCCTGTGCGCGCTGATCGTCGGCGTCTACTTCTTCCTCGGCTCGAAGCCGGGCGAGGTGGTGATCACCTCGGAGCCGGCGGTCAACGTGCAGGTGCTCGTCGACGACAAGCGCGTCGAGGTGGACGGCACGCCGGCCACGCTCAAGCTGCAGCCGGGATCGTACGTGCTGACGGTGAAGCGCGAAGGCTACGTGCCGTGGAACGAGCAGGTCGAGGTCAAGTCGGGCGAGCGCATCAGCAAGCGCGCGGTGCTCGAGCCGCTGGCGGCGGTCACCGGCTTCACGCTGGTGTCGGAGCCGCCGGGCGCGCAGGCGACGCTCGACGGGCACGCGCTCGACGGGCTGACGCCGCTCAAGGTGCAGTCGGTGGCGCCGGGCAAGCACCACCTCGAGGTCAAGAGCGCGGTCGGCTCGTGGACGCAGGACCTCGAGCTCGAGGCGGGCAAGATGACCGAGGTGCATGCGGTGCTGCTGACGCCGACGCCGCCGGTGGAGAAGCCGGTGGTGGTGGCCGAGCGCGATCGGCCGGTCAAGGCGCAGCTGCCGCGCCCGCCCAAGGTCGACGACGAGCCGCGCAAGGCGCGCAAGCCGCCCGTCGAGGACGAGGGCGCGAAGCCGGAGAAAGTGGAGAAGCCGGTCAAGGCGGCCGTCGAGAAGCCGGTCAAGGTCGCCGCCGAGCGGCCGGAGAAAATCGAGAAGCCGGAAAAAGTCGAGAAGCCGGCGGTGGGCGGCGGCGAAGGCTACTTGCGTCTCGGCTCCAAGCCGTGGACCAACATCGCCGTCGACGGCAAGGACTCGGGGCAGCACACGCCGCAGACGCACATGAAGCTGCCGGCCGGGTCGCACCGCATCACGCTCACCAATCCGCAGTTCAACATCAAAGAGACGTTCTCCGTCGACATCAAGGCCGGCGAGACCGAGACCGTCATCAAAGACCTCCGCCCGCAGGGCGCCGACTCCGACTCCGACTAGCGACGAGCCGACGACGCCGCGGCGGTACACACGCGCGGGCTTGCGACTCGCATTCTTTTTTTCGGCAGTCCTCAGGCGCTATATGGCTGACTTCCGACTCCTTGCCGCTCCGACGAGGAGGGCTTACCCGAAGCCATAGGACTGTTTGTGCTCCTTTTAACTGCGCGCCCTCCGGGCTGGCGAAAAAAAGAATGCGAGTCCGCCCGCGCTACCAGGCCGATCGGTGGATGCCTTAAAAGCCATCAGATCGCCAAACGGAGCCATTCTCGACGTTGCCGGAAGCGTAATGAGCGGGTGGGCGCGAAAATCGTTTTTCGCCGGCGTTGAGGAGCGCTCCTCGCGTCTGCGCGAGGATGCCAGCGACGAATCGAGCGAAGCACGTGCCGCGCACAGCCGCTGCTGCATAGCAGCAGCGGCGAGCACGGCGTATGCGAGCGTCCGGCGAAAAACGATTTTCGTGCCCGCCCGCGAAAGCAGCGGGCGTTCGATCGAGCTCAGTTGAGATCGGAATCCAGAACGGCGTCGCGCGATAGATCGGCGAGATCGAGGCGGGGGGATGGTTTTGCGCCGACGGCGATGAAGAAATCGGCGGGGGCGTACGGCAGCGTCTTGCGCCACGCGGTCTCGAACTTTTGCCGCTCGCGCGCCTCGCGCGCGAAGTCGAGCTGCGCGTGCAGCGACACCAGACGATTGTGGACCTCCTCGCGCGTGCGCGGATCCTGCGTCGTCACGTAGACCTCCTCGAGGTGCTTGATCGCCGCCTCGTCCTGCCCCTCTTTGTGCAGGATGGTCGCCGCCAGCAGCGGCACCCACGACGGCGCGCCGCCCACGATCGCCGCGTGCCGCACCCACTCGCCGCCCTGACGCTGCCACGCCGCCCGCTCGCGCGCGTCGTCGGTCTGCAGCTCGAACAGGTAATTGCAGCCGAGCATGAACGGCAGCTCCCAGTCGCGCGGAAACTGCGCCACGCCCAGCTCGAGAAAATGATTCGACAGCCGCACGCTGGCGTTGGTGATCTTGCGCCCGTCGTACATCGTGGCCACGCCCGCCCAGCGATACGGCGTCTTCCAGTGCGGATCGAGCGCCACGATGGTGTCGAGATATTTGTCGAGCCACGTGTACTGCCGCTTGTGCCCCAGCTCGCCGCCGAAATAGATCAGCGCGCGGATGAACACCAGATCGGCGGCGAGCTCGTGGTGGCCGAGCGACAGGGTGCGCAGCGCCTCCGGGCGCGGCAGGTAGAGCACGTCCTCCTCGGCGGCGAAGCGCGCGCGCCGCTCGAGCGCCGCGTCCTCGACGAGGACGGTGCCGGCGACGAGCGCCGCGGCGGCGGAGATCAAGAGTGGGCGGGAGAGCGGCACGCTACGATTGTAGCGCGAGCGGCGAGCGCGAGGCGGCTACTCGATGTCGTTCTTGGAGAACAGGCCCGAGCCGCCCGACACCGAGCGATCGGCGAGCACGGTGCCCGAGCGCTGGAACGTCGAGTAGATCGCGTCGCAGTCGAGGTTGCCGTACGCGTACGCCTGGAAGTTGGCCGCGGTCTCGGTGCCGGCCGACACGTACTGGTACCAGTAGTAGAACGGATCATCGACGGAGAAGTTGAGCGCGGCCCACGACGGCGAGTCGAAGTTGGTCGTCACCGGCTTGCACTTGTCGCCCGCCTGACCGCAGCAGCTGTTGGCCGCCGGCGACGGGCCGACGTTGCCGGGGAACTGCTTCGGCAAGATGTTGCCGCCGATGTCGGCGTGCTCGCCTTCGTAGTAGGACACCGACGAATCGAACAGCTTGCGCACGTTCATCGTCGCTTCCACCGTCTTCGAGCGGCGGATGTACTTCATGAACGCCGGAATGGCTACGGCGGCCAGGATGCCGATGATCGCGACGACGATCATCAGCTCGATCAGCGTGAAGCCCTTTACTCCTGCGCGGCGAATTCGGTTCAGCATCGGGTCCTCCTTCTTCGTCAATTGTTCGAAAACCGTCTCATCACTTGTGCTCGTTCGCGCTGTACACCGTCGTGGAGCTCGATGCCGTCGTGAACGTGGCGTTGGTCGTCGCGTTGCCGTCGTTGTCGCAGCTGGCGTTCACGTACCACCACGGCGACGCCGGCGGCGGTCCGATCGCGCCCGAGTTCCAGAACTTCTCGCCCATCGGTCCGGCGAACGCGCCCCAGCTCCCGGCCACGCCGCTCACCGCGACGTAGCCGCAGTAGAGCTGCGTCTTGCCCGGGTTGATGCCGAGCACCGTCCAGCCCGCCGGCGGCGTGGCGTTCGGCGGGCCCCAGAACTTGGCCTTCGGCTCGAGGCCGGTGGCGAGCAGCGCCGGGTAGTAGTCGGTCTCGCCGACGGCGGTGGTGGTGACGTAGCGCGAGGTCTCGGCGCGATACGCCTCCTCCTTGGCGCGGAACTCGCCGAACATCGCGTACACCTCGGCGGTGCGCCCCGAGTCGGAGTACTTGCGGTAGGCGGTCCCGGCCACCACGGCGAGCACGCCGATGATCGTCACCACGATCAACAGCTCGACGAGGGTGAAGCCGTTTCGCCGCATTGGTTCCGCCTCCTGTGCACGGGATATGCCGCGGTTCGCGCGGCTCCCGGCGCGGTCATCATAAGGGGATTTCGGGCGCGCGAGAAAAAACTTTAGCGGCGGGGACGAAAAACGCCGCCCCGGTGACAATTCTCGTCACCGACGGTGTAGGCGCGTCCGCTACTCGGGCTCGTCCTTGTCTTTGCCTTCGGGATCGTCCGCCGCGACGCCCAGCTTCGCCAGCCGGTAGCGCAGCGAGCGAAAGGTGATGCCGAGCAGCTTCGCCGCTTCCTTGCGCACACCCTTGGTTCGATCGAGCGCCTTCATCAATAGATCGCGCTCGAAGTCGGCCATCAGCCGATCGAGATCGACGCCCTCGGCCGGCAGCTCGCCGCCCGACACCGGCGCCTCGACGGGGCGGCGCGGCTTGAGCTCGGGCAGCGACGCGCGCGTGATGCGATCGCCGCTCTCCAGCGTGACCGCGCGCTCGATCAAGTTCTCCAGCTCGCGCACGTTGCCGGGAAAATCGTAGTCGACCAGCGCCGCCATCGCCTCGGGCTCGATGCCGGTCATGGCGCGCCCGAGCGCCGCGGTGTGCTTGCGGACGAAGTGCTCGACCAGCAGCGGCACGTCCTCCTTGCGCGCGCGCAGCGGCGCGATGTGCAGCTGGATCACGTTCAGCCGATAGTAGAGATCGCGCCGGAACGCGCCGCGCTCCACCTCCGCCTCGAGGTCGCGGTTGGTCGCCGCCACCACGCGCACGTCGAACTCCTCCTCGTTGACGCCGCCGACGCGCTTGACCTTGCGCTCCTGCAGGACGCGCAGGAGCTTGACCTGCATCGCCGAGCCGAGCTCGCCGATCTCGTCGAGGAACAGCGTGCCGCCGTCGGCGGCGGCGAACAGGCCGGGGCGATCCTGCACCGCGCCGGTGAACGCGCCGCGCACGTGGCCGAACAATTCGCTCTCGAGCAGCGAGTCGGGGATCGCGCCGACGTTGACGCCGATGAACGGCCCCTCCGAGCGCGGCCGCGTCGACAGATGGTGCAGCGCGCGCGCGACCATCTCCTTGCCGGTGCCCGACTCGCCCGAGATCAGCACCGACGTCTTCGACGGCGCCACCTTGCGCAACAGCTCGAACAGCCGCTGCATCGCCGGCGATTTGCCGACCATGCGATCGAGCCGAAAGCGCCCCTCCAACTCGGCGCGCAGCTCGAGGTTGTCGCGCACCAGCGCGCGCTTCTCGAGGGCGCGCGCCACCACGACCGCGATCTCGTCGACCTTGAACGGCTTGGTCAGGTAGTCGTAGGCGCCGCGCTTGAGCGCCGCGATCGCCGTCTCCGGCGTGGCGAACGCGGTCACCACCACCACCTGCGTGTCGGGCCGGGCCGCCTTGACGCCGTCGAGCACGTCGAGGCCGGTGCCGCCGGGCATGCGCAGATCGGTGATCACCAGATCGAAGTCGCGCTCGCCGTACGCCGCGCGCGCCGCGTCGGGCGAGTCGGCGAGCTGCACGGTGTGGCCGGCGCGCGTGAGCGCGATGCGCAGGAACTCGCGCATCGAACGCTCGTCGTCGACGATGAGGATGGAGCCGGCGGGCGGCACTGCCGACAGCGTATCGCGTATCACGCGGGCGCGCGAAAAAGTGAAATCAGCTTCACTTTCTCGGACGAAAGTGAAGTTCGTTTCACTTTTGCGGCGGGCAGTCGGCGGCGACGGGGGAACCGGCGGCGATCGCGGCGTCGGGGAGCGCGAGCTCGCGATCGCCCGACGGGCAGCGCAGGACGACGGTGGGGTAGGGGACGGCGATCGCGAAGCGGCCGGCGGCGTCGGCGCGCGCGCGGCCGATCCACGGCGGGTCGTCGCCGTCGGGCGTGTGGATGAGCGCCACCACCACGATCTCGGCGTTCGGCGGCGCGGCGCCCGCCACCTGCGCGCCCGCGACGCGCTCGAACAGCTTCACCCGATCGGCGCCGCGCCCGGCGGCGGCGATCAAGCGAAAGCGCGAGAGCCCGCTGCCGTTCGCGTGCAGCAGCCGCGACCACAAGCTCTCGGCCGACGCCGCGTCGAGGCTCGGCGCGCCGCGCGCGTACGTGGACGGGTCGCTGCCGCTGGCGGCGATCGCGAACGGCAGCGACGGCGCCAGATCGTCGACGAGCACGTAGCGCGCGCGCAGCCCGTCGAGCAGCGCCTCGGCGGCCGCCGGATCGCGCGCCAGCAGCGCCGCCAGCGTGCGCTGAAATTGTCCGGCCAGCGCGTCCGAGCCCCAGAACGGCACCGACGTCACCGCGCGCCGCCCGAGGTACAGGAGCCGCGGGCCGAGCGACGGCTGCACCGCCACCGTCCACTCGGGCCGCGCGCCCGGGCGAAACACCTCCTGCGGCGGCGCGCGCTCGTCGAGCCGGCGCGCCACCCGCGCGAACGCCGCATCGCCCGGCGACACCGCCGACGGCGCCGCGCGCAGCCCGGCGTACGCGCGCTCCGCCACCACCAGCGCGACCGCGATCGCCAGCGCCGCGCGCATGCGGCGTTTTGCCGCAAGCGCATCCAGGCTGCGCGCGATCGCCCACGGCGCGGTGAGCGCGAACAGGAAGACGTACTTGGTCTGCACCATTCCGATCGCGCCGCCGGCCAGCGCCGAGGCGGTGAGAAAGTGCGCGCGCGTCTCGCGGCGCAGGCGCCACGCGTGGGCGACGGCGAGCGCGAGCGCGGCGGCGTGCACCGCGACGTAGAGCGCGCCGGCGCGTCTCCACAGCGGCGCGGCCTCGGCGATGTTGCGGCTGATGGCGTCGCCGCTCGCCGTCAGGTAGCCGGCGCCGCGCGCGAGCGCCGGCAGCGCGAGCGCCAACCCGGCCGCGACCACCGCCAGCGCGGCGAGCCGGCGGCGCCCGCGCAGCGCGACCGCGAGCGCCAGCCCGAGCACCGCGATCGCCAGCCCGATGCGTCCCGCGTGCGGCAGGAGGCGCGGCCAGCCGCGCGACCACTCGAGCGCCGAGCTGCCGATCGCGCCCGCCGCCGCGCCGGCGCAAAACCACGCGAGCCCGCGCACGCCGTCGGGCGGCTCGGGATCGCGCCGCGTCTGCCACGCGATCAGCGCCAGCGCCGCGCCGAGCGCGCCCAGCGCCAGGTACGCGCCGTCGACCGCCAGCAGCGCGCCGCCGACGGAGATCGCGCCCGCGATCGCCGCGCGCGCCAGCTCGGCCGTCCGCCGCGCGGCGAACGCGCGCGAGGCCACGAGCGGCACGACGATGAACGCCAAGAGCTCGAGCCCGTGATGATCGAACGCCGCGAACGCGCTCACCCCGATCGCGCCGGGTAGAACCGCTGCGATCGCCGATCCGCCGACGGCCGCCCACGGCGACGTCGCGCGCGCCAGCGCCAGGAACACCGCCAGCACGGCGAGCAGCCCGACGACCGGCGGCAAGAAGCCGGCGGCGAGCAGCCGCGAGTCGCGCCCGCGGTCGCCGTGAAACACCGCCGCGTCGAGCCCGAGCGCCAGGTACTCGAGCGCCACCGGCCACACGCAGTCGAGCCCCGACGGCGCGGCGGCGAACGCATCATTAATGAGCGGCTCGTGGTTGCGCGCCAGGTACTCGAGGCGGCGCAGGTGATAGTAGGGATCGCTGTCGTGCGAGATGACGTAGTCGCCGTCGAGGCGCGCGCCGCCCCAGGTGGCGAAGAAGCGCAGGCCGAACGCCAGCGCCGCGATCCCGATCAGCGCCGCACCAACCGCGATCGCGTTGGCCGCGCGCGCGGGCATCAGCGCTTCTGCGCCACCACCACCAGGAATCCGCCGAGCCGGCGCAACAGCGGCGCGTCGGCCGCGCGCCACTCGAGGAACTCGAACGCGCGCGCGAGCAGCGGCACGCGGTACACGTGCGACAGCGGCGTGAGCACGCGGATGCCGCGCAGGCCGATCACCGACAGCGACGGCGGCAGCGCGCGCTCGATGTCGGCGAGCGTGTCGTAGCGCGTGAACACCGCCTCGTCGTGCGTGACGCCGGAGATCGACGTCGGCCGCTTGAGCCGCTTGACCAGCCAGCGCAGCGACCACGGGTTGTAGAACTCGGCGAGCACGTGGCCGCCGGGGCGCACCACGCGCGCCAGCTCGGCGAGCGCGCCCTCGATGTCCTCGACGTGCGCCAGCACCTTGAACGAGTAGGCGAGATCGAATTCGCCGTCGGAGAACGGCAGCGCGGTGACCGAGCCTTCGACCACGTCGAGGCCGCGGGCGCGCGCGGCGGCGAGCATGCCGGGCGAGAGATCGAGGCCGACGGCGCGGCGCGCGTGCGGCGCGACCTCTTTCAGGATCATGCCGGTGCCGCAGCCGGCCTCGAGCACGTCGGCGCCGCGGGCGTAGCGCAGCGCCAGGTCGGTCTCCAGGCGATCGATCAGCGCGTGGTAGCCGCGGTGGCGCTCCTGCTCGTAGGTGCGGGCGAACGCGTCGTAGTAGTCGCGGTTGTCGGTCAGCTCCTTCACCGTCGCAGGTGTAACATGGTTCGGGCTGGCACGCGACGTGCGGCGCTCGAACGCATGGCCGACGGGCGGAGCGCGCGAACGCGCACGAAGACGCGGGCGAGAACGAAAGTGAAATCGGATTCGCGAACGCGCACGAAAGTGAAATTGGATTCGCATACGCGGACGAAGATGAAGAGACGCGCACGTTCGAAGACGCGGACGCCGGAGCGGCTGCGCGAGTACGCGGCGCGGCGCGATTTCGCGGTCACGCCCGAGCCGGCGCCGTCGCCGAGCGAGCCGCGCGCGGCGGCCGCGGGCCCGACGTTCATGGTGCACAAGCACGATGCGTCGCGGCTGCACTACGACCTGCGGCTCGAGATCGACGGCGCGCTCGCGTCGTGGGCGATCCCGAAAGGGCCGAGCTTCGATCCGGCGCAGAAGCGGCTGGCCGTCGAGACCGAGGATCACCCGCTCGAGTACGGCCGCTTCGAGGGGCGCATCCCCGACGGCGAATACGGCGCGGGCGACTCGCTGGTGTGGGATCGCGGGTGGTACCAGACGATCCCCGCGGGCGAGGCGCGCGAGCAGCGGCGCAAGGGCCACCTGCACGTCGAGCTGCACGGCGAGAAGCTGCGCGGCCGCTGGCACCTCGTGCGCACGCGCGCGGCGGCGGGCAAGCCGCAGTGGCTGCTCTTCAAGGCCAAGGACGAGGCGGCCGACGCGCGCTTCGACGTCGTCGCGGCGCGGCCCGAGTCGGTGGTGAGCGGGCGCGTGGCGACGCGCGGGCCCGAGCGCGCCAAGGTGCTGCGCGCGCCGCATCCGGATCCCGAGCGGCTGCTCGAGCGCGTGTGGCCGCCGATGCTGGCCACCCTCACCGACGCGCCGCCGCCCGACGAGCGCGCGTGGCTGGCCGAGCTGAAGTACGACGGCTTTCGCGCGCTGTGCGCGCTCTCGGGCGGGCGCGTGGCGATGTGGTCGCGCAACCGCCTCGAGCTCGACGCGCGCTTTCCCGAGGTGGCGCGCGCGCTCGGGCGGGTGGTGGTGGGCGAGGCGGTGATCGACGGCGAGGCGGTGGCGCTCGACGCCGCGGGCGTCTCGCGCTTCGAGCGGCTCCAGCAGGGCGGCGAGTCGGTGCTGTACGCGTTCGATCTCTTGTGGCTCGACGGCGAGGACCTGCGTGCGCGGCCGCTTGAGGAGCGGCGCGATCTGCTGGCGTCGCTGCTCGCCAATTCGCCCGCCGGCGTGCGTCTGGCCGAGCGGATCGGCGGCTCCTTCGCGGAGGCGCTCGAGCAGTCGTCGAAGCGCGGCTACGAGGGCGTGATGCTCAAGCAGCGCGGCTCGCGCTACGAAGCCGGCCGCACGCGCACGTGGCTCAAGCTCAAGGCGGAGAACGCGCAGGAGCTGGCGATCGTCGGCTTCACGCCGTCGAAGGCGAGCGAGAAGCAGATCGGCGCGCTCCTGCTCGGCGTCGTCGACGGGGGCGAGCTGCGCTTCGCCGGCAAGGTGGGCACCGGCTTCTCGATCGAGCTGCGCGCCTGGCTGCGGCGCGAGCTGGCGCGCGACGCCGTCGACGAGCCGCGCGCGGCCGGAGCGCCGCGGCTGCGCGCCGCCACGTGGGTCGAGCTGCGGCTGGTGGCGCAGGTGCGCTTCACCGAGTGGACCGCGGACGGCAAGCTGCGCCATCCGTCGTTCCTCGGCTTGCGCGAGGACAAGTCGCCGCTCGAGACGACGATGGAGGAGCCGAGCGCGCCGCCGAGCGGCAAGTCGCACGCGTCCAAAGCGCACGCGCCGAAATCGCGCGCGCCGAAATCGCACGCGCCGAAATCGCGCGCGTCCAACTCGCACGCGTCCAACT
>DASREC010000510.1:0-5460 GCA_035652295.1 Polyangia bacterium
CGGATTCAAGCTGACCGATCCCCGGATGAAGGCGCGCGACGTGCTGAGCGAAATCCACTACTGCGTGCTGTGCCACGAGCGCGACAAGGACTCGTGTTCGAAGGGCCTCTACGTCGCGCCCAGGGGCACGCCCGCGCAGACGACGCCCACCGTTGCGACCAACCCGCTCGGCATCGAGCTCCATGGATGCCCGCTCGACGAGAAGATCTCGGAGATGCACACGCTCCGGAAGGACGGGGACGCGATCGGCGCGCTCGCGCTCGTTGCGATCGACAACCCGATGTGCCCCGGCACCGGCCACCGGATCTGCAACGACTGCATGAAGTCGTGCATCTATCAGAAGCAGGATCCGGTGAACATCCCGCAAATCGAGACGGGCGTGCTCACCGACGTGCTGCGCATGCCGTGGGGCGTCGAAATCTACGGGCTGCTCACGCGCTGGAATCCGCTCAACGTGCGGCGCCCGTACCCGCTGCCGTATCGCGGCGACGACGTGCTGGTGGTGGGCATGGGGCCGGCCGGCTATACGCTGGCGCACCACCTGCTCAACGAAGGCTTCGGCGTGGTCGGCATCGACGGGCTCAAGATCGAGCCGCTGCCCGTCGAGCTGGCGGGCGATCCGTCGTGCGGCATTTTGCCGCAGCCGGTGCGCGACTTCGCCAAGCTGTACGGCGAGCTCGACGATCGCCTGCTGCTCGGGTTCGGCGGCGTCTCGGAGTACGGCATCACCGTGCGCTGGGACAAGAACTTCCTGACGGTGGTGTACGCCGCGCTCTTGCGCCGCAATAAATTTCGCGTCTACGGCGGCGTGCGGCTCGGCGGCACGCTCACGCTCGACGACGCGTGGGCGATGGGCTTTCAGCACGTGGCGATCGCCGTCGGCGCGGGCAAGCCGACCATCATCGAGCTCGAGAACAACCTGATCCGCGGCGTGCGCAAGGCGAGCGACTTCCTGATGGCGCTGCAGCTCACCGGCGCGTACAAGCGCTCGTCGCTGGCGAACCTCCAGGTGCGGCTGCCGGCGATCGTCATCGGCGGCGGCCTCACCGCCATCGACACCGCCACCGAGCTGCTCGCCTATTACGTCGTGCAGGCGGAGAAGACGCTCGAACGCTACGAGCGGCTCGTCGAAGAGTTCGGCGCCGACCATGTGCTCGACCGCTTCGATCCCGAGGAGCGCGAGATCATGTACGAGCTGCTCGACCACGGGCGCGAGGTGCGGCTCGAGCGCGAGCGCGCGCGCGACGCGGGGCGCGAGCCGGATTTTCAGCGGCTGCTCGATCAGTGGGGCGGCGTGGCGATCGTGTATCGCAAGCGGCTCACCGATTCGCCGGCGTATCGGCTGAACCACGAAGAGGTCGAGAAGTGTCTCGAGGAGGGCGTGCGCTTCATCGAGAACCTGTCGCCGATCGCGGCGGTTCCCGACGAGCGCGGGGCGCTGCGCGCGATGACGTTCAAGCGCGGCGACACGGTGGTCGAGCTGCCGGCGCGCACGGTCTGCGTGGCGGCGGGCACCAGCCCCAACACGATCTACGAAAAAGAATTTCCCGGGACGTTCGCGCTCGACAAGAAGGGGTTCTTCGCGCCGCACCGGGCGGAGCGCGCGAGTGACGGTGGGATTTCGCTCCTACCCGACGCCGAGGGTTTTTTCACGTCGTACGCGAAAGACGGGCGCACGGTCAGCTACTACGGCGACAATCATCCGCGCTTCGCCGGCTCGGTGGTCAAGGCGATGGCGTCGGCGAAGTACGGCTTTCTGCAGGTGGCGGCGCTGTTCGGCGAGGCGGAGCCGGCGGCCGCCGACGAGCAGCAGCGCCGCGAGCGCGCGTGGAGCGAGCGCGCCGCGCGCCTCGACGACGAAATGCGCGCGACCGTGGTCGCCGTCAATCGCCTGACGCCGACGATCGTCGAGGTGGTCGTGCGCGCGCCGCTGGCCGCGCGCCACTTCAAGCCGGGGCAGTTCTATCGCCTGCAAAACTTCGAGGCGCTGAGCCCGGTGATCGACGGGACGCGGTTGCAGATGGAGGGCCTCGCGCTCACCGGCGCGTGGACCG
This sequence comes from Polyangia bacterium, assembly GCA_035652295.1. GTDB lineage: Bacteria > Myxococcota_A > Polyangia > Palsa-1104 > Palsa-1104 > DASREC01. The sequence continues at coordinate 2,055 of DASREC010000510.1, forward strand.
ATCCGGAAAAAGGGCTGCTCTCATTAATAGTGCTGGAGATGGGCGGCTCGTCGCGCCTGTGCGCCGCGCTCGCGCCGGGCGAGCCGGTGGTGGTGCTGGGGCCGACCGGAACGCCGACGGAGATTCCCGCGGGCGAGACGGTGCTGCTGGCGGGCGGCGGGCTGGGGAACGCGGTGCTGTTCTCCATCGGCAAGGCGCTCAAAGCGGCAAATTGCCGCGTGCTGTATTTCGCCGGCTATCGCAAGCGCGAGGACGTGTTCAAGGTCGACGACATCGAGGCGGCGAGCGATCAGATCGTGTGGTCGGTGGACGCGGGCGCGCCGATCGCGCCGCGGCGGCCGCAGGACCGCGCGTTCGTCGGCAACGTGGTGCAGGCGATGCTGGCGTACTCGGCGGGCGAGCTGGGCGCCGACGTCACGTCGCTGTCGACGGTGACGCGGGTGATCGCCATCGGCTCGGACCGCATGATGCGCGCGGTGAAGGAGGCGCGTCACGGCGTGCTCGCGGGAAAGTTCGCGCCCGATCACGTCGCGGTGGCGAGCATCAACTCGCCGATGCAGTGCATGATGAAGGAGGTGTGCGCGCAGTGCTTGCAGAAGCACGTCGACCCGCGCACCGGCAAGCAGACGATCATTTTTTCGTGCTTCAACCAGGATCAGTCGATGGACCACGTCGACTTTCCCAACCTGGCGGCGCGGCTGCGGCAGAACACGATGCAGGAGAAGCTGACCAACTTGTGGCTCGACGCGCTGCTCGTAAAACGCGACGTACGGCGGATTTGAATCAGTTTACGGCTTCGGGCTGGAACTCGGCGAGGGCGCGGCGCAGCTTGCCCTTGAGGCGCTCCTCGAGCTGGCGCACGCGCTCGCGCGACAGGCTCAGGTGGCGGCCGATCTCGGCGAGCGTGTCGGCCTCGTCGGTGAGCAGCCGCTTCGACAGGATGTAGCGCTCGCGCGGCGTAAGGCCGCGCATCAGGCACTGGATGCGATCGCGCACCAGGTCGTCGCGCTGCACGCGCGCGGCGCGATCCTCCTGGCCCTCGGACGCGTCGTCGGGCAGGAGGTCGAGCGCGGTGGCGCTGCCGTCGCGATACGCGGCCGCGTCGAGCGACAGATCTTTTCCGTCGAGGCGGCCGGTCATGTCGCGGATGCGCTCGGGCGTGGTGTTGAACTTCTTGGCCAGCAGCTCCTCGACCTGGCCTTCGCCCGCCGAGCCGCCGAGCGCGCTGGTGATCTTTGCCCGCTCGCGCGCCATGCGGAAGAACAGCTTCGACTGGAGCGGCCCGGTGCCGACGCCGACCAGCGACCACTGCTTGAGCACGTGCGCCAGGATGTACGCGCGGATCCAGTAGGCCGCGTACGTCATGAAGCGCAGGTTGCGATCGGGATCGAAGCGCCGCACCGCCTCGAGCAGCCCGATGTTGCCCTCCTCGACGAGATCGGCCACGCGCAGCCCGTAGCCGCGGTACGAGTTGGCGATCTTGACGACGAAGCGCAGGTGGGCTTGCACGAGCTGATGGGCGGCGTCGCGATCGCCGCGCTTGAGCCAGCGGCGGGCGAGCCTGAGCTCCACCTCGCGGTCGAGCGGCTCGAATCGCGAGATGGCGTTGAGGTACGCGTTGAACCCGTCGTCCTCGGGGACCAAGCGGGCCATGGTGCGCTCCTCCTTTCTTGGATTTGACGCTCTGCGAAAGGAAAACGTTTCGCCCATGGTGAATTTTTCCTGCGATTAGTGGCGGCGCGCCCGCGCGGCGCTTGACTCGGGCGAGGGTCCGGCCAATGCTGGCGGAGGTGCTGCCCTTCGTGCTCGCGGCGGTGGTGATCTTTGGCGGCGCGTGGATGCTCGCGCGCCGGACGGCCGTCGAGCGGCGGCGCGTGGAGGCGGACGCGGCCGCGGCGGAGGCGCGCGCGGTGCTGGAGACGGCGCGCGCGGCCGTGGCCGCCGAGCGCGCGGCCGCCGACGCGCAGTCGCGCGAAAAATTGCTCGAGCTCAAGCGCGCCGCGCACGACGAGGCGAGCCGCCGCGAGCGCGAGCTGCAGCGCCGCGAGGACGAGCTGGGCCGGCGCGCGGGCGAATTTTCCGTCGGCGAGCAGCGGGTGATCGCGCGCGCGGCGGCGGTCGAGGAGCGCGAGGTGGCGCTCAAGGCGGCCGAGGCGCGCCGCAAGCAGCTCGAGGACGATCGCAAGCGCGTCGAGGACGAAGCGCTGCGCGCGCTCGAGCGCGCCTCGGGCGAGCAGCGCGCCGACGTGCGCGGGCGGCTGGTCAACGAGTGGGTGGAGGAGGCCAAGGCCGCCGCCGCCGAGCGCGTGCGCCGCGTCGAGCAGGGGCTCAACGACGCCGAGCACGGCCGCGAAGCCAAGCGCGTGATGGGCATCGCCATCCAGCGCTACCAGGGACATTATCTAACTGAGCGGTTACTTTCGAACCTGCCGCTCCTGCCGGGCTCCGCGCCGCGCATCGCCGGCCCGGAGAACTCGAACCTGGTTGTCCTCGAGGAGGTCGCCAACATCAAGCTGACGCTCGCCGACGACGGCTCGGCGATCCGGCTCGAAGGGCAGGACTCGTTCGGCCGCGAGATCGCGCGCCGCGCGATCCATCGCTGGGGCAAGAACGGCGTCAAGAACGGCGACGCCAAGAAGCAGGCCGAGGCGATCAAGGAGGAGCTCGAGCGCGAGGTGTTCGAGCTCGGCAAGCGCGCGTTCAAGGAGCTGGAGATTCCGCGCTCGCATCCCGACATCGTGCGGCTCGTCGGGCGGCTCAACTGGCGCACGTCGTATACGCAGAACCAGTGGAAGCACGCCATCGAGGCGGCGTTCCTGTGCGGCATGATGGCGTCGGAGCTGGGGCTCGACGTCAAGCTGGCGCGGCGCGCGGCGCTGATGCACGACATCGGCAAGGCGCTGACGCACGCCATCGACGGATCGCACGCGGTGATCGGCGCCGACTACGCGCGGCGGCTCGGCGAAGCGGAGGTGGTGGCGAACGCCATCGGCGCGCACCACCTCGAGGAGCCGATGAACACCGTCTACGCGTCGCTGGTCGCCGCCGCCGACGCGATGTCGGGCGCGCGGCCGGGCGCGCGGCGGCAGCAGGACGACAACTACGCCGAGCGGCTCGAGGCGCTCGAGCGCATCGGCGGGCGCTTCTCGGGCGTCGAGCGCGCGTTCGCGGTGCAGGGCGGCCGCGAGGTGCGCGTCTACGTGCAGGAAGATCGCGTCACCGACGAGCGCGCCGTCGAGCTGTCGAGCGAGATCGCGCGCCAGATCTCCGACGAGCTGACGTTCCCGGGGCAGATCAAGGTCACCGTCATTCGCGAAGTGCGCGCCGTCGAGATCGCCGGCTAGCGCGCCAGCAATTGCTTTCGTAGCGCGACTACGTGTACGTTCCCGCGGCAAACGGGAGGCCG
>DASREC010000511.1:0-23935 GCA_035652295.1 Polyangia bacterium
TGCGCGAGTCGGGCGCGGCGCTGCCGGCGCTGGAGACGATCGTGGTCGCGCGCGGCGCGGCGCCGGCGGGCACGCTGTCGTGGGACGCGTTTCGCGCGCGCGCCGCCGCGATCACGGCCGGCGAGGCGGCCGAGCGAGCGCGCGCCGTCGTGCCCGACGATCTCTCCGATCTGATCTTCACCGCCGGCACCACCGGCCGGCCGAAGGGCGTCGCCTGCTCGCACGCGCAGACGCTCGGCGTTTTCCGCGCGTGGAGCGAGATCGTCGGGCTCGACGCCGGCGATCGCTACCTCGTGGTCAATCCGTACTTCCACACGTTCGGTTACAAAGCCGGCTGGCTCGCGTGCCTGATCACCGGCGCGACGTGCCTGCCGCAGCCGATCTTCGATCCGGCGCGCGTGCTCGAGCGCATCGAGCGCGAGCGCGTCACCGTGCTGCCCGGCCCGCCGACGCTGTATCAAGCGCTGCTGCACCACGCCGATCGCGCGCGCCGCGATCTGTCGAGCCTGCGCCTGGCGGTCACCGGCGCGGCGGCGATCCCGGTCGAGCTGGTGCGGCGCATGCGCGACGAGCTCGGCTTCGCCACCGTGCTCACCGCGTACGGGCTCACCGAGTCGTGCGGCGTGGTGACCATGTGCCGGCGCGACGACGCGCTCGAGACCATCGCCGCCACGTCGGGGCGCGCCATCCCCGGCGTCGAGGTGCGCGTGGTCGACGGCGACGGCGTCGAGTGTCCGCGCGGCCGCGCGGGCGAGGTCTGCGCGCGCGGCTACAACGTGATGCGCGGCTACTGGGAGGACGAGGCCGCGACCGCGCAGGCGATCGATCGCGACGGCTGGCTGCGCACCGGCGACGTGGGCGTGATGGACGAGCGCGGCAACCTGCGCATCACCGATCGCATCAAGGACATGTTCATCGTCGGCGGGTTCAACGCGTATCCGGCGGAGATCGAGAACCTGCTGCTCGGGCATCCGGCGATCGCGCAGGCGGCGGTGGTCGGCGTGCCCGACGCGCGGCTGGGCGAAGTCGGCTACGCGTTCGTGGTGCCGCGGCCCGGCGCGAGCGTCACGCCCGATGAGCTGATCGAGTGGGCGCGGCGCGAGATGGCCAACTACAAGGCGCCGCGCTTCGTCGAGCTCGTCGGCGAGCTGCCGCTCAGCGCCGTCGGCAAGGTGCTCAAGTACGTGCTGCGCGAGAAGGCGCGCGAGGCGGCGGGCGTACAACGCGCATGAGCGCGCGCGCGATCGCCTTGCTGCTGCTCGTCGCTTCGCCGGCGCCGGCCGACTCTTCGGTGCCGCAGAAGCGGCCGGGCGCGCCGTCGGCGAGCGATCGCGAAGCCGCGCGCCGCCTGTTCACCGAAGGCGTGCACCTCTATGACGACGGCAAATTCGGCGAAGCCGCGGCGAAGCTCGAGCGCGCGATGGCGTTCGCCGACGAGCCCGCGGTACTCTTCAACATCGCCCAGGCGCGCCGCATGAACGGCGAACGCAAGGCCGCGCTCGCCGCCTACCGCGCCTTCCTCACCCGCAAACCCGACCCCCCGCAACGCAAAGCCGTCGAACAACTCATCGCCGACCTAGAGACCCCCGACGCCGGAGCGCGCTAACCAAGGAACGACCACTGCTTGGTTCGTTACTGCTAAACCAGCTCAAATCGGCATTCTGAGGGCTTTTGACACCCTGGCCTCAGACGGCTTAACACGTAGCGAAAATGAGCGCGGGGGTGTGGAAATCGTTTTTCGCCGGCGTTGAGGAGCGCTCCTCGCGTCTGCGCGAGGATGCCAGCGACGAATCGAGCGAAGCACGTGCCGCGCACAGCCGCTGCTGCGCAGCAGCGGCGGCGAGCACGGCGTATGCGAGCGTCCGGCGAAAAACGATTTCCACACCCCCGCGCGAGATGCAGCGGTCGTTCGATCAACTAGGTGCCGTAGACTTTTTCGGGTGGCTTCGATTCGGCGAGGAGCTTGCGGACGGCGGGCCCGACGTCGGCGGCGGGCCAGCGGGAGTCGCGGTTGATTTGCGGGCCGGCGCGCCAACCGTCGGCGAGCGCGATGAGCCCGCCCTGCACTTCGAACACGCGGCCGGTGACGTCGCGCGAATCGGCGCTGGCGAGCCACACGACCAGCGGCGCGACGTTCGCAGGATCCATCGCGTCGAAGCCGGACTCGGGCCGCTTCATCATCTCGGCGAACACCTGCTCGGTCATGCGCGTGCGCGCGGCCGGCGCGACGGCGTTGGCGGTGACGCCGTAGCGCCCGAGCTCCGCCGCCTCGACCAGCGTGAGCGCCGCGATGCCCGCCTTCGCCGCCGAGTACGCCGCCTGCCCGACCGAGCCGCGCAGCCCCGCGCCCGACGACGTGTTGATGATGCGCGCGTCCACCGGCTCGCCCGCCTTCGCGCGCGCGCGCCAATGTTCGGCGGCGTGGCGCGTGACGCAGAAGTGCCCCTTCAAGTGCACGCGCACCACCGCGTCCCACTCGTCTTCGCCCGCCGACACCAGCATGCGATCGCGCACGAACCCGGCGTTGTTGACCACCACGTCGAGCCGCCCGAAGCGATCGATCGCCGCCGCCACCAACCGCCGCGCGCCCTGCCAATCGGCGACGTCATCATTATTAATGATCGCCTCGCCGCCGAGCGCGCCGATCTCCGCGGCCACCTCCGCGGCCGGCCCGCCCTCCGCCGCGCGGCCGTTTCCGTCGAGCGCCGTGCCGAGATCGTTCACCACCACGCGCGCGCCGTGACGCGCCAGTTCGAGCGCGTGCGCGCGGCCGATGCCGCGCCCCGCGCCGGTCACGATCGCGACGCGTCCTTCGCAGATGCGCGTCATGGTCCTCCTCTATTCGCGTAGCGCGGCAGCGTCACCGCGCGCCTGACGGCGTTGAAGATGTCCGGCATCGCCTTCGCCGACATGTTGTTGACGATCCACGTCGGCACCGAGCCGCCCGGATCCGAGTGCTGCGTGTAGCGCGCGAACGTCTTGCCGTCCGCCTGCGGGTGCAGCTCCCACGAGCCGACGTTACGCACGATGCGCAGGATCCCGTGCGCCGGCGGCGGGCAGCGATCGGGCGCGTCGATCCACTCGCTCTTGAAGCCGCCGTCGGCGAGACGCGTGACCGTGATCTTCATGCAGTAGTCGCGCTTCTCGATGATCGGCGGATCGATCACCATGTAGCACCACAGCGTGTCGCCCTCGCGCGCGAGCACCTTGGCGAGGATCGTCGGCCACATCAGCGCCGGGTACGCCTCGACGTCGGAGAGCATGGCGATCACGCGGCCGGGCGGCGCGTCGATCACGCCGGTGACCACCAGTTCGAGCACCTTGGAGCCGGCGACCGCGCGCGACTCGACGTGCACCTCGCGCGAATCGCCGAACGCCGGCGGCGCGATCGCCGCGATGACGACGGCGATCGCCGCGCGCGCGATCATCCCAATCGCTCGATGATGGTGACGTTGGCCTGACCGCCGCCTTCGCACATCGTCTGCAGGCCGTAGCGGCCGCCGGTGCGCTCCAGCTCATTAATGAGGGAGGTCATCAGGCGCGCGCCGGTGGCGCCGAGCGGATGGCCGAGCGCGATCGCGCCGCCGTTGTGGTTCACGCGCTCGGGATCGGCGCCGAGATCTTTTTGCCAGGCGAGCACCACCGACGCGAACGCCTCGTTGATCTCGACGCGATCGATCTGCTCGAGGCTGAGGCCGGTCTTCTCCAGCGCCCAGCGCGTCGCCGGGATCGGCGCGGTCAGCATCCACACCGGGTCGGCGCCGCGCACGCTCAGGTGGTGCACGCGCGCGCGCGGTTTCAAACCGTGCTGCTTCACCGCGCGCTCGGAGGCGACCAGGATCGCGGCCGCGCCGTCGGAGATCTGGCTCGACAGCGCGGCGGTGATGCGTCCGTTCTCGGCCAGCGGCTTGAGCGTGGCCATCTTCTCCAGCGACGTGTCGCGCCGCGGGCCCTCGTCGTGCTCGAGCCCGGCGAGCGGCGCGAGCTCGCGCGCGAACCGTTTCTCGTCGAGCGCGCGCACCGCGCGGCGGTGGCTCTCGAAGGCGAAGCGCTCCATGTCCTCGCGCGAGACGTGCCACTTCTCGGCGATCATCTCGGCGGCGCGGAACTGCGAGATCGGCTGATCGCCATAGCGCGCCTGCCAGCCGCGCGAGCCGCCGAACGGCTCGCGAAAGCCGAACTGCTCGCCCACGCGCCACGACGAGCCGATCGGGATCGCGCTCATGTTCTGCAAGCCGCCGGCGATGACGAGATCGCTGGTGCCGCTCATCACCGCCTGCGCGGCGAAGTGCAGCGCCTGCTGCGACGAGCCACACTGCCGATCGATGGTCACGCCGGGAACTTCCTCCGGCAAACCGGCGGCGAGCCACGCGGTGCGCGCGACGTCGCCCGCCTGCGGCCCGATGGCGTCGACGCAGCCGAACACCACGTCCTCGACGGCGGCGGGATCGATCTTGGCGCGCGCCACCAGCTCCTTGAGCACGTGCGCGCCGAGATCGGCCGGGTGGATCTTGCTCAGCGCGCCGCCCTTTTTTCCGACCGGCGTGCGCACCGCGTCGATGATGAATGCCTCAGCCATGAACCGTTCCTCCGTCGAGAATTGCGCTCGCCACGCGCGCGCGGTGCCAGGCGGCGTCGCCCCATGCGACGGCGAGCGCCCACGCGCGCTTCATCCATAGATGCAGATCGTGCTCGAAGCTGTAGCCGATCGCGCCGTGACACTGCAGCGCCGCGCGCGCGACCACGAGCGCCGCCTCCGACGCCGCGGCCTTGGCCATCGACACGTGCGCCGCGCGATCGGGCAGCGCGCGCGCGAGCGAATCGGCGGCGCGATACACCACGGGACGCGCGAACTCGAGCTTCACCAGCGCGTCGGCGAGCTGGTGCTTGATCGCTTGAAAGCTGCCGACCGCCTGGCCGAACTGGCGCCGCACCTTGACGTACTCGACGGTGGCGTCGAGCAGGTGCTGCGCCACGCCGAGCAATTCCGCCGCCGCGCCGAGCGCGCCGCGATCGCGCGCGTCCCCGAGCGGCCGCCGCAGCGCCGGTCCTTCGCCGAGCCGGACGACGCCCGGGCCCGGCTGCGGCTCGACGCGAAACAGCCGCCGCGCGCCGTCGACCGAAGGCTGCGCGCGCAGCGGCAGTGGAAGGCCCGCGCGCTCGACGGCGTAGAGCGCGTCGCCCGCGCCGGCGAACAGGATCAAGTCGGCGACGTGCGCGTCCGCGACCAGGTTGCCGTCGAGCCCGACGGCGAAGATCGCCTCGCCCGCCGCCGCGCGCGTGATCCACTCGCCCGCGCGATCCCACGCCGCGGCGGTCTCGACGAGGAGCGGCACGCCGACCACCGCGGTCTCGAGCAGCGGCTCGGGCAGCGCCGCGCGTCCCGCCTCTTCGAGCACGAGCACCCAGTCGAGCGCGCCGCCGCCGAGCCCGCCGAAAGACTCCGGCGCCGCCACGCCGAGCACGCCCAACTCCGCCAGCTTCGCCCAGCGCTCGGGCGCGCGCCCGCTCTCGCTCGTCCACGCCGCGCGCACCGCGGCCGGCGGGCAGTCGCGCTCGCACCACTCGCGCATGCTCTTCTGAAACAGCCGCTGCTCGTCGGTGAACGCGAAGCGCACGCTACCTCCGCGGCAAACCGAGCACGCGCTCGGCGACGACGTTGCGTTGGATCTCGTTGGTGCCGGCGTAGATCGGCCCGGCGAGCGCGAACTGCCAGCCCTTCATCCACGCGCCGCCGTCGACGGCATCCTCGGCGCCGTCGACGAGCTCGGCGGCGGGGCCGCACAGCGCGAGCGCGGTCTCGTGCAGCCGCACGTCCAGCTCGGACCAGAAAATTTTGTTGAGGCTCGCCTCGGGGCCGAGCTTCGCGCCGTCGGCGAGGCGGGTGACCATCGCCAGCGTGTAGAGGCGATAGGCCTCGGCGTCCATCCACGCGCGCGCGACCGCGTCGCGCAGGCACGGATCGGCGGCGGCGCCGCGGCGGCGATACAGCTCGACGAGACGCGCGGCGGTGGCGAGAAAGCGGCCGGGGCTGCGCAAGCTGAGCCCGCGCTCCGAGCCGGCAGTGGCCATCGCCACGTCCCAACCTTTGTGCACTTCGCCGAGCACGTCGCGATCGGGCACGAACACGCCGTCGAGAAAGACCTCGGCGAAGCCGGGCTCGCCGTCGAGGCGCGCGACCGCGCGCACGGTCACGCCGTCGGCGGCGAGCGGCACGAGGAAGTAGGTGAGCCCGCGGTGGCGCTCGGCGCCCGGGTCGGAGCGAAACAGCCCGAACATCCAGTCGCAGAACGCGCCGCGCGAGCACCACGTCTTCTGTCCCGAGAGCAGCCAGCCGCCGCGCCGCTCGTCGCGCACCGCGCGGCTCTGGATCGCCGCGAGATCGGATCCCGCGTTCGGCTCCGACCAGCCCTGCGCCCAGACGTCGTCGGCGGCGGCCATGCGGCGCAGGATGCGTCGCTTCTGCTCGTCGCTTCCGAATTCGAACAGCGTCGGCGCCAGCAGGAAGATCCCGTTCTGCGTCACCCGCTGCGGCGCGCCCGAGCGCCAGTACTCCTCCTCGAAGATCAGCCACTCGAACAAATTCGCGCCGCGCCCGCCGTACTCGCGCGGCCACGACACCGCCGCCCAGCCGGCGTCGAACAGCCTGCGCTCCCACGCGCGGCACTGCGCGAAGCCGTCGGCGGTGTCGCCCGACGGCAGCGGCGGCCGCGGCACGTTCGCCTCGAGCCACGCGCGCGCGTCGTCGCGGAACTTGCGCTCGCGCTCGTCGAGCTCGAGGTCCACTACTTGTCCTTCTTCATCGACTTCGCGTCCTGCCCGCCGAGGTGATCGGCCGACGTGAGCGAGTTGTGCGCGTGCGCGAGGTGGTGCAGCGCGTAGGTCGCGTCCATCACGTCGCGCAGGCCCATGCGATCCTCGGCCTGGTTGATCGCCTTTTTGGCGAGCGCGAGCGCGAAGCGCGGCATCTCGGCGATGCGCCGCGCCAGCGCCAGCGTCTCGCCCTCGAGCGCCGCGCGTTCGACCACGCGGTTGATCATCCCGGCCGCGAGCGCGCGCCGCGCATCGAAGCGCTCGCCGGTGAACAAGAACTCTTTCGCCAGCCGCGGATTCAGCTCGAACGGATGCGCGAAGTACTCGACGCCTGGAATTCCCATCTTGAGCACCGGGTCGGAGAAGAACGCGTCGTCGGCGGCGACGATCAGATCGCAGCACCACGCGAGCGCCAGCCCGCCGGCGATGCACGCGCCCTGCACCATCGCGATCGTCGGCTTGGGCAGATCGCGCCAGCGGCGGCACATGCCGAGGTACAGCTCCTGCTCGCGCACGAACCCGTTCTCGGCGCCCGCTTTGTCGGCGTGATCCCACCAGGTGGTGGCGACGCGCGCGAACGGCTTGTGGATGTCGCGGCCGGGCGTGCCGATGTCGTGGCCGGCGGAGAAGTGCGGGCCGGCGCCGGCGAGCACGATCACCGCCACGTCGTCGTCGGCGGCGGCGCGGGTGAACGCGGCGTCGAGCGCGTAGGTCATGCGCGCGTTCTGCGCGTTGCGGAACTGAACGCGGTTCATCGTCATGATCGCGACGCGCTCGCGCTTTTCATAGAGGACGACGTCGGCTTCTTCGGTCATGGCCGCGCTCCACGCGGCCAAGCCCGCGCGTCATTGTTGATCGCATTTGCTTCGCAAATGCTCATGGCAGCGCTCTTTTCTCGACGACGGCGCCGGCCGAAAGTTGCGCCAGCACGTCCTCGGCCTCGCGCACGATGCGCGCGATCAGCTCGGCCACCGACGGCAATTCGTCGATCACGCCGACGTTCTGCCCGGTGGGCAAAATGCCGCAGTCGGGCCGCCCGTCGACCAGCGCCGCCTTGGTCAGCATCGGCGCCGACGCCGCCATGGTCGTCTGGCCGAGGCTGAGCCCCTGGCGCCGCTTCATCGCCCAGCCCTCCTTGAGCAGCGCCCACACCGATTCGCCGGTCAGCTTGCGAAACGCCCACGCGTGCGCGACCGCGCGCGCGAGGCGCCCGAGCCAGCCCGAGCGCTCGAGCCGCGCGATGAACGGCGTCACGATCACCCGCTGCGGCACGCCGTCGACGGCGCGCGTGACCGTGGTGCCGGTCAGCTCGGTGGCGAGGTACACCTGCTTCACCGACGCGGGCACGGTGCTCTCCTTCGTCAGCAGAAAGCGCGTGCCCATGGCGATGCCGCTCGCGCCGTAGGCGAGCGCCGCGACCAGGCCGCGCCCGTCGAAGAATCCGCCCGCGCCGAGCACCGGGATGTCGACCGCGTCGCACACGTCGGGGAGCAGCAGCGTCGTCGGCACCGGGCCGGTGTGGCCGCCGCCTTCGTGGCCCTGCGCGATCACCGCGTCGACGCCCCACGACGCGACCTTCTCCGCGTGGCGCCGCTGCCCGACGGTGGGCACGGTGAGCACGCCGCCGTCTTTGAGCCGCTGGATCAATTCGCGGCTCGGCGCCTGCGCGAAGCTGGCGACCTTGACGCGCTCGTCGATGAGCAGGCGCGCGCGCTCGACGATGTCCGGCTGATCGGTGCGCAGGTTGACGCCGAACGGCGCGGCGGTGCGCGACTTCACGTCGGCGATCGCGGCGCGTAATTGTTCGAGCGTCATGGTCGCCGACGCCAGCACGCCGAGCCCGCCCGCCGCGCTGGTGGCCGCGCACAACCGCGGCCCCGCGACCCAGCCCATTCCCGTCTGCACGATCGGGTAGCGAATCCCGAACAGATCGCAGATGCGCGTGTGCAGCGCGCTCACGTACGCGCTCCGCGCGACGTGAGCGGAGACCCACTATTGATCGCATTTGCTTCGCAAATGCTCACGACAATTCCTTTTGCGCGCGACCGTCGGGATCGAGCGCGCGGATGATCCGCAATTCCTCGACGGTGGGCGCGCGCGTCGTCGGCACGCTCGGCGGCACGTGCAGCGCGAAGCCGGTCTTTGCCGCCACGTCCTCGACGGTGACGCCGGGATGCAGCGACGCGATCCGCATGGCGCGATCGGCGGTCTCGAAGTCGAGCACCGCCAGGTTCGTCACCACGCGCGCGATGCGGTGGAAGCGCCCGCCCGCGCCGAGCTTCGCCGCGCGGTCGTAGCCGAGCCCGCACACGTAGTCGACGCGCTCGACGAAGACCTTGGCCGAGTGCTGCGGCACGAAGTAGCTGGTGGCGTGATTGATGGTGTTGCCCGGCGCGCCGCGCGGCCCGAGGAGCTGCGCGCGCGGCTTCGCGAACTCGCCGATCGAGGCGATGTTCTGGTTGCCGAAGCGATCGATCTGCGTCGCGCCCATCATCACGTGGCGGCGCCCCGACCACACGACGTCGAACACCGCGCGATAGGGCAGCCAGCCCTCGACCACGCCGGCGGCGTTGACCAGCCGCGCGACGCCGTCGGTGAGCAGCAGGTCGGGCGCGAACGTGGCGCGCGCCAGCTTGGCGCCGAGCGAGGGCACGAGGCCGATCGGGCTGGCGAGGATCTCGCCGTCGCCGCGCCACGCCTCGGCGCACGCGACGACGCACAAGTCGGCGAGGCTGAAGTCGCGCTCGCTCGGTTGCTCGCTCATCTCGCCACCGCCCGCCGGTACGCGTCGTGGTCGAGCGACAAATATTTGTCGGCGAACGCGCGCCACTTCTGCGGATCGGCGGCGCTGTCGGCGTACTCGCGCTGGAACGCCTCGTCGCGGCCGTAGTCGGGCTCGCAGTCGGTGAAGTGGGCGCCGAGCGGCGCCTCGACCACGCCGTCGATCAGCATGCGGTTCAAGCGCAGCGTCCCGAGCGGCGCCAGCGCCAGCTCCTCCGTCGGCACCACGCGCTCGCACGAGAGGAAGCGCTGCTTTGCTGCGCCGCAAAATAAATCGTCGAAGAACGGATCGGGCCCGAGCAGCTGCCCGTTGCCCTGCGCGTCGGCGCGGTTCGCGTGCACCAGCGCGGCGTCGAGCGCGAGCGCCGGCATCGCCACCAGCTCCTCGCCGTCGGCGTACGGCGAGCGCACCGTGCGCAGCTCGGGATGGTGCACGAGCACGTCGGAGCCGAGCCCCGCGCGCGTCGGCAAAAACGGCAGCCGCAGCGACGCCGCGTAGAGCCCCCACTGCAGCATGCCCTCGTCGAGCTCCACCACCTCGACGGCGCCGCGCTGCCGCGCCGCCCGAAAATGCGGCTCGAGCGGGATCGAGTCGAGCGACACGAAGCCGTACACCAGCTTGCGCACCTTGTTGGCCGCGCAGAGCAGCCCGACGTCCGGGCCGCCGAACGAGACGATCGTGAGGTCGCGCAAGGGCGAGCGCAGGATCGCGCGCACCAGCGACATCGGCTTGCGGCGCGAGCCCCAGCCGCCGATGCCGATGGTCATGCCGTCCGAGAGCCGCGCCACGACCTCGGCTTCGCTGATGCGTTTGTCGGCCATGACCTCCTCTACTTCTTGAATTGCGCGGCGCGCTTTTCCACGAACGCGCGGCGCGCCTCGTCGGCGACGCCGGTGAGGTGCAGCTCGTAGGTGAAGCCCTGCTCGTAGCGGTAGCTCTTGCGCACGTCGACGGGATCGATGCCGTTGAGCGACTGCTTGGCGGCGCGCATCACCGTCGGCGACTTGGCGGCGATCTCGGCGGCGAGCGCGCGCGCGGCGTCGCGCAGCGCCGGCTTCTCGACGACGCGCAGCACCGAGCCGAAGGCGTGCAGCTCGGCGGCCGAGGCGCGCGCGCCGGTGTAGACCATCGCGCGCATGCGGTGGTGCGGCACCAGGCGCGCGAGGTGCGTGGCCGCGCCGAGCGCGCCGCGATCGACTTCCGGAAGGCCGAAGCTGGCGTCGCTCGAGGCGACGATCAAGTCGGCGTTGCCGACGATGCCGATGCCGCCGCCGAGGCAGAAGCCGTGCACGGCGGCGATCACCGGCACCTCGCACTCGTACACCGCGGCGAACGCGGCGAAGCACGCGCGATTGACCGCGATCAGCGCCTCGGCGCCGGCGCGCTCCAGCTCCTTGATGTCGACGCCGGCGCAAAAGCCGCGCGCGCCCGGCGCGGCGGCGAGCACCGCCACGCGCACCGACGGATCGGCGCCGGCCGAGCGCAGCGCCTCGGCGATGGCGTTCCACCCGGCGACGTCGAGCGCGTTCACCGGCGGCCGATCGATCACCACCTCCGCCACTCCCGCCTCGATCGTGCACGTGATGCTCATTGGCCCTCGACACCCAAAGTGAAACATGTTCTACTCCGTCCTGTCAACGCAAATGGAACGTGTTTCAGTCGAGCTTTCGGGTCGCGTGGTCGTCGTCACGGGCGGGACCAAAGGCATCGGCCGCGCGATCGCGGAGCGCTTTCTCGCCGCGGGCGCCGATGTGATCGTGTGCGCGCGCAAGACGCCGGAGCGAGCGATCGTCGCCGGCAATCGGGAGGCGCTGTTCGTCGCCGCCGACGTGCGCGAGCCGGAGCAGATCGGCCGCGTGATCGCCGCGTGCAAGGAGCGCTTCGGCCGCCTCGACGTGCTCGTCAACAACGCGGGCGGATCGCCGCCGGCCGCCGCCGCCACCGCGTCGCCGCGCTTCTCGTCGGCGATCGTGACGCTCAACCTGCTCGCGCCGCTCCACTTCGCGCAGGCCGCCAACGCCGTCATGCAGGCGCAGCCCGACGGCGGCGCGATCGTCAACATCGCCAGCGTGAGCGGCCTGCGCCCGTCGCCCGGCTCGGCCGCGTACGGCGCCGCGAAGGCGGGCCTGCTCAACCTCACCGGCTCGCTCGCCGTCGAGTGGGCGCCGAAGGTGCGCGTCAACGCGATCGCCGCCGGGCCGATCCGCACCGAGCAGGCCGAGCTCTACTACGGCGACGCGGCCGCGCAAGCGCGCGTCGCCGCGACGGTGCCGATGGGCCGGCTCGGCGAGCCCGCGGACGTCGCCGACGCGTGCCTGCTGTTCGCCTCGCCGCTCGCCCGCTTCGTCACCGGCGCGACGCTGCTGGTGCACGGCGGCGGCGAGCGTCCGGCTTTTCTCGACGCCGCCCGGGTTCCGGAGGCACGCTAGTGCTGGTGCGCCCGCCACGCTGGATTTCGAGTCACGTGCGCTCGTATCCGCCTCACGAGGTGGAGAGCCACAGCCCGCGCGAGGTCGATCCGCGCGAGGGCGGTCTCGCCGCCGCCGACGTCGAGGCGATGTGGGACGCGGTGCTCGCGCTCTACAAGACCGGCCTGCATCCGGCGATCGCGCTGTGCGTGCGCCGCCGCGGGCACGTCATGCTCGAGCGCGCCGTCGGCCACCTGCGCGGCAACGCGCCGACCGATCCGCCCGACGTGCGGCGCATCCCGATCCGCTACGACTCGCTGTTCAACTTGTATTCGGGATCGAAGGCGATCACCGCGATGCTGATCCACATGCTCGACGAGCGCGGCGCCGTCCGCCTCGACGACGCGGTGGCCGAGTACATCCCGGAGTTCGCGCAGCACGGCAAGGAGTGGGTGACGATCCGCCACATCCTGACGCACCGAGCGGGCATTCCGTCGGTGCCGGGGACCAAGATGGATCTCGAGCTGCTCTCCGATCCGGAGCGCATCCTCGACGTGATCTGCCGGACGCGGCCGATCTCGGTGCCGGGCCGCCGCCTGTCGTATCACGCGTTCACCGGCGGGTTCGTGCTCGGCGAGATCGTGCGGCGTGTGACCGGGCGCGATCTGCGCGCGTACTACCGCGACGAGGTGCGCGCGCCGCTCGGCTTCGAGTCGTTCGATTACGGCGTGCCGCGCGAGAAGATCGATCTCGTCGCCGAGAACGCGTTCACCGGCGCGCCGGCGCTGCCGCCGTACTCGTGGCTGGTCGAGCGCTCGCTCGGCGTCGGCATCCACGAGGCGGTGCGGCTGTCGAACGCGTCGCGCTTTCTCACGGCGGTGGTGCCGTCGGGGAACATCATCGGCACGGCGGAGGAGGGCTCGCGCTTCTTCGAGCTGCTCTTGCGCGGCGGCGAGCTCGACGGCAAACGCGTGTTCGAGTCGCGCACGGTGCGGCGCGCGGTGGCGGAGCAGAGCTACCTCGAGATCGACTCGTTCCTCGGCGTGCCCATCCGCTACGGAATGGGCTTCATGCTCGGCAGCCGCTGGCTCAGCTTGTACGGGCACCGCACGCCGCGCGCGTACGGCCACATCGGCTTCACCAACGTGGCGGCGTGGGCCGATCCCGATCGCGACATCAGCGTGTGCCTGATGACTTCCGGAAAGCCGTTCATCACGCCGGGGCAATTGGCCTGGCTCAACGTGGCGCGAACCATCGCGCGCCGGTGCCCATGCGAACCTACCTGATCGCGATCTTCCTCTCGTTCACCGCGTGCAGCGCCGCCGACAAGCACACCGCCGACTACGTCGCGCCGGGATCGTTCGCCGTCGGCGAGCACACCTTCACGTTCGTCGACGCGAGCCGCGCGACGCCGCCGAACGGCAGCTACGCCGGCGCGCCGACGCGCACCTTGCCGACGGTGGTGTGGTATCCCGCGGCCGGCCACGCCGACGGCACGACCATCGACGCCGCGATCGCCGCCGGCGGTCCGTTCCCGCTCGTCCTGCACAGCCACGGCTTCCACGACGACAACCGCGGCGAGCACTACCTCGCCGAGCACCTCGCCAGCCACGGCTACGTCGTCGCGTCGCCGCAATATCCGCTGTCGAACGGCTCGGCGCCCGGCGGCGCGACGCTCGCCGACACGCCCAATCAGCCGGCCGACGCGCGCTTCGTGATCGATCAAGTGCTGGCGCAGTCGGCCACGCCCGGCAGCGCGATCGCCGGCGCCGTCGACGGGCAGCGCATCGCCGCGTCGGGGCTGTCGCTCGGCGGCTTGACCACGCTCTTGGTGACGTACCACGACAAGCTGCGCGACTCGCGCATCCGCGCCGCGCTGGCGATCGCGCCGCCGTCGTGCTTCTTGACCGCGACGTTCTTCTCGACGGCGAAGGTGCCGCTGGTGCTGCTCGCCGGCGACGCCGATCTGATCGTGCCGATCCAGGCGAACGCGGTGCGCTCGTTCGGCATGGCGCAGGATCCGAAGCAGCTCATCACGCTGGCGCGCGGCTCGCACACCGGCTTCGCCGCGCTGGCGTCGGTGCTCGACCCGTCGATGAACTACGATCGCATCGGCTGCTCGGCGATCGCCGGCGCCACCGGCGTGAATTCGTTCGCCGCGCTCGGCGGCGAATCGGACGGCATCTCGTCCGATACCTCGGTGTGCCCGATGGCGTGCACCGGCACGCCGATGGATCCCTCGCTCGCCGCCGACCGCCAGCACGACCTCACCGACGCCATCGCCGCGTCGTTCTTCGACGGCAACCTCAAGTCCGACGCCGCCGCGCTCAAGTTCCTGCAGACGAAATTCGCCGGCGAAAATCCCGAAGTCACGTCGGCGCTGCACTAAGCGGGGACCACGAACGTGGCGCTGCCCTCGACGGCGGTGGCGCCGGTCTGGCGGGTGCACGCGAGCTGCACGTCGACACGGCGCTCGCCGCTCTCTTCGTACGCGCGCGCGATCGAGGCGCGCAGCGTGAGCACGTCGCCGGGCCACACCGGCTCCTTCCAGCGCACGCGCACGCGGCGCACGTTCTCCGGGCCGAGCCACGCCGCCGCCCACGCCGCCAGCGCGCCCGCCTGGAACATGCCGACGCCGAGCACCGCGGGATAGCCGGCCGCGCGCGCGAACGGCTCGTCGTGGTGCACCGGGTTCAGATCGCCCGACGCGCCCTGGTACTGCACGAAGTCGGTGCGCGTGAGCGGACCGAGCACGAGCGGCTCCGGCCCGACGCCTTCGCGCAGCTCGCTCCAGCGCGGCGCGCTCACGGCTTCTCCCCGGCGGGCTCGGGCGGCTGCGCGGTCTCGACGCCGGTGAGCTTCGCCTCCGCCACCAGCTTGCCGTCCGCGTCGCGGAACTCGGTGACCATCACGCAGAACGTGAGCGTGCCGCCGCGCCGCCCCTGCTTCTCGTAGATCTCGGTGATGCGCGAGCGCGCGGTGAGCCGCGTGCCGGCGCGCGGCGGCGGCCCGTGAAACACGTACTCCTGCTCGGCGTGCATGCCGCGCCGCTGGTCCATGCCGAGCGCCGCCCACGGATTGGCGCCGTCGACGTCCTTCTCCCAGAAGAACATCGTGGTCAAAAACGTCGGCGGCGAGATCGGCCGCTCTCCGTCGAAGAACGCGGGATGCGTGGCGCGCACCGCCCGCGCGAACTCGCGCACCTTGCCGCGCTCGACGTCCAGCTCGAACGGCCGGCCCTCTCTCCCAAGCGCGCTCTGGTCGATCATTAATGGAGCTCCTTACGGGTGCTGGCTGGAGACCGACAGGATCTCGCCGGTCAGGTACGACGCGTAGTCGCTCGCCAGGAAGATGATCACGTTGGCCACTTCCCACGGCTCGGCGGCGCGGCCGAACGCCTCGCGCTTCTCCAGCTCGGTCAAGAGCTCGTCGCTGGTGGTCTTGGCGAGGAACGGGTGCATCGCCAGGCTCGGCGCCACCGCGTTGACGCGCACGCCCGACGGCGCCGCCTCGATCGCCGCGCAGCGGGTGAGCGCCATGACGCCCGCCTTCGCCGCCGCGTAGTGCGCCTGCCCGGCCTGCGCGCGCCAGCCGAGCACCGACGCGTTGTTGACGATCGCGCCCGCGCGCCGCGGCACCATGCGCTTGAGCGCCGCGCGCGTCGAGCGAAACGCGCCGGTCAAGCTCACGTCGAGTACGCGGTGCCACTCGGCGTCGGTCATCTCGACGACCGGCGCCGTGCCGCCGAGGCCGGCGTTGTTGACCGCTACGTCGATGCGCCCGTGCGCGGCGATCGCGCCGTCGAACAGCCGCTCCACGTCGGCCTCGACGGTGACGTCGCAGACGATCGCCTGCGGCGTTTTGCCGCAGATGGGCGCCAGCCGCTCCGCGGCCTCGCCCAGCCGCCGCGCGTGCGAATCGGAGATCACGACGATCGCGCCCTCTTCCGCGCAGCGCTTCGCCGTCGCGAAACCGATCCCGGTGCCCGCGGCGGCGGTCACCACCACGACCTTTCCGTCGAGGAGATGATGCGCGGCGGGGTAGGGCGGGGGCGCGGGCATCACGTCTTGCCGACGCGCGGCTCGGCCGGAAGCCCGAGCCCGCGCTCGCCGATGAGGTTGCGCTGGATCTGATTCGACCCGGCGTAGATCGTGTCCGCGCGCGTGAACAGGAACAGCCGCTGCAACCGCCCGGCGAGCTCCTCGTCGGCGCCCGCGGCCAGCCCGTCGGGCCCGAGCACGTCCATCGCCAATTCGCCGAGCGCGCGGTGCCAGGTGGCCCAGTACAGCTTGGTGATCATCGCCGCGCGATCCAGCTCGCCCTGCCGCTGCCCGCTCAAGACCCGCAGCGCGTTGAGCCGCATGATCTCGAGGCCGATCCACGCCTGCACCAGCCGATCGCGTAAAACCGCGTCGTTTGCCGATCCGTTGGCTTTTGCCAGCTCGATGATCGCGCGCAGCTCGCCGGCGAACGCGAGCTGCTGCCCGAGCGTCGACGCGCCGCGCTCGAACGCCAGCGTGCCCATCGCCACGCGCCAGCCGCCGTTCACCTCGCCGACCACGTTGGCCGCGCCGGTGCGCGCGCCGTCGAAGAACACCTCGCTGAACTCCGACGTGCCGGTCATCTGGCGGATCGGCCGCACCGTCACGCCCGGCTGCTTCATCGGGATCAATAGATAGGTGAGCCCGCGGTGCTTCGGCGCCGCGAAGTCGGAGCGGCACAGCGCGAAGCACCAGTCGGCGCGGTGCGCGAGCGAGGTCCAGATCTTCTGGCCGGTGACGACCCACTCGTGGCCGTCGAGCTCGGCGCGCGTCTGCACGTTGGCGAGATCGGAGCCGGCGTTCGGCTCGGAGTAGCCCTGGCACCACAGCGCCTCGGCGTTTCGGATCGGCGGCAGAAAGCGCCGGCGCTGCTCGTCGGTGCCGAAGGCGATCAGCGTCGGCCCGAGCAGCTCCTCGCCGATGTGGCCGAGCCGCCCCGGCGCCCGCGCGCGCGCGTACTCCTCGTTGAAGATCACCTGCTCGGTGAGCGTGGCGCCGCGCCCGCCGTGCTCGCGCGGCCAGCCGAGACACGTCCAGCCGCCGCGCGCCAGGAGCTGCTCCCACGCGCGCTGCAGCTCGGGATTCGCGTGCTCGTCGCCCGGACCGCCGCGCCCGCGCAGCGACAGGAAATCGCCGGCCAGGTGCTCGCCGAGCCAGGCGCGCGCCTCGCCGCGAAACGCCTCCTCCGTCTCGGTGAACCGCAACTCCACGCTCCGATTGCACCACGCCGCGCCCGGCGCGGGCAAGCAAAAAATAGAACGTGTTTCAGTTTCCCTGGTCACGCGATCGCGCTATGGTGTGCTCTCGCAAAAAGGAGAGCGCATGCGACTCGGTCTGCAAGTGGGTTACTCGGGCGCGCAGGTGGCGATCGACATCGAGCAGATCCGCGAGGCCGAGTCGCTCGGCTATCACTCGGTGTGGACCGCCGAGGCGTGGGGCTCCGACGCGGTCACGCCGCTGGCGTGGATCGCCGCGCAGACGACCAAGATCAAGCTCGGCACCGGCATCATGCAGCTCCCCGGTCGCTCGCCCGCCAACACCGCGATGACCGCGATGACGCTCGACGCGCTCTCGGGCGGGCGCTTCATCCTCGGGCTCGGCACCTCCGGTCCGCAGGTGGTCGAGGGCTGGCACGGCGTGCCGTTCTCGAAGCCGCTGACGTGGATGCGCGAGTACGTGACGATCGTGAAGCAGGTGCTGGCGCGCGAGAAGCCGCTCGAGTTCTCCGGCGAGCGCTACCAGATCCCCTATCGCGGCCCGGGCGCGACCGGCCTCGGCAAGCCGCTCAAGAGCATCCTGCACGGGCGCAAGGACATCCCGATCTACACCGGCTCGATGGCGCCGAAGAGCCAGGCGATGAGCGCCGAGCTGGCCGACGGCATGCTGCTCACGTGCATGCACCCCGAGCGCTTCGACGTGATCGAGCCGCACCTGAACGAGGGCTTTGCCAAGAGCGGGCGCAGCCTGGCCAACTTCGACGTCGCGCCGACGGTGGCGGTGATCATCGGCGACGATCTCGACGCGTGCCGCGCGCCGCTCAAGTTCAGCCTGGCGCTGTACCTCGGCGGCATGGGCGCCAAGGACAAGAACTTCTACAACGAGTACGTGCGCAAGGTCGGCTTCGAGGGCGAGGCGATCAAGGTGCAGGACCTGTATCTCGCCGGCAAGCGCGCCGAGGCGATCGCGGCGGTGCCGGACGCGCTCGTCGACGCGCTGCACCTCGTCGGGCCGAAGGAGCGCATTCGAGACCGATTCCAGGTCTGGAAGGCATCTAAAGTCGGCACGCTGATCATCGGCGCGCAGCAGAAGGAGGCGGTGCGCCTCATGGCGGAGCTGGCGGCGGAGTAGCGGTGGACTTCGATCTCACGCCCGAGCAGTCGGCGTTCCGCGACCAGGTGCGCGCGTTCGTGCGGCGCGAGTGCGGCGTCGACGTGGTCAAGCGCGCCGCCGCCGCCGGCCGCCACGACGAGGCGGTGTGGCGCAAGGTCGCCGACGCCGGCCTGCTCGGCGTCGCCACCGACGCGGCGTACGGCGGCATGGGCGGCGACGCGGTCGACATGTGTCTCGCGCTCGAGGTGCTGGCGCCGTTCACCTCCGCCATCGGGCCGTACTTCACCACCATCTGCTTCGGCGGCAAGTCGATCGGCGCGTTCGGCTCCGAGGAGCAGAAGCGGCGCTTCTTGCCCGAGCTGTGCGGCGGCCGCTTGCGCTTCGCGTTGTCGATCACCGAGCCGGGCGGCGGCACCGACGTGCTCGGCGCGCTGCGCACGCGCGCGCGCCGCGATCCCGCCGGCGGCTGGATCCTCGACGGCGCAAAGTCGTTCACGTCGCAGGCCGACCTCGCCGATTATCTGGTCGTGGTCGCGCGCACCGCCGAGAGCGAGAAGCCGGCGGGCGGCGTGAGCGTGTTCCTGGTGCCGCGCGACGCGCCGGGCGTGACGCTGCACGAGATCGACACCATCCTCGAGGGCGCGCGCACGTTCCAGGTTTTCTACGAGGGCGTGCGCGTCGGCGAGGACGCGCTGCTCGGCGAAGAGGGGCGCGGCTTTTATCAGCTGCTGGCGACGCTCAACAACGAGCGCGTCGGGATCGCGGCGATGTGCGTCGGGCTCGGGCAGGCGGCGCTCGACGAGGCGGTGGCGTACGCGCGCGAGCGGCACGCGTTCGGCCGGCCGATCGCCGCGTTTCAAGCGCTGCAGCATCAAGCGGCCGAGTCGGCCACCGAGCTGGAGCTGGCGCGCCTGCAGACGCTGCGCGCCGCGTGGCTCGAGAGCCGCGGGCGCGCGCGCGGCGTCGAGGCGACCATGGCCAAGCTCGCCGCCGCCGACGCCGCCGTGCGCGCGTGCGATCGCGCCATGCAGATCTGCGGCGGCATGGGCCTGACCAACGACATGAACCTGCTCCGCTACTGGCGCCACGCGCGCGTGTTTCAGGTCGGCCCGATCACGCAGGAGCAGTGCAAGAACCTGATCGCCGAGAAGCTGCTCGGCATGCCGCGCAGCTACTGATCAGTCGGCGCACGAGATCGGTTTGTCGTCGACGATCACCTCGTCGAGCCACACGTCCTCGGCGGCGAGCATCGGCGGCTGGTAGTAGTAGAGGCTGAAGAACAGTTGCGTGATCGGCGGCGTCTGCGCGCCGGTGAGCGACGTGTCGACCTCCGTCCCGTCGACGAAGATGTGGATGTCGCCGGTGGCGGCGGTCTGCGGCACCTGGATCTGCAGGCACGTCCACGCGCCGCGCGGCACGTTCTCGACGGCGGAGGCGCTGTACGCCGTCGGCGGCGCGTAGTCGTTCAAGCCGGGATGGCCGTGGTCGATCACGTACGAGACGCCGTAGCCGCTGCTGTCGACGAGGTTGATGAGCTGCGCCACCGCCGGCGCGACCGCGGTCGGGAAATAGAAATAGGCGCGCGCGTAGATCGTGCCGGTGATCGGGAACGTGCCGCTCTCGAGGATCGCGGCGTTGGCCTGGCCGCCGGTCGAGGTGGTGACCGCGTCGTGGTGCAGCTTGAGCGACGAGTGGCCGCGAAACGCGAACGTCGGATCGAGCGTGACCGAGCCGTTCGTCATGTGCACCTGCCACGTGCTGCCGTCGATCACCGGGTTCTCGAAGCCGTCGCACAGCTTGAAGGTGCCGAGCGCGCAGCGCGACGGGTTCGAGGCGAGATCGCCGCCGGGCGCGAGATCGGCCGTGGCCAGATCAGCACCCAGGGTGGCTAAATCGGCCAGCGGCGGGCCGGAGCCCTGGCGCCAGCAGTGCTGATCGGCGGCGCAGTAGAAGCCGTCGGGGCAGGCGGCGGCCGCGGCGGCGCACTCGAGGTGGCCGTCGCCGAACTCGGGCGCGGTGCACGCGGCGGCGAGCAGCGCGGCGGCGGCGGCGGCGCGCATCAGCGGGCGCTCACCGACACGAGGACGATGCCGGCCGCCGCCAGCGCGCCGCCCAGGCCGAAGCAGACGCCCTCGACGGTGCGGTCGCGCGTGTACGCCGCGTACCGGCCGGGATCGTAGCGGCCTCCGCTCTGATCGAGGCGATTGAGCTCGCGCGCGTTGTCGTCGGCGTCGACCGCCGCGCCGACGCCGCCGCCGAGCAGCGCCACGCCGGCCACGCCGAGCGTGATCCCGGCGATGCGCAGCGCGCGCCGCCGCGGGCGTGCATCGGCGCGCGCGGGCGCGGCCAGCGAGACGGAGGCCGCCGGCGCGTTTTTCGGCGCGAGCGCGGGCGCGGCCGCGGCGGGCGGCGGCGCGTTCTGCACCGCCTCGTCGAGCTCGCGCAGCACGCGCTCGGCCTGCGCGCGCGCCGGATGATCCGCCGGCGCCTCGTCGAGAAACTGGCGATAGAGCTGGCGCGCGTGCGCCGGATCGCCGAGCTTGCGATACGTCTGGCCGATGTTGAGCAGGAACCCGGGCTCGCGCACCAGCTCGTAGCCGGCGGCAAACTCCCGCAGCGCGCCGCGGTAGTCGCCGAGCCGATAGAGCCCGCGCCCGACCTCGTAGTGCGCGTGCGCGCGATCCTCGGCGACCTCGTCGGCGCGCGCCGCGCCGGCGAGCATCGTCACGAGCGCCACGACCGCGACGACACGCATGGCTGACTCAGCGTATCACGCCCTCGCGCGATCCGCGCCGCGCCGCGGGTAGAATGGATCCATGAAACGCCGGTGTGCATTTTTTGTCCTGTCGATCGGCTGGCTGGCGGCGTGCTCGCCGTCGAACGCCACCAGCGGCGACGGCGGCGCGGGCGACGGCTCGACGGGCGGCGACGGGGCGATGGATGCAGCGGCCGGGCTGCCCAACGTCAACGGCGGCAATTTGCCGCAGGGCTATCCCAACCTGGCGCTGCCGCAACCAGGCGACGCCACGCTGCGCATCGTCGCGCCGACGGTGCTCGAGCTGGAGCTGGTGACCACCAAGGCGCCCGATCCCGCGCCGGTCGCGCAGTGGAACTTTGTCGACGCGAGCGGCGCCGCGAGCGCGCTGCCGCCGGCCGGCAACTTCGTGGTGCACGCCGGCGGCGCCACCGTCGCCGTCGCGCGCGTCGGCTTCAAGCGCCGCCCGCTCTACGCGCCGCTCGCGCGCTACGACCTGCGCATCGGCAACTACCTCTACCTCGTGCTGGCGTCGCCGATCGCCGACGGCGCGCAGGTCTCCGTCGACGATTCGAGCGGCCAGCTATGGAGCGCGCCCACGCCGTTCACCGCCGCCGCCGAGCCGATGCGCTACGGCCCGGCGATCCACGTCAACCAGACCGGCTACCTGCCCGCGCTCCCCAAGCGCGCGTTCGTCGGCTACTACCTCGGCGGGCTCGGCGAGCTCGACGTTCCGTCGACGAGCTTCGCGGTGATCGATCTCGTCACCGGCCAGCCGGCGCTGCAAGGCACGCTGAAGCCGCGCCTCGATCAAGGCTTCGGCTTTCAACCGCCGCCGTATCAGAAGGTGCTCGAGGCCGACTTCTCCGCGCTCACCGCGCCGGGCGAATATCAGCTCACGGTCCCGGGGCTCGGCGCGTCGTACCCGTTCTTCGTCGACGACGGCGTGGCGATGGCGTTCGCGCGCACCTACGCGCAGGGGATCTACAACCAGCGCTGCGGCATGGCCAAGACGCTGCCGTACACCCGCTTCGCCGACGGCGCCGACCACACCGCGCCGGCGTCGGTGCCGACCGCCGATCCGAGCTACGCGACGGCGGCGGGCCTGCTGGCGTCGAACGCGCGCGTGCCCGCGGGACAGACCGCGCCCGAGCTGACCGACTTCACGAACGGGCTCTATCCGTACGTCGACTCCGGGAACATCGACGTGAGCGGCGGCCACCACGACGCGGGCGATTACAGCAAGTACCTCATGGACTCGGGGTTCCTGATCCACACGCTGGTGTTCGCCGCCGACAACTTCCCCGGCGTCGGCGACCTCGACAACCTCGGCCTCCCCGAAAGCGGCGACGGCAAGAGCGACGTCTTGCAGGAGGCGAAGTGGGAGGCCGACTTCGCCGCGCGCATGCAGGACGGCGACAAGCTGTTCTTCTACCTCGTCTACCCGAAGAGCCGCGCCTACGAGAACGACGTGCTGCCGAGCAAGGGCGATCCGCAGATCGTGTGGCCGAAGAACACCTACGCCTCGGCGGCGGCGATCGCGGCGCTGGCGGAGCTCGGCTCGTCGCCGCGCTTCAAGCAGCAGTTCCCCGCCGACGCCGCGCGCTACCTGCAAGTCGCCAAGGACGGCTTTGCCGCGTTGCAGAGCGCGCTCGCCGCGCACGGCAATGAGGGCGCCTATCAATTCATCTATCAAGACGACAACTATCTCCACGACGACATGATCGCGTGGGCCGCGGCCGCGCTGTTCGCAGCGACGGGAGACGCGCAATATCAGCAGGCGCTGGTCGCGTGGTATCCCGATCCCTCCGACCCGGCGAAGCATCAGTGGGGTTGGTGGAGGATGTGGCGCGGCTTTGGAAACGCCGCGCGCGCGTACGCGTTCGCCGCGCGCTCGGGCCGATTGCCCGCGAGCCGGCTCGACGCGGCGTACCTGCAAAAGTGCGAGGCCGAGATCACCGGCGCCGGCGACGACCAGGTGACGTGGGCCGGCCACAGCGCCTACGGCACCAGCTTCCCCGACGCCACCAAGGCGATCGATCAAGCGGGCTGGTACTACTCGGGCACGCAGGCGTTCGATCTCGCGGTCGCGTACCAGGTGAACGCCAGGCCGGCATACGTCGACGCGCTCCTCACCAACGTCAACTACGAGGGCGGCGCCAACGCGGTCAACGTCTCGTTCCTCTCCGGTCTCGGCTGGCGGCGCCCGCGCGAGATGGTCAGCCAGTTCTTCCAGAACGACAAGCACCGGCTGCCGCCGACGGGAATCGACTACGGCAACTTGATCACCGGCTTCATGTACCTCGATCTCTACAAGAGCGAGCTGGGCGCGCTCACCTATCCCGCCGACGGCGCGGCGATGAACGCCTACGGGTTCTACGATCGCTTCGCGCACCAGTTCAACACCGCGACCGAGGCCGACACGGTGAACGAAGGGTGGGGGTTCGCGGCGATCGTCGCGATCGCGGGGATGACGCCGCCGGCGGCGCAGCCGTGGACCGCGCGCGCGGGGACGCTCACCGCGCCGGCGAGCGCGCCGGTGGGGACGCCGCTCACCGTCGAGCTGGCCGCGCCGGCGGACGTCGACCTGACGGCGGCGCGCGTGACGTGGGAGGCGGCGGGCGTCGAGCCGTGGGCGGGCGGCACGTCGTTCACGTTCACGCCCGCGCAGGCCGGCGCGATCTGGATCGAGGCGGAGGCCATGCTCCCCGACGGGCGGCGCGTGATCGGCACCGCGCAGCTCAACGCGCAGTAGCGGCAATTTGCCGCAGGCGGCTCAGAGCTGATAGCGCAGGAACAGGAGGTC
>DASREC010000512.1:0-6306 GCA_035652295.1 Polyangia bacterium
GACGTGCCGGCCATCGGCCCCGACGGCGCGTTGGTGCGGCGCTCGTAGCCGGCGTCGGCCACCAGGCAGATCGCCGCCCAGCGGATCGAGCGCGGCTTCTGCCCTTTGTAGTAGCGAAGCTGCGCGTAGTTGTCGAAGTACATGCGCAGCGAGCCGGCGTCGTTCATCGCGTCCTGGCCGAAATACGTCGCCGAGGTCAGCGACAGCCACTCGCGCGGGCGCCAGTTGGCGAGGAAGCCGCCGGCGCGCCCCTCGTGCCACTGCCCGAACGTTTGCCAGCCGTTGACCAGCCACAGCTCGAGCTTCATGTGGCGCGTGAGGTAGAGCTGCGTGCGGATGCCGAAAAAATAGTACGGCGTCGAGTCGGAGAGCAGCGCGTGCGTGTAGTTCCAATTTTCCTGCGGCAGGTAGCTCTCGAGCGCCACGTACGAGGGAAAAATGCCGGCCTCGATGTTCACGCCGTGCAGCCAGTGGAAGTGCCAACCACCCGCCGCCTGCTGGATGAACTGGAACGCCTTGTCGGTGAGGAAGAAGCCGCGCTGCACGGTGCGGTCCTGGCCCGCGTCGGTCTCGACGTTGGAGCCGTACTGCAAGTAGATGCGGCCGATGGGGCCGTCGAGGTTGACCTCCACGCCGAGCGTCGCCAGGTTGAAGCCGATCTCGTTGTGCCGCGGCGCGGTCGTCGACGGGAAGACGGTGTGATCGACCGGCGCCCAGAACTGCCAGCCGTAGTAGGCGTCGACGTAGATCGACCACGTGAGCGGGCCGGTGACCAGCAGCGACGCGGGCTGGCGGTTGGTGCCGTTCATCCACGAGGAGTCGAAGTCGGCGAAGGGCGGCTCGCGCACGTCGAGCGGCGGCGGCGGCGCGGGCGGCGGAGCGGGTTGCGCGGGCGTGCTCGCGGGCGGCGGCGCCGGGCGCGCCTCGAGCTGGCGCACGCGCTCCTCGAGCTGGCGGATGCGCTCGTCGGCGTCGGGCGCGGAAGTCGTCGTCGTGGGTGCCGTCGTCGTCGGCTCGTCGCCGCGCGCGGCTGGGCCGAAGAGCGCCACCGCGATCGCGATCCATCGCATGCTCCGTGCGCGCATCGCGCAGCACGGTAACAAGGTTACGGGATCGACTCCAGCCCGTGATCGTAGCGCGCCTTGATGAAGCAGTTGATCGCCGCCGCGTCGACCGAGTCGCCCTGCCAGCGCCAGTCCCACGCCAGCGCCGCCACCTTGTGCGGCATTTTGCCGTCGGCGGTGATCAGGATGCGCTGCTCGTTGAACTGATCGGGCGGCGTGCCGTTGCGGATCGCGACCAGCTGGTCGACCACGTCGGTGCAGCCGCTCGGGCAGTTGTAGAGCAGCACGATGCCGCCGTGCTCGAGGTTGTGCACCCAGTACTCGCGCTGCACGAGCTGCGTGGTCAGGCCCCACGGCGTCCACCAGACCGGGTAGTGGTTGCCGCTCGCGGGCGGGTTGGCGACGTAGTTTACCGTCGAGCCGATGGGGACGTGGGTGCGGCCCTCGTCGGGCGGCGAGTCGATGCCGCGGCCGCAGTGCGTGGGGCACGAGGGATCGCCGCCGTCGCAGTTGGCGGCGGTGAGCGCCGAGCTGCCGCAGCCGGCGAACGCGAACGCGGCGGCGAGCGCGAAAAATTCAGCGCGCCAGCGAGCCGACATAGTTGCGTCCGGTGTCCGGCAGGATCACCACGATGCGAAAGCCGGCGGGCCGATCGGCCGCGTAGCGCAGCGCGCCCGCCAGCGCCGCGCCCGCCGAGCCGCCGACGAGGATCGCCTCTTCGCGCGCCAGCCGCGCCGCGGCGCCGAACGCGTCGTCGTCGCTGACCCGCACCTCGCGCGTGATCTCCGGGCACGCGAACGACGCCGGCGGACCGTCGGGCGCCACGCCTTCGATGCGCGACTCGCCGTCGCCGTGAGACGAAACGGGGATTACGCGCACCAGCTCGAGCGCCGGGTGACGTTCGCGCAACGCGCGGCCGATGCCCGAGAGCGTGCCGCCGGTGCCGCACGCCGCCACCAGCGCGTCGACGCGCCCGTCGAGATCGGCCCAGATCTCGCCCGCGGTCGTCAGGCCGTGCGACTCGGGGTTGTCGGGGTTGTGAAATTGATCGGGCCGGAACGCGCGCCGCTCGCGCGCCAGCCGCTCGGCCACGTCGACGTAGTCCTCGGACGCGCGGCACTCGTAGACCTCGGCGCCGAGCGCGCGCACCACCGCCAGCTTGTCGGCCGACGTCTCGTGCGGCACGACCACCACGCAGCGGTAGCCGCGCACCGCCGCCACCATCGCCAGCCCGACGCCGGTGTTGCCCGCCGACGCCTCGACAATGGTGCCGCCCGGCTTGAGCAGCCCGCGCTTCTCGGCCATGTCGACCAGGTGCAGCGCCAGCCGATCCTTGGCCGACCCGCCGGGATTGCACGACTCGACTTTTCCGTAGAGCTCGGCGGCCAGCCCGCGCCCGACGCGCGCCAGTCGGACCAGTGGCGTCCGCCCGATCGCGTCGAGGATGGTTTGCGAGACTGCCACGGCGCGATGTTGGCCGAGCCGGCGGCTTTGTGCAAGCGCGGAGCGAGTGTGGCAGATGGTCTCGCGCGAGTGTGCAAGAGCTGCAAGAACGCCACATGCGCGCGCGCGCGAATCTGAAAAATCGCGAGGATCCCTACGTCGAATACGCGGCATATCGCGTGCAAGCCGATGCCGCGACCCGGTGCATTCGCACCGACTTCAACGCTCTACACCCAGGAGACATCCCATGAAGAAGATCCTGCTCGGCCTCGTCGCTGCTTTCGCCTTCACCACGGTTGCCCCGATGATCGCTCACGCCGAGGACGCGGCCCCGGCCGAGAAGCCCGCCAAGGCCAAGAAGGGCAAGAAGGCCAAGAAGGAAGGCGAGGAGAAGAAGGAAGAGAAGAAGGCCGAGTAGTTTTTTCCGAATTGGTTTATGAAATCCCCGGGCGCTTCGGTGCCCGGGGATTTTTTTTTCGGCCGCGCCCATTCGCGCGCGTAACATTAATGAGTGCGTTGGGCTCTGGCGTTGGTGCTGCTCGGCGGCGTGGCGCGCGCGAGCGACTGGTGGGTGGCGCCGCCGCCGGCGGGCAGCGACTCGAACGCCGGTAGCTCGACCACGCCGCTGGCGACGCTGGGCGCGGCGGCGGGGCGGGCGCAGCCGGGCGACACCATCCACGTGCGCGCCGGCAGCTACGCGGGCGCGCGCCTGACGCTCGCGGGCAGCGCCACGGCGCCGATCCGCATCGTCTCCGAAGACGGGCCGCGTTTGGCGATCCTGCAAGGTTCAGCCGAGCCGTTGGCGCTGGTCGGCGCGGCGTTCCTGACCATCGACGGGTTCGAAGTGCGCGCCTCGGGCGACCACGCGGTGCTGGTCGACCAGTCGCACGACGTCACGCTCTCGTCGCTGTTCGCGCACGACGCGGGGCTCGGCGGCGACGCCATCTCGATCGCGCGCTCGCGCAACATCACGCTCGACGGCGTGGAGGCGGCGCGTCCCGGCCGCACGATGTCGGGCGTGCCGCCGTTCCAGCCGTGCGTCGAGATCTTCCAGTCGAGCGACTCGACGGTGCGGCGCTCGTTCATCCACGACGGCGGCGGCGTGCTGCTCTCGGTGCACGGCGGCTCGCAGAACATCGTGCTCGACGCGAACGTGATCGCCCAGCAGCGCGACGACGGCGACGCGCCGCCGGCGGTGGCGCTCGGCGACGCGACCGATCCGGCGCAGATCGGCGCGGCGCAGTACGAAGCGATCGCGGTCGTGCTGCGCAACAGCATCGTGCTCGACGCGGCGCACGGCGCGGTCGGGATCGCCGACGCCAACGGCGCGTACCTGGCCAACGACCTTTTTCTCGACGTGGCGCAAGCCGGCGTCGAGCTGCGCGCCGGCAGCGCCGCGCTGCACCGCTCGGACGACGTGCGCGTGGCCGACTGCGTGTTCGCCGACACCCGCGGCAAAATGCCGCAGCCGTACCTCAAGACCGGCGACGCCGTCGGCGCGTTCGCCGCCTCGTTCGACGTGTACTGGAACGCCGGCGCGGCGATTCCGCCGGCGGGCGCGGGCGTGCCGCTGGCGGTGCCGGAGCCGGGCGCGCTCGACGCCGATCCGCGAGTCGCGCCGGCGCAGGTGTTCGCGTCATGGAGCGCGGCGGTGGCGGCGCTCGCGCCGGGCGCGGGCGGCGCGGCGGGCGAGCCCGGCCTCGACACCTCGGGCGCGCCGTTCGGCGTCACCGACGACATCACCGGCGCGGCGCGCGGCGCGTCCCACGATCGCGGCCCGTACCTCGTCGGCGAGGCGCCTGACGGCGGCGCCGACGACGGCGGCGGGGGCGGTGGCGGCAGCGGCGGCGGTGGCGGTGGCGGCATTTTGCCGCCGCGCAGCGATGCGTGCAGCTGCCGAACCGGCGCGCGCGCCCCTGCGGTTCCACTGGGCGCGATCGCCGTTCTGACGCTGTTTACGCTACTCCTGCGGCGGCGCCATCATCGCCAGTAGCTGGTGCACCATGCGCGCGGTCGCGCCCCAGATCACGTGCGACTGCCAGCGATACTCGTGCATGGCGTACGTGATCCCGAGAAACGATCGCACGCCCCCGTCGGTGTAGCAGCCGGGCGCGCCCAGCTCGTCGAGCGGTGCCGCGAACACCTGCGCCACCTCCTCGGCGCTCGGCGTGAGCTCGAGCGGCCCGCGCAGGCGCGCCACCACCGGCGTGATCACGAAGCGCGACGGCGTCGGCACGTCGTCGAGCAGCCCGAGCACCTCGACGGCCGCGGGCTCGATCGCCAGCTCCTCGGCGGCCTCGCGGATGGCCGTCGCCTGCGCGTCGAGATCGCCGGGATCGCGCTTGCCGCCGGGAAACGAGATCTGCCCGGCGTGGTTGGTCAGGTCGGCGCGCCGCACGGTGAACAGCAGCCGATCGGGCGCGCCCGGCTCGACGACGATCGGCACCAGCACCGCCGAGTCGCGAAACCCGTCGAGCGCGACGTGCAGGCGCGGGCGCGCGCGCAGTCGGGCGGCGAGCGCTTGGGCGTCGAGCTTCATGGCGCGGGCAGGATCTTGCCGGGGTTGAGCAGGTCGTCGGGATCGAACACCGCCTTGAGCTTGCGCTGCAGGCGGATGAGCGGCGGCGACTGCTCCCAGTCGAGGAACTTCTGCTTCATGAGGCCCACGCCGTGCTCGCCGGCGAGCGTGCCGCGCAGGTCGAGCGTGGCGCGCATGATCCGCGCGACCGCGCGATCGGCGCGCGCGCGCACCGCCGGATCGTCGTCGTCGAGCAGCAGGTTGATGTGCAGGTTGCCGTCGCCGGCGTGGCCGTAGGTGGCCTGCGGCACGTCCTCGGCGGCGGCCACCTCGTCGACGCGGCGGAGCATCTCGGGGATCGCGCCGCGCGGCACCACGATGTCCTCGGGAATTTTTGTGCGGTGCAACATCTTCAGCGTCGGGTTGGCGCGGCGGCGCGTCTCCCACAGGTCGCGGCGCTGCTGCTCGTTCTGCGCGACCACCACGTCGACGGCGCCGGCGCGCTCGCAGGCGGCGGCGCAGCGCTCGAGCTGCGCGTCGAGGCCCTCGGGCTCGCCGTCGAGCTCGACCAGCACCAGCGCGCCCGCGCCTTCGGGCAGGCGATACGGCGTGCGGCCGCGCAGGTGCTCGATGGTCGCGCGATCGAGCAGCTCGAGCGCGCGCGGCCGGGCGCCGAGCTTGAGCACCGTCGAGACCGCGGCGCCGGCGACGAACGCGTCGGCGAACACGGCGAGGAACGTGGCCACCGCCGCCGGGCGCGGCAGCAGCTTGAGCGTCAGCTCGGTGGCGACGGCGAACGTGCCCTCCGAGCCGACGATCGCGCCGACCACGTCGTAGCCGGTCACGCCTTTCGACGTGCGCCGCCCGCACGCGATCGTCTCGCCGCCCATCAGCACCGCCTCGAGCCCGAGCACGTACTCGCGCGTGACGCCGTACTTGAAGGCGCGCGGCCCGCCCGCGTTCTCCGCCACGTTGCCGCCGAGCGTGCACGTCTGAAGCGACGCGGGATCGGGCGGATAGAACAGCCCCGCCGCCTCGGCCGCCGCCTGCAGATCGCCGGTCAGCACGCCCGGCTCCACGACGGCGAGCAGATCGTCGCCATCGATTTCCTTGATGCGCGCCATTCGTTCCGTCGATAGGACGATCCCGCCCCGCACCGGCAAGCAGCCGCCGGTGAGCCCGGTGCCGGTGCCGCGCGGCGTGACCGGCACGCGGTGCTCGCGCGCCAGGCGCAGCACCAGCTCGACCTCGGCGCGCGACTCGGCCAGCACCGCCGCTTCG
>DASREC010000513.1:0-21835 GCA_035652295.1 Polyangia bacterium
CGGCATCTACTTCGCCGCGCGCCCGTCGACGAGCGGCCCCGACTGCAGCTCGGCCGAGCTCGGCTGCCTCGATCTCAGGCGCTGATGGCGGAGCCCTCGTCGCTCGGTCCCTATGAGCTGGTCGCGCGCCTCGGATCGGGCGGCATGGCCGAGGTGTGGAAGGCGACCGCGAGCGGACCGGGCGGCTTCGCGCGCACGGTGGTGCTCAAGCGCATTTTGCCGCACCTCGCCGACGACCAGCGCTTCGCCGAGATGTTCCTGTCGGAGGCGCGGCTGTCGGCGCGGCTGCACCACGCCAACATCGTCGACGTGTTCGCGTGCGGCGAGCTCGACGGCCGCTACTACCTGGCGATGGAGTTCGTGCACGGCCACGACCTGCACCGCCTGATGCGCGCGCACGCCGCCGAGGGCGCGCCCGACCCGGGCCTGGGCGCGTTCGTGGCGCGCGAGATCTGCCGCGCGCTCGCCTACGCGCACGCGCTCACCGACGACGACGGCCGCCCGCTCGGGCTGGTTCACCGCGACGTCAGCTTATCGAACGCGATGGTGAGCTACGACGGCGCGGTCAAGCTGCTCGACTTCGGCATCGCCAAGGCGCTCGGCGAGCTGCGCGACGCCGAAACGCGGGTGTCGAGCCTCGAGGGCAAGCGCGGCTATCTCGCGCCCGAGGTGCTCGCCGGACGCGCCGGCGACGCACGCGCCGATCAGTACAGCGCCGGCGTGGTGCTGTACGAGCTGCTCACCGGCACGCGGCTGTTCGCGCGCTGGGATCCGCGCAAGCCGCGGCCCGAGCCCAAGGCGCCGTCGAGCGTGAACCCGCGCGTGCCGCCGGAGCTGGACGCGATCTGCCTGCGCGCGCTGGCGGCCGATCGCGAGCGGCGGTTCGCGTCGTGCGAGGAGATGGCGGTGGAGCTCGATCGCGCGGCGCACCAATTGGCGTGGGGGCCGCAGCAGGTGGCGGCGCTGCTCGAGCGGCTCTTGCCCGATACCCGGCCGATCGCCGCCGAGCCGCCGCCGACCGAGTCGCTCTCGGTGGCGCCGCCCGTCGAGGCGCGCGCGCAAGGCGGCGGCGTCGAGCCGCCGACGCAACAATATTTTCGCAAGCCGCGCCCGCGCCGCGTCTGGCTCGCCGGCGCGGCCTCGGCGCTCGGTCTCGCCGGCGCGCTCGCCTGGGGCATCGCCCGCTGCGGCGCTCCGTCCCCCGTCGCCGAAATTCCCCCGCTCCCCACGCACGACGCCGGCCGCGCCCTCTTCGTCACCCCACTCCACCCAACGCCACCGCCGTCACCGCCTCCCGCACCGCGCCCCCTCACCACCGCGCGCCCCCACCCCAAATCCACCAAACACTCCCCCTCCACGCGCACCGACCTCCTCAAAGGCGACGTCCTCGATCCCTTCCCCAAGTAGCGTCTCCCGCACTTCGCCGGATCGGAGTAACCGCCATGCCGCCAGGGAGCGCCACGCATACGCCAATCAGAAATTAATATTTTCTTCTGGCGTCTACCTGGCGCTCCCTGGCGGCATGGCGGTCAATCCGAATCCACGACCGTTGCGTGCGCGCCACAGAGGTGCGGGGGGTGGCCCGGCCGCTGGGTGGCGACGGGAGCAGGTGATGCCGAGGGGCGTGGCGGTGAGGATGGCGCGAGGGGTGCAACCGGCGGCGGCGAGGAGGGAGACATGCGCGCGGCGCTCGTGCTCGTGCTGGCGTGTGGCTGCGGCAAATTGCCGCTGGGGCGCGCTGACCGCGCGATCACCCACGGCACCGACGACGACGGCGACCCGGCGGTGGCCGCGCTCCTCGACGCCAGCGGCGATCCCTACTGCACCGGCACGCTGGTCACGCCCGAGGCGGTGCTCACCGCCGCGCACTGCCTCGACGATCTCCCGCCGGCCGCGGTGTTCTTCGGCGCGGTGCCGGGCGCGGACGGCGAGACCGTCGCCGTCGCGCGCGTGCAGAAGCATCCCGACTACGACGCCGCCACGCACGCCAACGATCTCGGCGTCGTGGTGCTGGCGATGAGCCCGGCGATCGATCCCGTGCCGGTGTGGGCCAATCCCTTCGACGCGTCGTTCGACGGCAAGGCGATTCGCCTCGTCGGATTCGGCCGCACCTCGATGCTCGACGGCGCGCCGCCGCGCAAGCGCTGGGGCGCGAGCCGCATAGACAAGTTCTCCGCCAGCCAGTTCTCGTTCGTGCCGGCGCCGTCGCAGACGTGCTTCGGCGATTCCGGCGGGCCGGCGTTCGCGCAGATCGGCGGCGTCGAGTACCTGATCGGCATCACGTCCACCGGCGATCCCGAGTGCATCTCCGGCGGCACCGACGTGCGCGTGGGCGCGTTCGAGGCCGGCTTCGTCGAGGGCTACCTGTCGGGCGCGTCGGTCGGCCCGACGGTGGAGGGCGGCTGCTCGGCGGCGCCCGGCGCGCACGACGGGAGCGGGTTCGCGCTCCTGGCCCTCGCCGCGCTCGGCCTGCTCTGGTCGAAGCGGGTGGGAGCCGCTCCCGCCGCCGTGTGGCGCCGCCGCAACGGTTCGCCGCGCGCGCCCGCGAGATCGCCGCGCCCGTCGGTGGCGCAGCGCTTGCTCGAGTCCCCGCGTCATGCGGACCAAAACCTTGCAGACGGCAGTGCTGGTGGCGGCGATGGTGGCGACCGCGATCCTGGTCGCGGCGCTGGTGGCGTCGAGCGGCTCGAGCGAAGCGGGCGAATCGATCGAGCCGCACCGCTTCTCGCGCTCGCCGCCCCCGCGCGCGCACGCCGCCAACAACGTGACCGATCACGGCGGCCCGGTGCTGTCGAAGACCAAGGTGCACCCGGTGCTGTGGGGCGCGCACGTGCAGTTCGCCGGCAACCTGACCGCGTTCTACGGCGCGGTGCTCACCAGCGCCTACTACGATTGGCTCGTCGAGTACGACACCGCGACGCAGACCATCGGCCGCGGTAGCGCCACCGCCGAGTACACCGACGCCGCCGCGCCCGCCGGGCAGAGCCTCACCGACGCGCAGATTCAAACCGAGCTGGCGCGCCTCGTCGACACCGGCGCCGTCGCCGCGCCCGATCCCGACGCGCTCTACATGGTGCACTTCCCGCCCGGCGTCACCATCTCCGACGATCAAGGCGGCACGTCGTGTCAGGACTTCTGCGCGTACCACGGATCGTTCACGCACGCGGGCCACGAGATCTACTACGGCGTGATCCCCGATCAGGGCGGCCCGTGCTCGCAGGGCTGCGCGGGCGATCCCGATCTGTTCAACGACACGACCGCGGTCGCGTCGCACGAGCTGGTGGAGGCGACGACCGATCCGAGCGTCGACGCGCCGGCGTGGGTCGACGACGTGAACGGCGAGATCGGCGATCTGTGCGTGGCGCAGCTCGGCGCGGCGGCGGGCTACGTGGTGCAGCTCGAGTGGTCGCAGAAGCGCGGCGCGTGCATCGATCACGACGACAGCGTGGTGGTCGACGGGTTCTCGCTGGCGGTCGCGCCGGGCGCGCGCACGGTGGCGGCGGGCGGCGCGGCGACGTTCACCGTCTCGACGGCGGTGACGTCGGGAAATCCGGCGAGCGTGGCGTTCGACGTCGCCGGGCTGCCGGCGGGCGCGGCCGCGGCGTTCAGCGCGCCGTCGGCGATGAGCGGCGGGTCGGTCACGCTCACCATCACGGCGGCGGCGGGCGCGGCGCCGTCGACGTCGACGCTCACCATCACCGGCACCGCTGCGTCGTCGAGCGAGAGCGCGACCGCGACGCTCACCATCACCGGCGCGCCGCCCGCGCCGGGCCCGACCGGCGGCGACAACGGCGGCGGCGACAACAGCGGCGGCGGCGGCAACGGCAACGGCGGCGGCAATCGCCCGAGCGACGGCAACGCGAACGGCGGCGGCGGCGGCAACACCGACTCGAGCGGCGGCTGCTCGCTCTTGGGCGCGCGCGGCTCGCTCGCGGGCGCGCGCGGCTCGGCGGCGCTCCCGTCGCTGCTCGCGCTCGCGCTCGCGATCCTCGCGCTCCGCCGTCGCCGCCTCGCCGCGAGCCTGCTCGTCCTCGTCGCGCTCGCCGCCGGCTGCGCCAAGAGCTACAGCCACGACTCCGGCCTGCACCCGTCGCTCGGCGGCTCCGACGGCGCGGGCGCTCCGCCCGATCCGTGCACCGCATGTGTCACCAGCGCGCGCACCGGCGCGTGCGCCTCGCCGGTGACCGCGTGCGACAACGACTCGCGCTGCACGCAGCTCGCCGGCTGTTTCCTCGACTGCGCCGCCGGCGACGGCCACTGCCAGTCGCAGTGCCAATCGGCCGCCACGCCCGCCGCGGTGTCGGAGCTCGACGCGATCGGCACGTGCATCTGCGGCGCGTGCTCGAGCGAGTGCAGCGCGCAGTGCGGCGCCCCGCCAGCGCCCGCGTCGCCCGATCTCGGCGGCGCTCCCGTCGCGCCCGGCGCCGACGGTGGAACCACGCCGCCGCCTCCTCCTCCGCCGCCGCCTCCGCCGAGCGGCGATCCGTGCGACAGCTGCGCCGCCTCCGCCAGCGCCGGCGCCTGCGCGCAGCCGGTCGCCGACTGCCAGAACGATCCCGACTGCGCCCAGCTCGACGCCTGCTACCAGAGCTGCGATCCCAACGACGGCGCGTGCGCGTGGCAGTGCGACTCCAACGCCTCCCCGCAAGCCGCCGCCGAGCTCGACGCCGTCGGCCAATGCCTCTGCAACGCCTGCGCGTCCGTCTGCCAGAGCCAGTGCAGCTGAAGAAACCGCGGCGCGCAGCGCCTCACTCGCTCCGAGCGGCATCGCCGCCTAGAACGCTTTCGGATTGAACCGCCATGCCGCCGCAGACGCCAAAAAGATCAGAATTGAAAATGTTCTTCTGATCCTTTTGGCGTCTGCGGCGGCATGGCGGTTCAACTCTCTGCGAATCGACTACCGCGCGTCGGCGCTCTCGACCATCGCCTATATAATGAGGCGTGCACCGCGTCCCGAATCCCGACGCCGCGTTTGCGCGGACCAACGTGCAGAGCCTCGAGCAGCGGGTCGCGCTCGTCGGCGAGCTGTGCCCGGGCGCGCGATCGATCGGCGAGATCTGCGCCGGGGACTGCACGGCGCAGGCGCGCCTGTACCGCGAGCGGCTGGGCCTCGAGCGCTACGTCGCGGTCGACGTCTCGCCGGCGATCGCCGCCCGCCTCGCCGCGGCCGGCATCGAGCACATCTGCGGCGACGCGCTCGACGAGCGGGTGATGCGCCCGCTGGCCGCGCTCGACGTCCTCTTCTTCGGCCCGCCGCTCTCGCACGACTGCGACGGCCACCGCCTGCTGGCGTTCGACGACGTGCGCCCGGCGTACGGCGCCTTCGTCGAGCTGGTGCTCGGGCGGCTCGCCTTCGCCGGCACGCTGGTGTGCATCGCGCCCAGGTCGACCAACCTCGGCGACGCGCGCCGCCTGCACGCGATCGCACGCGCCGCCGCGCCGGACGTCGGCCTGCGCCGCATCCACTACAGCTGGTCGACGGTGACCGGCCACGGCGAAGCCACCGAGCCACGCCTCAAGTACGTCGAGCTGTGGCTGGCGCGCGGCGGCGACGAGTGGCGGACGAGCGGCGCGCCCTGAGCTACTTTGCGTGCTTTTTGACGGCGGCTTTGACGGCCGGTTTGGCGGTCGTTTTGCCGGAATCTTTGACCGCGACTTTGGCCGGCGCTTTGACCGGCGTTTTGTCCTTCGGCGCCGCCGCCAGCTCGTCGCTGAAGTCGCCCTTCACGACCTTCACCTTATCCGGCGCCAAAAGGATCTCGATACGCCGGTTTTTAGCTCGCCCGTTAGCCGTCGCGTTCGACGCGATGGGACGCGACGATCCATAACCCGACGCC
Source organism: Polyangia bacterium (assembly GCA_035652295.1). Taxonomy (GTDB): domain Bacteria; phylum Myxococcota_A; class Polyangia; order Palsa-1104; family Palsa-1104; genus DASREC01. The sequence goes on from DASREC010000513.1 coordinate 5,838, forward strand.
TTGAGCCGCCGCGGCTTGATCCCCACCTGCTCCTGCAAAAACCGCACGACGTTGGTGGCGCGCGCCGTCGACAACTCCCAGTTCGTCGGGAACTGCGCCTTGCGCTCGCTCTCCACCGGCTGGTTGTCCGCGTGCCCGCACACCTCGATCAACTTGTCGGTCCCCGACAGCACGACGCCGAACTTGCGCAGCACCTGCTCGCCCTCGGGCGTGAGCTGCGCCTCGCCGCTCTTGAACAGGATGCGATCCACCATCGTGACCGTGATCTGTCCGCCCGCGCCCGCCACCTCCGCGCCGCCGCCGACCTCCTTCTTGAGCTGATCGAGCAGCTTGTCGTCGGCGCTCTTCTGCGCGGCCGAGTGCTCGAGGTCCTCGCGCATCTGCTTCATCTCGTCCTGCGTCTTCTGCAGCTCGGCCTTCGCCGCCTTCGCCACCTCGGCCTCGACCTTCGCCTCGCGCAGCTGGCGCGTCAGCTCCGAGACGGTCTCGCCCTTCTCGCGCGCCTCCTCGGCGACCGGGCGATACCCCGCGTAATAGCCCCAACCGCCGCCGGCGAGCGCGAGCGCGAGCAGCACCCACGGCACCACGCTGCGCCGCTTCGGTTCGTCGAGCATGATGGTCTCGTCAGGTTTGCTCACGCGATCATTTTACTCCGGTCGCGGTAAGATCGGGCGCCATGCGCGATCCGTTCTTGGGCGCCACCGTCGGCGGACGTTATCGCGTCGACTCGCTGATCGGCGAAGGCGGCCTGTGCGCCGTCTACCGCGCCGAAGACGTGCGCGAAAAACGCCGCGTCGCCGTCAAGGTGCTGCCCGCCGCGCGCGCCGCCGCGCCCGAGCTGGCCGGCCGCTTCCGCCGCGAGGTCACCACCGGCAAGCGCATCGAGCACTCGAACGTGGTCGCCATCTCCGACTCCGGCGAGCTGGAGGACGGCTCGCTCTATCTGGTGATGGAGCTGCTCGAGGGCCGCTCGCTCGCCGCGCTGCTCGCCGGCGGGCGAGTCACGCTCGCGCGCGCGCTCGCCATCGCGCGCCAGATGCTGGTCGGCCTCGCCGAAGCGCACCGCCTCGGCATCGCGCACCGCGACGTCAAGCCGGAGAACGTCATCCTCGTCGACGTCGGCGGCGTCGAGACGGTCAAGCTGCTCGACTTCGGCATCGCGTCGAACGACCGCGCCGCGGTCAAGCTCACCGCCGCCGGCGTCGCGTTCGGCACGCCCGAGTACATCTCGCCCGAGATGGCGATGGGGCTCCCCGCCGACGCGCGCGCCGATCTCTACGCCGTCGGCGTGGTGCTGTTTCAGATGGTCACCGGCCGCCTGCCGTTCACCAGCAAGGATCCCGCCGCGCTCTTGCGCGCGCACGCGCAGGAGCCCGCGCCTTCGCCGCGCGAGGTGACTCCCGACGGCGCAATCCCGCCCGAGCTCGACGCGCTGATCCTCCGCGCGCTGCAAAAGCTGCCGGAAGATCGTTACGCGAGCGCCAATGACATGATCGCCGCGCTCGATCAATTACCGCGCGTAAAGCGCGGCGGTTTCGGCCGCGCTATTTTCGTGCTGATCGCGCTTGCGCTCGTCGCTGCGGCGGTCTGGTGGTGGTGGAATTTGCGTCAAAACGGCGGGCAAAGCGAAACTCAAAGCGGAGCTCAATCGGAGCCGCAATCGCCGGCGCCGAAGCCGGCCAAGAAGCGGCCTACTCTGCCGCGCCGGTGATCAGCTTGAACATCGACTTGCGGATGGCGTCGTGGCCGGCGGCGTTCGGGTGGATGCACGAGGCGCGGTCGTACCAGACGTCCTGGAAGTTGTAGCCGTGCCCCATGAAGTCCGCGTGCATGTCGTAGAGCGCGCCGTTCACCTTGCCGATCGCCTCGGCCAAAACGCCGTTCCACGCGGTGAACACCGCCACGTCGCGCGTCGCCATCACGTTCGCCGGCGGGCCGCAGCCGACCGTGGCGAAGTCGCCCTGCCCATCGGTGAAGTCGTAGATGTTGGCGAGCACGACGTAGACCTTGCCCGAGCCGAGGCGCCCCGGCGTGGTGAGCGCGCCCAATTCGTCGGCCAGGTGCTGCGCGTACTCCATGCGCGCCGGCCCGTCGGTGCCGTTGATGGCGTCGAAGGCGTGCCCGTTGAGATCGTTGCCGCCGATCGTAATGGTGATGATCACGTCGCCCGGATAGCTGTGGCCGAGCCCGGCGATCTGCGCCGCGAGCGTCGGCGCGCCCGGCAGCGGGCCGTTGGTGTACGCGTCGGTGATCGCGCCGGCCTGCGCGGCGTGCAGGTACATCAGGCCGGGATACTTCGCCGCCAGGTCGGTGTGCAGCAGATCGTAATAGAACGGCCCGGTGCCGCCCATGTCCGAAATGGAGTCGCCGAGCACGATATAAGTGCCAAAGTTACCGCCTAATCCATTGCCGTTGTTGTTTCCGTTTCCACCGTCGCTGCCGTTGTTTGGATTATTGCCGCCGTCATTGCCATTATTATTGTTGTTGTTATTGCCGTTATTATTGCCCGGATTGGATGAGCAACCGAGAGCCAACGACAGGACGAGCACGAGCGAGCTTCGCATGGTCCACCTCCAGGCTAGCCGCGTCGTAGCAAAAACGCGCGTGACTCAGCAAGCACTTAATCGCGCCTCAAACTAGTTGGAGGATCAAACCACGCGATCGAGCGTGACCGCGGTGCCGTAGGCGAGCACCTCGGTGGCGCCCTGCATGAACTCGGTGGCGTCGTAGCGCATGCCGACGATCGCCGCCGCGCCCAGCTCGCGCGCGTGCTCGACCATCTGGCGGTACGCGTCGTGACGCGCCGCCTCGCAGACCTCGACGTACTCCTTGATGTTGCCGCCGCCGAGCGAGCGGAACGCGCCGACGAACGCCTTGCCGAGGCTCGGGCTGCGCACCACGATGCCGCGCACCACGCCGAGATAGCGCGCGATGCGGTGGCCCTCGACGTCGTTCGCCGTCGTGACCACGATCTCTTCGGTGACCTCCGCGCCGACGCGGTAGGGATGTCCGGCCGTCTCGTCCTTCGCCATGGGATCCTCCGAAGGGCTTGATATCACCGACGCGCGCCTTAGCAAAATGAAACACGTTTCACTTTGCAGTGGACAGCCGAACTGGAACGTGTTTCACTTCTAGCTGTCCCGTGGTACTCGACGGAGGAGGCGGACATGGTCGACGTGACGAGCGTAAAGAATTACTTCGAGACGCTTCCGCAGCGGTTTCAAGCCGAGGCGGCGAAGAGCATCCAGGCGGTCTTCCAGTTCGAGCTCGCGGGCGACGGTGGCGGGACCTACCACGTCACCGTCGATCACGGGAAGATGGCGGTGGTCGAGGGCGCGCACGCCGCGCCGACCGCCACCATCAAGATGAACGGGGATGACTACGTCAAGATGGTCAACGGGCAGCTCAACGGCGCCATGGCCTTCATGAAGGGCCAGATGAAGGTCACCGGCAACGTGCTGCTCGCGCAGAAGATGCAGTCCATCTTCCCCCCGAAGAAGTAGCCGCTTCGCGGACGAACAACACGGCGTCGGCGCGCTGCGGCAAATTGCCGCAGGTGGGATGGGTGCGCCCGCGCCCGAGGCTGAACAGCGACGAGGCGCGAATGAACGAGTACCGGTTGTTCATCGACGGCGAGTGGCGGGCGGCGGCGGACGGCCGCGTGGCGGCGACCATCAATCCGGCGACCGAGGAGCCGTGGGCGCACGTCGCGGCCGCGGGCCCGGCGGACGTCGACGCCGCGGTGGGCGCGGCCAAGCGCTCGTTCGCCGACGGTAGGTGGCGCAAGCTGCCGCGCGCCGAGCGGGCCGCGGCGCTGTCGCGCATCGCCGCGATCATCCTCGAGCGCGCGGAGGAGCTGGCGCGCTTCGAGGTGCTCGACGCCGGCGGCACGATGCGCAAGGCCAACCTCGCCGACGTGCCCGCGACCGCGCAGACGTTTCAATACTACGCCGATCTCTTGAGCGGCTCCTCCGACGAGGAGGTCTTCGACGAGCAGGTGCCGGTGCCGAGCCGCAACATCGTGCGCCGCGAGCCGATCGGCGTGTGCGCGTGCATCACGCCGTTCAACTTCCCGATGGCGGCGGCGTCGTGGAAGATCGCGCCGGCGATCGCGGCCGGCAACTCGATCGTGCTCAAGCCGTCGCCGCACACGCCGGTCACGACGCTCTTGCTCGCCGAGATCTGCCACCAGGCGGGCGTGCCGGCCGGCGTGGTCAACGTGCTCACCGGCCCAGGCGCGGCGCTCGGCGAGGCGTTGGTGAGCCATCCCGACGTCGACAAGATCGCGTTCACCGGCTCCACCGCCGTCGGCAAACGGATCATGGAGCTGGCCGCGCCGCGCCTCACCAAGCTGACGCTCGAGCTCGGCGGCAAATCGCCCAACATCATCCTCGAGGACGCCAACCTCGACGGCGCGGTGCGCGGCGCGCTGTTCGGCACCTTCTTCCACGCGGGGCAGGTCTGCGAATCGGGCACGCGCGTCCTCGTGCACGCGTCGCTCCACGACGAGCTCGTCGAGCGCATGGTCGAAGGCGCGCGCTCGATCAAGCTCGGCGATCCGCTCGACCTCGCGACCATGATGGGCCCGCTCGTCTCCGACTCGCAGCGCGCGAACTCCGAGCGCTACGTGCACGCCGGCCGCGAAGAGGGCGCGCGCGTGGTCACCGGCGGCCGCCGCCCGCCCGAGCTCGCGCGCGGCTACTACTATGAGCCGACCATCTTCGCCGGCGTGAAGAACGACATGCGCATCGCGCGCGAGGAGATCTTCGGCCCGGTGGTGTCGGTGCTGCGATTCTCCGACGAGGAGGAGGCGCTGCGCCTGGCCAACGACTCGCTCTACGGCCTCGGCGCGGCGGTGTGGTCGCGCGACGTCGAGCGCGCGCAGCGGATGGCCGAGCGGATCGAGGCCGGCACCGTCTGGGTCAACGACTACCACTTGATCAACGTCCGCTTCCCGTTCGGCGGCTACAAGCAGAGCGGCTTCGGGCGCGAGCTCGGGCCGTGGGGGCTCGCCGAGTTTCAGCAGGTGAAGCACATCCACGTCGGCGAGCCGACGGGCGTGGACCAGAAATATTACTTCGGCCTGCTGTTCGACTGATGGCGCGCGACGACGAGAACCTGACCGCGCCGTACGTGCTCGAGTACAAGTACCGGCGCTCGTGCGGGCCGGTGGTCGGGCGTTTTCTGGCGGCGCTCAAAGACGGGCGGCTCGAAGGCGTGCGCGCCGCCGACGGGCGCGTGATCGTTCCGCCGACCGAGTACGACGAGCACGGCGAGCCGACGGGCGAGCCGGTGGCGCTCGCGCCGACGGGCACCGTGACCGCGTGGTCGTGGGTCGCCGCGCCGCGCGCCAATCATCCGCTCGCGCGCCCGTTCGCGTGGGCGCTGGTCAAGCTCGACGGCGCGGACACCGCGCTCCTGCACGCCGTCGACGCCGTCGAGGAGTCGCGCATGAAGACCGGCGCCCGCGTGCGCGCGCGCTTCGCCGCCGCCGACGAGCGCGTGGGCCATATCCGCGATCTCGCCTGCTTCGAGCTGTTGCCGGGTGACGCGCATGAGTGACGCGATCAAAGGCTTCACCGCGCCGGTTCGCCTGGCGTACACGGTCAACGCGGGCCGCGCCGCTTCGCGTTTTCTACGCGGTTTAGCCGAGCGGCGCATCCTCGGCCAGCGCTGCCCCGTCTGCAAAAAAGTGAACATGCCGCCGCGCGGCGCCTGCCCGACGTGCGGCGTGCCGACGGAAGAAGAGGTGCAGCTCTCCGAGGTCGGCACGGTCACCACCTTCTGCATCATCAACATCCAGTTCGATGCGCAGGCGCGCGAGCTGCCGTACGCGTGCGCGTCCATCCTGCTCGACGGCGCCGACACCACGCTGTTCCACTTGATCCAGGAGGTCCCCGTCGCCGAGATCCGCATGGGCATGCGCGTGCGCGCGGTGTGGGACGACGAGCGGCGGCCGTCGCTCGACAGCATCCGCCACTTCCGCGCCGCCGGCGAGCCCGACGCGCCGTACGACTCGTACAAGGAGCACCTCTAGTGAGGCCGGTCGCGATCGTGTCGTTCGCGCAGACGCCGTTCGTGCGCCGCACGCGCCTGAACGACGCCGAGCTGGTGATGGAGGTGGTGACCGCCGCGCTCGAGCGCGCGCGCCTGCCGCGTCACGAGATCGGGTTCTGCTGCTCGGGGTCGAGCGACTTTCTGACCGGCGCGCCGTTCTCGTTCGTCGGCGCGCTCGACGCGGTGGGCGCGTGGCCGCCGATCCAGGAGTCGCACGTCGAGATGGACGGCGCGTGGGCGCTCTACGAGGCGTGGGTGCGCCTGCAGCACGGCGACCTCGACACGGCGCTGGTCTACGCGTTCGGGCGCTCGTCGCTCGGCGATTTGCAGGACGTGCTGGTGCAGCAGCTCGATCCCTATTACCTCGCGCCGCTCGGCGCCGATCCGATCGGGCTGGCGGCGCTGCAGGCGCGCGCGCTCCTCGACGGCGGCGAATTCACCGAGCGCGACTTCGCCGAGGTGGCGGCGCAGAATCGCGCGCGCGCGCAGTCGAACCGCCACGCGCAGGTGCGCGGCTCGCGGCCGGCGGGCGCGCTGCTCGACGAGCCGTATCTCGCCGCGCCGCTGCGCAAGCACGACTGCCCGCCGATCTCCGACGGCGCGGCGGCGATCGTGCTGGCCGCCGGCGATCGCGCGCGCGCGCTGTGCGAGCGGCCGGCGTGGATCGCCGGGATCGATCACCGCATCGAGCCGCACGCGCTCGGCGCGCGCGATCTCACCCGCTCGCCCTCGACGGAGCGCGCGGCGCGCGAGGCCAACGCGCACGAGCGGCCGATCGACGTCGCCGAATTGCACGCGCCATTCTCGCCGCAGGAGCTGATCTTGCGCCGCGCGCTCGCGCTCCCGGGCTCGACCGCGATCAACCCGTCGGGCGGCGCGCTCGCCGCCAACCCGATCATGGTCGCCGGCCTGGTGCGCCTCGGCGAAGCCGCCGCGCGCGTGATCGACGGCGTGGCCGCGCGCGCGCTCGGCCACGCGACGTCGGGTCCGTGCTTGCAGCAAAACCTCGTCTGCGTACTGGAGGCGCGCCCATGAATCGCGCCGCGGTGATCGGAGTCGGCCAGACGCGCCACGCGCAAAAGCGCACGGATGTGTCGATCCCGGGCCTTTTACGCGAGGCGGCCCTGCGCGCGCTGGAAGACGCCGAGCTGACGTTCCGCGACCTCGACGCGGTGGTGATCGGCAAAGCCCCCGACATGTTCGAGGGCGTGATGATGCCCGAGCTGTTCCTCGCCGAGGCGCTCGGCGCGGTCGGCAAGCCGATGATGCGCGTGCACACCGCCGGCTCGGTCGGCGGCTCGACGGGGCTGGTCGCCGCGCACCTCGTGCAGGCCGGCGTTCACCGCCGCGTGCTGGCGGTCGCGTTCGAGAAGCAGTCGGAGTCGGAAGCGATGTGGGCGCTCTCGCCCAAGCTGCCGTTCCAGCCGCCGCTGGTCGCCGGCGCGGGCGGCTACTTCGCGCCGATCATCCGCGCCTACCTCAAGCGCTCGGGCGCGCCCGACGAGGTCGGCATGATGGTCGCGGTCAAGGACCGCAAGAACGCGCTCAAGAATCCGTACGCGCATCTGCAGCTGCCGGACATCAGCCTCGACACCGTGCGCGCGTCGCCGATGCTGTGGGATCCGATCCGCTATCTCGAGACGTGCCCGTCGTCGGACGGCGCCTGCGCGGTGGTGATCGGCGACGAGGCGGGCGCCCGCCGCGCGCCGCGCAAGCCGGCGTGGATCTGGGGCGGCGCGATGCGCTCCGAGCCCACCATGTTCGCCGGCCGGAACCTGGTCGACCCGCGCGCCGGCCGCGACTGCGCCAAGGATCTCTATTCGCAAGCGGGCATCACCGATCCTCGACGGGAGATCGACGTCGCCGAGCTGTACGTGCCGTTCTCGTGGTTCGAGCCGATGTGGCTGGAGAACCTCGGGTTCGCCGAGCGCGATCAAGGCTGGCGCCTCACCGCCGACGGCGTGACCGCGCTCGACGGCGATCTGCCGGTGAATCCGTCGGGCGGCGTGCTGTCGTCGAATCCGATCGGCGCGTCGGGCCTGTTGCGCTTCGCCGAGGCGGCGCTGCAGGTGCGCGGCCTCGCGGGCGAGCACCAGGTCGACGGCGCGCGCGTGGCGATGGGCCACGCCTACGGCGGCGGCTCGCAGTACTACGCGATGTGGATCGTCGGGAGCGAGCTGCGATGAAGGCGGCGACGTTCAATCTCGCGGACCTGTTCGAGTCGGTCGCCGACGCGGTGCCCGAGCGCGAGGCGCTGATCTCCGGCGAGCGGCGCCTCACCTACGCCGCGCTCGACGAGCGCGCGACGAGGCTGGCCAATCACCTGCGCGCGCGCGGCGTGAAGGCCGGCGATCACGTCGGCCTCTACCTCTACAACGGGCACGAATATCTCGAGGCGCTGCTGGCGTCGTTCAAGCTGCGCGCGGTGCCGATCAACATCAACTATCGCTACGTCGCCGGCGAGCTCGCCTACCTGTGCAAGAACGCCGACCTCGCCGCGATCCTGCACCAACAGGAATTGGGCGAGCGCGTGGCGGCGGTGGCGGGCGAGGTGCCGACGCTCAAGTGGCGGCTCGCGACCGGCGGCGCGTACGAGGCGGCGCTCGCCGAGTCTTCGCCCGCGCGCGATTTTGCCGCGCGCTCCGACGACGATCTCTACATCATCTACACCGGCGGCACGACCGGGCTGCCGCGCGGCGTGATGTGGCGCCACCGCGACGTGTTCTTCTCCGGCTTGCAGGGCGGCAATCCGGGCGGCGCGCACCTCGAACAGCCGGAGGAAGTCGCGGCGCTGGCGAAGAGCGGCGACAAGGCGTTCACGTTCCTGCCGGCGGCGCCGTTCATTCACGGCGCGGCGCAGTGGGCGGCGCTGATCGGGTTGAACGGCGGCGGCAAGGTGGTGGTGTCGCCGGGCCCGCGCTTCGATGCGCCGCGCGTCGCGCGCCTGATCGCCGACGAGAAGGTCACCACGCTCACGCTCGTCGGCGACGCCATGGCGCGCCCGCTCGCCGAGGCGATCACCGCCGCGCCCGACCTCGACCTGTCGTCGCTGTTCGTGCTCGCGTCGGCAGGCGCGATCCTGTCGCGCTCGGTGCAGGAGGAGCTTCAGCGCCGCCTGCCGCACACGATGATCCTCAACAACTTCGGCGCGTCGGAGACGGGGCATCAAGGCAACGCCTCGCCCGACGATCCGGGCGCGCGGCCGCGCTTCTACATGGACGAGACGACCGCGGTCCTCGACGAGGAATTGCGGCCGATCGCGCCCGGCTCCGGCGTCACCGGCAAATTGGCGCGGCGCGGGCGCATCCCGATCGGCTACTACAACGATCCGATCAAGACCGCCGCCACCTTCGTCACCGTCGGCGGCGAGCGCTGGGTGGTGCCGGGCGACCTCGCGCGCGTCGAGGCCGACGGCGCGATCACGGTGCTCGGGCGCGGCGCGGTGTGCATCAACTCGGGCGGCGAAAAGATTTTCCCCGAGGAGGTCGAGGAGGCGCTCAAGGCGCACCCGAAGGTGAACGACGCGGTGGTGATCGGTGTCCCCGACGAGCGCTGGGGCGAACGAGTGGTCGCGCTGGTGCAGACGCGCTCGTCCAAGGATGCGCGTAACGACGCGCGGCTGACGCTCGACGAGCTCGACGCGCACTGCCGCACGCGCATCGCCGGCTACAAGATTCCGCGCGAGCTGCACCTGGTGGTCGAGATGGTGCGCCATCCGAGCGGCAAGCCCGACTATCGCTGGGCCAAGGCGGAGGCGATCGCGCGGCGGAAGAACGGCCCGCCCGACGACGAACAGCTCGTCGAGTCGTGGCAGCTCGCGACGCTGGAGGCGGCCGGCGCGTGGGGCGAGCGGCGGCGGATGGCGGCGGCGATCCGCGCGCTGGCCGAGCGCTGCGTGGCCGCCGACGTGGCCGACGACGCGCGCGCGAGCGACTTCGCCGCGGTGGCGGATGCGATCGAGGCGCAGGTGAAGATGCTCGACGCGCTGCCGTCGAAGTCGACGCGCGCCGGATTCCTCGACGGCAGCTACCGCGAGCGGCGCGCGCTGTTCATGGATCGCGGCCCGCTCATCGGCCTCTCCAATCCGCTGGCGCCGCCGATGCGGCTGTCGTGCGAGGGCGAGACCGCGATCGCGCGCGTGACGTTCGGCGCCGCGTTCGAGGGCGCGCCCGGCTACGTGCACGGCGGCTTCGTCGCCGCCGCGTTCGATCAACTGTTCGGTTATCTCGGCGTGCTCGTCGGGCGGCCGGCGCTCACCGCCAGCTTGACGGTGAAGTATCGCAAGCCGACGCCGCTCGCCGTCGAGCTGCGCCTCGAGGGCGCGGTCGATCGCACCGATGGGCGCAAGACGTTCGTGCGCGGCCGCATGTCGGCCGGCGCCGAGTTGGTCGCCGAGGCGGAGGGGCTGTTCGTCGCCGTCGGGGCCGAGTGGTTCAACGCGCTGATGCAGCAGCTGTGAGGATCCGATGCACATCGATTACTCGCCGGTAGAGCGCGCGCTGCAAGACGAGCTGCGCGATTATTTCGCGCGGCTGATGACGCCCGATCTCGAGGAGGAGCTGGCGCACTCCGAAGGCGGCGGCCCGCAGTATCAGCGCGCGCTCGCGCAGATGGGACGCGACGGCTGGCTCGGCGTCGGCTGGCCGAAAGAGTACGGCGGCCAGGGGCGCTCGCCCGTCGAGCAGTTCATCTTCTTCGACGAGGTGCAGCGCGCGGGCTTTCCGATTCCGCTGCTCACGCTCAACACCGTCGGGCCGACCATCATGCGCTGCGGGACCGCGGCGCAGAAGGCGCGCTTTCTGCCGGCGATCTTGCGCGGCGAGGTGCACTTCTCGATCGGCTACACCGAGCCCGAGGCGGGCACCGATCTCGCGTCGCTGAAGACGCGCGCGGTGCGCGACGACGATCACTACGTCGTCGACGGGCAGAAGGTGTTCACCAGCCTGGCCGCGCACGCCGACTTCATCTGGCTGGCGGTGCGCACCGATCCCGACGCGCCCAAGCACAAAGGCATCTCGCTCCTGATCGTCGACGCGCACGCGCCCGGCGTGTCGATGACGCCGACGCCGATGCTCGGCGACAACCCGCTCTGCACCACCTACTACGAGGGCGTGCGCGTGCCGCGCGAGAACCTCGTCGGCGAGGAGAACCAGGGCTGGAAGATCATCACCACGCAGCTCAACCACGAGCGCGTGGCGCTGTGCGCGAGCGGCATGGTGGCGCGCACGCTCGAGGACGTGAGCGCGTGGGCGCGCGCCACCACCGACGGCGACGGCAAGCGCGTGATCGATCGCGCGTGGGTGCAGGCGAACCTCGCGCGCGTGCACGCGCGGGTGGCGGTCTTGCGGCTGCTCAACTGGCGGCAGGCGTGCAGCATCGATCGCGGCGCGCTGTCGCCGGCCGAAGCGTCGACGGTGAAGGTGTTCGGCTCGGAGCTGTACGTCGAGGCGTACCGGCTGCTGCTGGAGGTGCTCGGCGTGGCGGGCGCGCTCAAGCAGGGCTCGCCGGGCGCGGTGTTGCGCGGGCGCATCGAGCGCTACTACCGCTCGACGCTGGTGCTGACGTTCGGCGGCGGGACCAACGAGGTGCAGCGCGACATCATCGCGATGGCGGGGCTCGGCATCCCGCGCGCGCCTTATTAATGATGGAGGCTCGGATGGACTTTGCCTTCACGGCGGATCAGGACGGGCTGCGCAAGCTGGCGGCGAAAGTTTTCGCCGACAAACGCGCGGCCGATTCCGCCGCGGTCTGGGGCGAATTGGCGCGCGCGGGCTTGCTCGGCCTGGCGCTTCCCGTCGAGAGCGGCGGCGCGGGGCTCGGTCTCGTCGAGCTTTGCCTGCTGTTCGAGCAGGCGGGGCGCGCGGCCTCGCCTGCGCCGCTCGTGCCGGCGTTGATCGCGGCGCAGGCGCTGGCCACGTTCGGCGCGCCCGCGCACGCGAAGTTTCTCGAGAGCGCCGCGGCGGGCGAGGCGTTCGCCACGCTGGCGCTGCACGAGACCGGCGGCGAGCCCGAGCGCCCGTCGCTGCGCGCGCAGAAGAGCGGCGACGGCTTCGTGCTCGACGGCGTGAAGCTGGCGGTGCCGGGCGCCGATCGCGCGGCGTTGATCCTCGTGCCCGCGCGATTTGCCGATGGCGCGACCGGATTGTTTTTGGTCGCGCCGAACGCGAACGGCGCGCGGCTCGATCGCGCGATCGCGACCGACGACGTCACGCTGCACCAGCTCACGCTGGCGAACGTGCGCGTGGCGGCGGACGCGGAATTGGCGCCCGGCCGCGGCGGCGAGGCGCTGGCGTGGATCCTCGAGCGCGCGACCGTCGGCGCGTGCGCCGTCGAGCTGGGCATCGCGCAGCGGCAACTTGAGATGACCGCCGAGCACGCGGTGCGCCGCAAACAGTTCGGCAAGCCGATCGGAACCTTCCAGGCGGTCGCGCAGCGCGCGGCCGACATGTACATCGACGTCGAGTCGCTGCGCCTGGTCACGTGGCAGGCGGCGTCGTGGATCGACGAAGGCGCGCGCTCGCCCGTCGAGAAATCGGCGGCGGTCGCGACCGCGGCGTATTGGGCGGCCGAGGCCGGCGCGCGCGTCGCCGCCGCCGCGCAGCACCTGCACGCCGGCATCGGCTTCGATCGCGGCTATCCGCTGTATCGCTACTTCCTCGCCGCCAAGCGCCTCGAGCTCGAGCTCGGCGGCGCGAACCGCGCGCTGGCGCGGCTCGGCGCGACCATCGCCGCGACCGAGGTGCGCTCGTGAGGAGCCAGCTCGCCACCGCGTTCGGCCTGCGCCTGCCGCTGTTCGCGTTCACCACGTCGCGCGAGGTCGTGGTCGCGGTGAGCCGCGCGGGCGGGATGGGCGTGCTCGGCGCCATCCCCTACTCCGCCGACGAGCTGGCCGCGCACCTCGACTGGATCGACGCGCACATCGACGGGCGTCCCTACGGCGTCGACGTGGTGATGCCCGCGTCGTACGCCGGCTCGGGCGACGGCGCGCTCGACAAATCGGCGTTCGCCGAGATGATCCCCGAGGCGCAGCGGCGCTTCATCGGCGAATTGCTCGAGCGCTACGGCGTGCCGCCGCTCCCCGAGGGCGTGCGCCCGTACGAAGATCTGCTGTCGTGGGTGCACCACCTGACCCGCACGCAGGTCGACGTCGCGCTCACTCATCCGATCCGCCTGCTCGCCAACGCGCTCGGTCCGCCGCCGCCCGACGTGATCGACAAGGCGCACGCCAAGGGCGTCAAGGTCGCGGCGCTGTGCGGCTCGGTGCGCCACGCGCAGAAGCAGGTCGCGGCCGGCGTCGACGTGATCATCGCGCAGGGCACCGAGGCGGGCGGCCACACCGGCGACGTGAGCACGATGGTGCTGGTGCCCGAGGTGGTCGACGCGGTGGCGCCGCACCCGGTGCTCGCCGCCGGCGGGATCGGCACCGGACGCCAGCTCGCGGCCGCGCTCGCGCTCGGCGCCGACGGCGCGTGGACCGGATCGATCTGGCTCACCACCGTCGAGAACCAGCTCACGCCCGAGGTGGTGAAGCACAAGCTGCTGGCCGCGGGCTCGCGCGACACCGTTCGCTCGCGCGCGCTCACCGGCAAACCGGCGCGCCAGCTGCGCACCGCGTGGACCGACGCGTGGGAGTCGGCCGAGTCGCCCGGCACGCTGCCGCTGCCGCTCCAGTACATGGCGACCTCCGACGCGGTGAACCGGATCCACTATCACGCCGCGCACACCCCGTCGTCGCGCGCGAGCGAGCTGCTCGGCTCGCCGGTCGGGCAGATCGTCGGGCGCATGAACCGCATCCGCCCCGCCGCCGAGATCGTCGAGGAGATGGCCGCCGAGCTCAGGCGCACCATCGCGCGGCTCGGCTCGCGCGACGACGACTGAGCGAATCGCCGGCGCGCGGCGACGATTGAGCGCGTCGCGGTGTGATCCGCGCACGCGGGCGGCGGGCGCGATTCGCGTAACGTAGGCGGATGCGCGCATGGCCGGCGGCGCTGCTGCTCGCCGCGTGCGCGCAGTGGGAGCACGTGAGCGCGGCGACGCGCGCGCCGCCGCCCGGCGCCGCGATGGTATGCGTGCTGCGCCCCGCCGAGCGCCACGACGCGCTGTTCGCGGTGCGCGACAACGACGCGTTCGTCGGCGTCACCGGCACGTCGAGCTACTTCTGCTACTACGCGTGGCCGGGCGCGCACCGCCTCGAGTCGATCGCCGTCGAGGAGCGGCCGAGCGCGCCGTCGGCGCTGCTGCTCGACGTGCAGGCGAACCGCCGCTACTTCGTCGAGCAGGTGCTGACCGCCGACGGCGCGCGCCACTGGCTCGAATTGCTCGCGCCGCCGCTCGCGCGTTCGCGCCTGCGCGGCTGCGACCAGATGATGCTGATCCCTCCGCGGGATTGACCGCCGCGCGTGCGCGCTACCTTTGGCGGCATGGAACAGTCGATCCTCGAACCGGGCGTCGTGGCCCCCGACTTCAAGCTCAAGGCCACGCCCGATCAGTTGGTGTCGCTCGCCGAGCTGCGCGGCCGGCCGATCGTGCTGGTGTTCTACCCCGCCGACTGGAGCCCGGTGTGCAGCGATCAGCTCGCCGTCTACAACAGCATCCTCGACGAGTTTCGCGCCTACGACGCGCTGGTGATCGCCATCTCCGTCGACGGCGCGTGGTCGCACCTGGCGTTCGCGCGCGATCGCAAGCTGCAGTTTCCGCTGCTGGCCGACTTCGAGCCGAAGGGCGAGGTGGCGCGCGCCTACGGAGCGTACGACCGCAAGGAGGGCGTGGCCGCGCGCGCGCTGTTCGTGCTCGATCGCGACGGGGTGATCGCGTGGAGCTATCTATCGCCGATCGGCGTGAACCCGGGCGCCGACGGGATCCTGGAGGCGCTGGCGCGGCTCGAGCCCGCGCGGCGCGGGACGGCGACGGGCGCGGCCGGCGAGGAGAGCCGAGCGGGCGCGGGCGCGGGCGAGGTGCACCCATGAGCAAGCTGACTCCGCCGGTGAACGAGCACGATCATCTGCGCGGCGCGCTGTCGGCGCCGGTCAAGCTGTGCGAGTTCGGCGACTATCAGTGCCCGTTCTGCGGCGAGGCGTATCCGGTGGTGAAGATGCTCGAGGAGACGCTGGGGGAGCGGCTGTGCGTGGCGTTTCGGAACTTTCCGATCGTGGGGAGCCACCCGCATGCGTTGCTCGCGGCGCAGGCGGCGGAGGCGGCTGGGGCGCAGGGGAAGTTTTGGGAGATGCACGATCTGCTCTATGAGAATCAGGACGCGCTCGAGGTCGAGGATCTGGTGCGGTATGCCGATGTGTTGGGATTGGATGTGGATCAGTTCGTCGAGGATGTGCGGACGCAGCGGTTCTTGGGGAAGATTCGGGCGGATTTGAAGAGCGGGGCTTTGAGTGGGGTGAATGGGACGCCGACGTTCTTTGTGAATGGGAGGCGGCATGATGGGGCGGGGGATTTTGAGACGCTTTATGCGGTGATTTTGGCGGAGATGGGGGAGGAGGAGGCGGCACCGCCGCCGGAGCTTTAGTGGCGGGCGGGCGGGGGCGTTTTGCGTGGGGGTGGTGGCGCGCTGCTCGCGCGACTGGTGGGGCGGTGCTCTGGCGTGAGGGGATCATTGGCTGGTGAGGGGTGAAAGGACGTTTGTGCACGGTTGGAGTTTCTTGCGGCACCAGACAGTGGGCGTGCGTGAGAGGGGCGTCGCCGCGCCAGTGGGGTCTGGCTGGTGATTGGGCTTACTTGGGATGGGGGGGGTGCCTGCCGCCGCTGGCTGCGGCGGCTTTGCGGGCGTTTTTGAGGTTATTTTTGCTTGGCGTTGGCTGACGGATCCCCGGTTTCACGCTTTTAGTTTTAATATTTTCCGTCGAGCAGCGTATTCGTTGAGAATCAATTCGCCGACACGAAAGAAGGACAATACGCGGCGATTGCGAATCGAGTTTGCTTGCAGAAAACGA
>DASREC010000514.1:0-2332 GCA_035652295.1 Polyangia bacterium
CCCCAGCCTTCGACGACGAGCCCGAACGCCTGCGTCGACGCGACGGTGTGCGAGCCGACCGGCACCGGGCAGCGCAGCGCATCGTACGCGATGGTGCCGATCGCCCCGCCCATCGCGCGGTCGCAGCCGGCCGATAGCGGCGCCCCGTCGAGCGTCACCTGCCCGCCGGTCGGGATCGCCATCAGCAGCCAATTCTCCATGTACCCCGACGGCACCAGGAAGATGTACTCGCTGCGGTGCTGCGCCACCGGCGGCACCAGCGAGAACGACGGGTCGCCGGTCTCCGCGCCGTTGGCCGCCGCGTCCTGGCTCACCTGGAACTGCCCGATCATGACCGCGTTCGAGGCCGCGACGGTGAAGTCCTGGTCGGTCATCACCTGCCGCGACTGGCCGGCGTCGAGCGTGAACTGATCGTCGGGCGGCGGCAGCGATGTCTGCACCGTCGTGCCGTCGGCGAGCCCGAGCACACGGAAGAACTCCGGATCGGCCTGCGTGTGGCTGCGCCCCTCGGAGCGCACCACCACGTAGTCGTGCCCGAGCGAGCTGCGCGGGAACAGCTGCTCCTCCAGATGATCGCAGCAGCACGTCTTCATCGGATCGATCGGCGGATCGGGATTGATGGTCATGCACTCGACGCCGCTCCACACCGCCAGCGGCCCGTCGGCCTCGATGCGCGTGCCGGTGAAGTCGGTGGCGCCCGCCGTCTGAAAATCGGCGCCCTCGAGGTTGAGCGTATCGAACTCGTTGAGCACCGCCGTGTACGTGCCGCCTTTGTGGATCGCGGTGACGTTGTCGCCGGCCATGATCTCCGTCGACGCGGTGACGCGCACCTTGGTGTTGGCGCGCGTGGCGACGATGGTGACGTACGAGCGCTTGTCGGTCTGGATCGTCAGCCCGCCCGCGCTCACGTCGCCGCCGGTGCCGGGCCAGCCGAGCACCACGTAGCTGGCGTCGAGCGCGTTCGACGGAATCAAGAGCGACGCGTCGTTCGAGAACGCGTCGGGGTTGTTGATCGGATTGAACTGGTACACCGACGCCGGGCGATCGGTGGTGACGCGATACGCGGCGGCGGTGAGCAGCGTGCGGTTGCGCTGTCCCTTGACGTAGCCGGAGACTTCGCGCGGCGGCAGCGGAATGGTCTGCAGGCTCTGCGCGGGAACCTGCGCGGTCGCCACCTGCGCGAGCTGCGCCGGCTGTCCCGGCATGGCGTCGTCGCGCTCGACGACGACGTTGAGCGGCACCTGCCACGGATTGGCCACCGCGATGGCGAACTGCTGATCGGCGGCGATGGTCCCGACGAGCGGCGTCGGAATCGTGAACTGCGGCAGATCGACCGCGTAGAAGACGCAGCCGGTGTAGCTGTGCGCGAGCGCCTTCGGATCGCACGGCGTCACGCACGCCGCCTGCCCGCTCGCCGGATCGGAGGCGCACGTGAGATCGGGCCCGCAGTCCTGGATCACCGTCTGCGTCGGGCTGCCGTTCGCGTCGCAGGTGACGACCTTGTCGCCGACGCAGCCGTTCTTGCCCGGCAAGCACGCGACGCAGCCGAGCGTATCGCTGCAGAGCTGATCGCTGGTGCAGCCCTGCTGCGTGGTGAACGCGCCGTTCTGACAAACGTCCCAGAGCCGCCCGTCGCAGCGATGCTCGCCGTCGGTGCACGGCCCCGAGAGCCCGCCGTCGCCGCCGCCTCCGCCGCGCCGCTGGTTGGCGCTGTTGCACGCGCCGGCCATCACCATCGCTGCGACCCCGAGCGCCCCGACCCGCGTCATGGAGCCTCCTTCGTGCGTGTGAGTAATCCGATGGGCGATTGGAGGCCACGCGCCGCACCGCGTCTTTTGATACGCTGCGGCCGCGGAGGCGCGCGTGGCCGAGGAAAAGAAGGGCGTGGGCGATATCAGCGAGGCGTTGAAGTCGATCTTCGAGCGGATCGGCGACTTCTTCAGCTTGTTCGACCTGTCGTTTCTCGTCTCGGGCGCGGTGTGCCTGGGCGCGGTGGTCGTCGGCGCGCACCTGTCCGGTACGACCACGCTGGTGCGCTTCTTCGATCCGGCCGAGTGGCCGGCGACGCACACCATCGCGGTGGTGCTGATCTGCTACGTGCTCGGGCTGGTGTGCTTCGCGCTCGGGCGCATCGTGCAGGCGTACGGCAAGGCGAAGCTCTACACCACGGTGTTTCCCGAGTCGGTGAAGCAGCACGGGCTGATGCCGCTCTATGGATCGTACTTCGAAAAAAATGAAAAAGGCCGCGACGCCTCGGCCACGCTCTACGCCACGCTGTGGGTGCAGGTTCGCCAGCTCAAGTCGCTGGCGCCGTCGCTGTCGCTGCTGATGC
>DASREC010000515.1:0-27199 GCA_035652295.1 Polyangia bacterium
CAGATCCCCGGCGGCACACACGTTCATGCTCGACGGCCCGCGCGGCGTCGAACCCGTCTCCGGGATCGCGGAAAGCCTCGTCCGGTCCACCTATCTGGCCATGACAGAACCCGGATTCGAAATGCCGTAGGCGAGCAAAAAAGGGGGAGCCACGCCCATGTCCACCGCCGACGTCGTCCGCCTCGCGGCCGGACTCGGTCTGATCCTGGTGACGGCGCACGGCTTCGGCCGGCTCGCCGGGCAGCTGCGGCAGCCGCCGGTGGTCGGCGAGATCCTGGCGGGCATCCTGCTCGGTCCGTCGTTGCTGGGGCGCGTCGCGCCGATGGCGTCGGAGTATCTCCTACCCAAGACGGTCGCGCCGTTCCTCAACGTGCTCGCGCAGGTCGGCGTGATCCTCTACATGTTCCTGGTCGGCCTGGAGCTGGATCCGGGCCTGTTGCGCAAGCGCGGCCACGCCACCGTCGCCATCTCGCACGCCAGCATCATCGCGCCGTTCCTGTTGGGCTGCACCCTGGCGCTCTCCTTGTACCCGCGGTTCTCGTCGAGCGACGTCCCGTTCAGCTGCTTCGCGCTGTTCCTCGGCGTGTCCATGTCGGTGACCGCGTTCCCGGTGCTGGCGCGCATCCTCACCGATCGGCGCATCCACAAGTCGCGCATGGGCGTCATCGCGCTGACGTGCGCCGCCGTCGACGACGTGACCGCGTGGTGCTTGCTGGCGTTCGTGGTGAGCGTGGTGCAGGCGCGCGCGGCCGGCGCGCTGGTGACCGCCGGGCTCGCGTTCGGGTTCATCGGCGCGATGATCTTCTTGGTGCGGCCGGTGATGGTGCGGCTGGCGCGCCTCTATGGAAATCGCGGGCGGCTGACGCAGGGGCTGATGGCGGTGGTGTTCGTCGCGCTGCTGCTGTCGTCGTTCGCCACCGACCTCATCGGCATCCACGCGGTGTTCGGCGCGTTCGCGCTCGGCGCGGTGATCCCGCACGACTCGGGCCTGGCGCGCGAGCTGACCGATCGACTCGAGGATCTGGTCGTCGTGCTGCTGCTGCCCGCGTTCTTCGCGTTCACCGGCCTGCGCACGCAGATCGGCCTGCTCGACAGCGCCGCCGATTGGAAGATGTGCGGCCTGATCGTGCTGGTCGCCTCCGCCGGCAAGTTCGGCGGCAGCGCGATCGCGGCGCGCTTCACCGGGCTCGGCTGGCGCGACGCCTCGGCGCTCGGCATCCTGATGAACACGCGCGGCCTGATGGAGCTAATCGTGCTCAACATCGGCCTCGAGCTGAAGGTGATCTCGCCGGTGCTGTTCGCCATGCTGGTGATCATGGCGCTGGTGACCACGTTCGCGACCACGCCGATCCTGCACCTGGTGACGCGCGGCCGCGCGCTCGAGGAGGACGCCGACGAAGGCAGCGGCAAATTGCCGCAGGGCGCGCGCGAGGCGCCCGAGCGGCGCGGCGTGCTGGTGCCGGTGTCGAACCCGGCGGGCGTGGCGCCGCTGATCGATCTCGCGCTCGCCGCCACGCGCGAGGAGGATCCGTCGCCGCGCGTGCTGGCGCTGGTGCACCGTCCGCTCGGCGGCGTGCGCTCGGGCCTGCGCGAGATCGAGCGGCGCGTGCCGCCGCGCGCCGAGGTGCTCGGCTACGCCACCGATCACGCGCGCGCGCGCGGCGCCGCGGTCTCCACCGAGGCGATCTGGACCGACGAGCCGGCCGCCGACATTCTGGCGCACGCGACGCGCGCGGGCGTCGGCTGGGTGCTGCTCGGCTTTCACCGCCCGGTGTTCGGCGCCGATTTTCTCGGCGGCGTGGTGCGCGAGGTGCTCGAGCGCGCGGCCGCGCAGCCGCTGCACGTGGCGGTGGTGATCCACGGCCACGAGCGCCCGCTCGATCGCGTGTTCGCCGTGGTCGCGCACACGCCCGACGGGCGCGCGGCGCTGGAGCTGGCGGCGCGCATCGCGCACAAGAGCGAGTGCAGCCTGCACGCGATCCTGGTGCCCGAAGAAGGCCACGAGCCCGAGCCGGCGCTCTACGAGCTGCTCAAGGACGCCGGGCGCACCGCCGGCCGCTGGCTGCACACCGACGTGCTGGCGCAGCGCAATCCGGCGCAGCTCGCCTACAAGACGCCCGGCCAGCTGGTGGTGATGGGCACCGATCTCGCCGACGAGCTCGGCCTCCCGCTCGACGAGGGGCCCGACGGCCTGCGCTGCGTCGTCGTGGTGCAGGGCTCCAAGTCGGCGCCGCTCGCGCGCCCGGCTCCCGAGCCCGCCGCCGAGCCGGCGCAGGCTCACATCCGTTAGCGTAGACCAACCGTCATCAGGGAAGCTGCACGCCGTAGAGCCCGTCGCCGGCGGCGCCCGCCGACTGGATCCACCACGCGCGTTTCAGCGCCGCCTCGCCGCGCGCGTACGAGGCGCCGCTCGCGAGCTGACGCTCGACGTTCGACGTCGCGTCGCGCAGGAACAGATCGGTGCCGCGCAGATAGATGAATTGATCGCCGCTCGCGAACGCCGGCGCGCGCGTGCCGGCGCCGAGCTGCGCGGTGGTCTTCCATTGACCCGGGGACGCGCCGGGGCCGAACACGTCCACGCCCCACGTCGTCGGATCGATCGCGCTCGCGTCGATGGTGATGGCGTAGAGGCCGTCGGCGCTGACGGCGGCGAGCGAGCCCTTGGCCTCGAGCGAGTAGTTCGCGGCGTTCGAGCAGAAGTGAACGTCGCCGAGCCCGGTGGCCGCGTCGTAGCCGCTGCCGGCGACGATCGGAAATTGATTGAGCACGCCCAGGATGCGATGCGGGGTGACGCCGGGCGGACAGCCGACGGTCATGTCGGTGTTGCCTCCGCTGATCTGGTGCGCGACCACGGCGGCGGTCGTGTTGTCGAGGAACCACCAGATGCCCGGGGCGGTGTTGGGAAAAAACGGCGGCTGCGCGAAGCTCGCGAAGTTGCTCCCGTGAAAAGCGCCGGTGATGCTCGAGCTGCCGGCGACGGCCTCGGCGAGCTCGCCGTCGATGATCACCACCGCGCCGAACGCGTCGGTGGCGAAGGTGCGGCAATTTGCCGCGTTGGTCTGCGAGAGCATCGCGGTGTAGATGCACGGGATCGCTCTCGGCGCGAGCGCGTCCTTCGGCAGCACGCCGATCGAGTTGCCGGCGATGCCGGCGCCCGGCGGACCCAGGTAGAAGAGATCGTCGGTGGTGGTGGTGAACGCCATCGGCTGCGCGAGCGTCTGCGCGGCGGCGAAGCGGGTGGGCGCGCCGCCGCGCGGTTGAACGTAGAGATCGCTCGCGGCGCCGGCGGCGACCGGATACGCGAGGTAGAGGCCGTCGCGCGAGACCGCGAGCTGCGTCAGATCGGCGCCGGCGGCGAGCGCCGTCGAGGCGGACGCGCCCGGGTACCACGCGGACGCGCCGCTCGCGGTGGCGTAGACGATCGTGCCGCCCCCGTAGACGCCGCCGGCGTCGCTGCGCGCCTGCGTCGCGATCGTGGCGAGCAGCGCGCCGGTGACCGCATCGTAGGCGGTGAGCGTCTGTTGGCCGTCGAGGAGCGCGGCCACCCGTCCGTCGGCGGCGACCAGGTTGCGAAACGCGGCGAAGCTGCCGAGCGTGAGCGCGTACGCCACGCCCGCGTCGGGAAGCGCGCGCGGCGAGAACGCGTCGGCCGCGAGATCGTTCGACGGCGCCGCCGAGAGATCCGGCGACGACGGCGGCGCCGACAGATCGGCCGCGCCGCCGTTCGCCTCGCCACAGCCCGCCGCCACGAGCGCCAGCAAGAGCAGCCTGACCATCGCCTGCGATTATAGATGATCCGCGTCGAGCGCGACTTCAGTTGACGCGGGCGCAGGTGTCGGCGGCGCGGGCGGCGGCGAGGCGCAGCGGCGGCGACGGCTTGGGGAGCGCGAGCGCGCGCTCGGCGGCGTCGCACGCGATCTTGGTCGTGCCGGCGGCGAGCGCGGCGTCGATCACCAGCTCGTAGCTCTCGGAGGTCTTGCGCGCGTCGAGGTTGAGGCGCGCGAGCGCGAGCGCCTGCTTCGCGTCGCCGCCCGGCCCGAGCCAGAAGCGCGCGGCGTGATCGGCGAACGCGGCCGGGTGCTGCGCGATCAGTTGGCGATAACGATCCGCCGCGCGCGCCCGCAGCGCCGCGGCCTCGGCCTTGTCGCCGCCGTCGGCGAGCAGCGACGCGAGCTGCCCGGCGTACTCGGGATCGTCCGAGCCGTCGACGAGCGGACGCACCAGCGCGATCGCGCGGTCGCGCGAGCCGGTGACCGCCTCGACCGACGCCAGGTGCGACGTCACCGGCGCGTATTCGGGCAGCCGCTCGTGCGCCGCCTCGAACAGCTCGCGCGCGCGCGACAGGTAGCCCGCCTTCTGCCACATGAGCCCTTCCTGCAGATACAGCCACGCGAGCGAGAACGGCGACACGTCGGAGAACTTGTCCTGCGCCTCGATGAACAGCCGCTCGGCTTCGTCGGTGTTGCCCTCTTCGGCGCGCAGCGAGGCGAGCGCGCCGAGCGACGCCAGCGTCGGCCACTCGCGCGCCTTGCGCTCGCGGATCTTCGCCGCGTCGCCGTAGCGGCCGAGCGCTTGATAGATCGACGCGCGCGCGCCGGCCAGCTCGTCGTTGCGCACGCCGCGCCGCTCGGCCTCGTCGAGATCGGCGAGCGCGTCCTGGAACCGGTGCATGCTGGCGCGGCAGCCGGCGCGCGCCGCCCAGGCTTCGCCGTCGGCGGGCGCGACCTTGACCAGCCGCTCGGCGAGCGCGCCGGCGCGATCGTAGTCGTCGAGCCGCGAAAAGAATTGCGCGCGCATCGCGTAGAGCCCGACGAGCGCTTTCAGGATCGCCGGGCCGTTCGGCGCCTTGGCCAGCCGCTTCTCGTAATCCGCGATCTGCGCCTGCAAGTTGCCGACGGCGATCGTGTGATCGGTGGTCGGCAGCTCCTTCATGCTGCGCGGCGATGCGTCGCGCGCCGGCGCCGCCGCGCGCGCGCCCTCCGCCGATTTCTCGACGGAGGGCGCCGCGGGTTGCGTTCGACACGCCGCCAGGACCACGACCAGCGCGCAGCCGTATGCCCTGACCGCGCGCACGTTAGTTCGGCGCTCCCAGGTACGGGAACGCGGTGTCGCTCGGTGAGCCGTCGCCGTCCGAGCCGACGCCGCTGGTGATCGGGGTGGTCGTGGCCGTGCCGATGACCAGCACGTTGTAGGTGATGTCGATGGTGTTGTACGAGAGCGCGCGGCCGCCGCAGTCGGTGTTGGTGAGGCCGAGCGCGTTCGCCTCGGCGCCGAGGTATGCCGTGCACGCGGTGTGCGTGGTGTCGAGGTAGAGCTCGTCATCGGCCAGTACGGTCGCAAGCGTCACGTACGGCGTCGAGCTGATCGGGCTCGTGTACCCGAGCTGATTGCCGCAGGTGTTGGGCGCCGTCGCGAGCCCGGTGTCGAGCCCGTCGTACGCCGCGATGATCGCCTTGAACAGCGGCAGCACCGTGGTGGCGCCGATGGCCGTGGTCGACCACGACTGCGGATTGCTCGCCGCGTTGTACGCGTCCTGCTTGGCGTGGTGCTGATCGATCGTCTGCACGCCGTCGTCCCAGAACGGATCGACGATGGCGGTGTTGATGCCGGGCCGCCCCATGCGATCGATCTGCGCGCCGAGGGTCGGCGCCGCCGGCGGGCCGGCCATGTCGACCGGATGGCTCATCGACAGGTCGGGGTTCGTGCCGGAGTCTTGTTGCATGTTGGTCGTGTCGTCGCCGCAACCGAGCGGCGCGAGGAGCAACGCGATGAGAATGGTTTTGGTAGTCATTGGTCGGCTCCTCCCTACTGGCCCTTGTTGGTGCTGCCCCAGACGCCGACGATCGGTGACGCCGCCGACGAGAGCAGCGACTTGTCGACGACGAGCACGATCGAGAGCACGTTGCCCGAGAACGGCGAGTCGAGCGAGCCGGCGGTGCCCTTCTTGAAGAAGTCGACGCCCGGGCCGGTGCCCGCCGCGTTCGACTTGAGCCCGTTGATGGCGGCCATGCTGGTCGAGTTCGGCACCGTCGGGCAGCCGGTGGCGGGGTCGATCGACGTGATCGGGTTGCCGGCGCCGGGACCGGTCTTGAGCGCGCCCGCGACCACCTTGGCGACGTTCTTGAAGCCGGCGAGGTTGAAGAAGAACGGATCGTCACGGAGCCCGGCGAACACCTTGATCTTGCCGTCGGCCGAGGTGAGCCCGGTCGTGGCGCTCGCGTCGCCGGTCACGTAGCCGGCGACCGCGCCGCCCGCACCGGTGACCCAGCAGGAGATCTTCTGCGTCGTGTCGAACGTGCAGATCACGTTCGCCGGCGTCGACGTCGCCGAGAGCAGCGTGGCCTTGGAGGTGGTGTGAAAGACGTACTGAACGGTGTTGGAGAACTTGCTGCCGGTGACCGCGTTGGGGAAGACGTCCATCACCAGGTTCACGTGGTTCGCGTCGGCCATCCACGCGAACACGTCGGTGATGTCCGAGGACGCGTCCGGCTGGTTGAGCGTCGCCGGCGTGCCGTCGGCGTGATCGGCGGCCAGCGCCGATCCGGAGAGCAGTGCGGATAGCGCTAGAATTTTCCAGGTCAGTCTCTTTGCCATTTGGTTCTCCTTTTTGGCCAGGCTCTCCAGGTACGAGGGCGGCGGCTCGGCGGATTGCTTTTTCGTGCGACATTCTTCTTTCGGGCGCGCACACATCCGATCAAGTGCGCCGACCGTAGATATTGCGTCCCATGCGCGGACGGAATATGAAGGCGTGTTGAGCTCGACTGCACGCGACGAGGGAGCCAAGGCCGCGGGTGACGACGCGCCGCTGCTCGGTCGCGTTGCGCGCGGCGACGGCGCGGCGCTCAAGGCGCTGTACGAGCGGCACGCCGCGCGCGTGATGGCGGTGGCGCTGCGCGTGCTCGGCGCGCGCAACGAGGCGGAAGAGATCGTGCAGGAGTGTTTCGTCGAGGTGTGGCGGCGCGCGCGCGAGTTCGATCCGCGGCGCGGCGGCGCGGCGGCGTGGATCACCACCATGGCGCGCAACCGCGCGATCGATCGGCTGCGCAAGCGCGGCTCGTCGGCGCGCACCATCGACGCGGCGGCGGGCGAGCCGGTGGCGGCGCCGCGCTCGCCGCTCGAGGACGTCGAGGCGCGGCTCGAGCGCGAGCGCATCGGCGCGGCGATGGTGCAGCTCCCCGAGGAGCAGCGGCGCTCGATCGAGCTGGCGTTCTTCGAGGGGCGCACGCACCAGGAGATCGCCGAGCTGACCGGCACGCCGCTCGGGACGATCAAGACGCGCGTGCGGCTCGGCATGGAGAAGCTGGCGGCGCTCTTGCGAGGTAGCCGCACATGACGTGCGCCGAGTTCAAAGAGCTGGCCGCCGCCTACGCGCTCGGCGCGCTCACGCCCGAGGAGCGCGCGGCCGCCGACGCGCATCTCGCGGGCGCCGAGCCCAACGAACATGCCGGCTGCTTCGAGGCGCTGGCGGAGGCGAGCGAGACGGCCAACGCGCTCGCGCTCTCGCTCGCGCCGGTCAAGCCGCGCGCCGATCTGTGGAAGGCGATCGAGGCCGAGACCGCGGCCGCCGGCGGCGCGGCCGAGCCGGCGCCGCGGCGCGCGCGCGGATCGATCCTGCCGTGGCTGCTGGCCGCGGCGATGGTGCTGATCGTCGTGTGGCTCGGCTTCTCGCGCAGCGACCTCACGAGCGAGCTGGCGATCGCGCGCCGCGACGCCACCAAGCTCGCCGACGAGCGCGCGCAGTGCACGCAGCTGCTCGATGCGTTGCGCGACGAGAACAAGCTGCGCGATCAAGCGGTGGCGATGATGCAAGCGCCGACGGGCCGCGTGGTGGCGATGACGCCGACGCCCGACGCGCCTTCGTCGCTGCGCGCCACGGCGATCTACGACGTCAAGGATCAGCGCGGCATGCTGATCGTCGCCGGCCTCGACAAACCGGCCGACAAAGACTTCGAGCTGTGGGTCATCAAAGGCAACGAGAAGCGCGCCGCCGGCCTGCTGCGCGCCGCACCGGGACAGTCGCTCGTGATGGCAATCGATCCCAAGAAGCTCGCGGACGGCGAGCTGCTGGCGGTGACGCTCGAGCCCGCGGGCGGCGGCGAGATTCCACGCGGCAAGGCCGTGCTGACGGTGCCGCTGCCCAAGACCTGATTTAGGCGCTATCTTCGGGCGGCATGTTTCGAGCGGACGTGACCGTCGTCGGCGGCGGGCTGGCGGGCTGCGAGGCGGCGTGGCAGCTCGCGCAGCGCGGCCTCCGCGTGTCGCTCGTCGAGCAGAAGCCGGGCCGCATCTCGCCGGCGCACACCACGCCGCTGCTCGCCGAGCTGGTGTGCTCGAACTCGCTGCGCTCCGACGATCCGACGACGCCCGCCGGGCTGCTCAAGGCCGAGCTGCGCCGCGCCGGCTCGCTCGTCCTGCGCGCCGCCGACGGAGCGCGCGTGCCGGCGGGCGAGGCGCTGGCGGTCGATCGCCAGGCGTTCTCGCGCGCGATCACGGTGGCGCTCGCGCTCGAGCCGCGCGTGCGCATCGAGCGCCGCCCGCTCGATCGATTTCCCGACGGGCCGATCATCCTCGCCGGCGGTCCGCTCGTCTCGGGCGGCATCGCGCGCGAGCTGCGGCAAATTGCCGGCGATCGATTCTACTTCTACGACGCGATCGCGCCCATCGTCGACGCCGACACCATCGACTGGGCGCACGCGTTCCGCGGCTCGCGCTGGGGCAAGTCGTCGGGCGGCGGCTCGCACGCCGAGGGCGACTACGTCAACTGCCCGCTCTCGCGCGACCAGTACCACGCGTTCGTGCGCGAGCTGCGCGCCGGCAAAAAAGTCCTGCCGCACGCGTTCGAGGAGCCGCGCTACTTCGAGGGCTGCCTGCCGATCGAGGTGATGGCGGAGCGGGGCGACGACGTGCTCGCGTTCGGCCCGATGAAGCCGGTCGGCCTCGACACGCGCGCGTACGCGGTGGTGCAGCTGCGCGCCGAGAACCGCTACGCCACCAGCTACAACCTGGTCGGCTTCCAGACGCGCCTCACCTACGGCGAGCAGAAGCGCATCTTCGCGATGGTGCCGGCGCTCGCGGGCGCGGAGTTCTTGCGCTTCGGATCGATCCACCGCAACTCGTACCTCGAGTCGTGGCGGCTGTGCGGCCCGGAGCTGGAGCTGCGCGCGCGCCCCGACGTGCGGCTCGCCGGGCAGATCACCGGCGTCGAGGGCTACATCGAGTCGACGGCGATCGGGCTGCTCGCCGCGCTGTTCCTGCACGGGCGGCTCGCGGGGCGTCCGGTCGCGCCGCCGCCGCCGACCACCGCGTTCGGCGCGCTCTATCACCACGTCATGCGCGCGCGCCAGCCGGGCGAAGGCTTTCAGCCGACCAACATCAACTTCGGTCTGTTGCCGCCGCTCGACGAGCGCGCGAAAAAACGCGACCGGCGCGCGCTGCAGGCGGCGCGGGCCGAGGGCGCGCTCACCGGCTGGCTCGCCGCGCTCTAGGCGCCCGGCGCGCCCGACGGAGAATCGCGGTATGCTTCGCGCGATGAGGGGCCCGGCAGCCGTCTTCGCCCTCGCGCTCGGCGCATCATTAATAGGGTGCGGGCCCGATTGCATGCCGTCGGCCGACATCCAGGTGACGCTGGTGCCGTCGCCGTCGATCGACGCGTCGATGCTGGCGCTCCTGCGCATCGGGCTCTCCGTCGACGGCGGGCCGACGCACGTGCTCGAGTTCACGCCGCCGCACCCGCTCACCGGCCCGTCGGCGTTTTTGCTGCACCCCGATCAACCGCCGGCGTCGAGCTACAACGTGGCGGTCACCGTCGAGGCGTTCAACGCCGCCGGCGCGCTGGTCGAGGTCGGCGGCGCGTCGAGCCAGGTGTCGCCGTCGGGCTGCAACCGCCTCGAGGCGCGGCTGGCTCCGCTGCCCGGCGCCGGCGACGGCAGCACGATGGGCGACGCCGGCCCGCTGTTCGATCTGCTGCCGATGCCGCCCGATCTGTCGTGCTTCGGCCCCGACGAGGACGGCGACGGCCGCCCCAACTCGTGCGACCTCTGCCCCGACGACGCCGATCCGGTGCCGACCGATCAAGATCTCGACGGGCTCCCCGACAAGTGCGATCCCGACATCGATCGCCCCGGCAACCAGCTCGTCTACTTCGAGCCGTTCGACGTCTCGAACGGCCACTGGTCGGGCACGTTCCAGATCCAGAACAGCGAGCTGGCGATCCAGACGCAGGGCTCGACGGTCTCGGCCAACGGGCTCGACGTCATGCCCGCCAACGTGCGCGTGCAGTCGCACATGCTGGCCAACGGCGTGTTCGGCATGCCGTCGACGACGGTGGCCGACATCGGGCTGTTCCTCGGCTCGAGCCCGAACCCGGGCGGCGCGACCACCAGCGGCATCCTGTGCACCATCAACCATACGCCGAGCCAGGACACGCTCGACCTCAACGTGGTGCAGAACGGCGCGATCCAGGTGCCGCCGATCTCGTCGCAGGCGTACGCGTTCGGCACCGGCATCGTCTACCGCATGCGCCTCGTGCAGCACGGCACGAGCTACACCTGCGAGGCGGTCACCAACGGTTTCCCGACGACCACGGCCACCGCCACGGTGTCGCAGGCGCCGTCCGCGCCGCAGTACGTCGCGCTGCACGGCACCAACGTCGACGTGCGATTCCACTCCGTCGTCGCCGAGACCGTGCTCCCGTAGTATATTTCCGACGTGGCCGCGGAGCCCTCTACGACCACGGCCGTCGGGTCGCTGTTGAACGGCAACTACCTCCTCGAGCGAGTCATCGCCGAGGGCGGGATGGGCGTCGTCTACGAGGCGTCGCACCTGCGGCTGCCGCGCAAGTTCGCGGTCAAGGTGCTGACCCGTCCGAAGGACGCCAAGCTCGGAGACGCCGCCACCGCGCTGGCGCGCTTCCGCCGCGAGGCCGAGATCGCGTCGACGCTGGCGCACCCGCACATCGTCGAGGTGTTCGACTTCCAGGTGTCCGAGGGCGGCTCACCGTACCTCGTCATGGAGCTGCTCGACGGCGAGGACCTGGCCGATCGGCTCAAGGGCCACGGGCGCATGCCGGTGACCGCGGCGCTGCGGGTGATCGAGGAGATCGCGCAGGCGCTCGACGTCGCGCACACCGCCGGCGTGGTGCACCGCGATCTCAAGCCGGCGAATATTTTCCTGTCGAAGCGCGCCGGGCGTGACGACTTCGTCAAGGTGCTCGACTTCGGCGTGTCGAAGCTGATCGACTCGGCGACGCTCACGCAAGAGAAGGCGATGGTCGGCACGCCGCTGTACATGTCGCCCGAGCAGGCGGTGGGCACGCAGGAGCTGACGCCGGAGTCGGACGTGTTCTCGCTCGGCGCGATCGCCTACGAGATCCTGACCGGGCGGCGCGCGTTCGCGGCGTCGTCGATCCCGTCGATCCTGTACCAGATCGTGCACGGGCCGACGCCGACGCTCACGGGCAAGGCGCCCGGCCTCGGCCCCGAGGTCGACGAAGTCTTCGGCAAAGTGCTGGCCAAAAAGAAGCAGGATCGGTTCGCCTGTTCGACCGCGTTTGCGCTCGCGCTAAGGCGCGCGTTGGAGAAGCCGGATTCGGGGCCGATAAGGACCAGCTATCTGGCGGATGACGACTCGGTGCCGACCGACGAGCGGCTGAGGCGGCTGCCGACCGGGGCGGGGCTGTCGACCGGCGACGCGGGGCAGACCGACGTCGATCAGTCGACCAAGGCGGAGGACGCGATGCCCGAGCCGGCGCGCTCGGCCGTGCAGCCGCCGGTGCCGAACACGTCGAGCGTGATGCTGGTGCCGCGCTCGCGCGGCTGGATCGGCGGCGTGATCGCGGCGCTGCTGGTGGCGGGCGGCGGCGTGGCGGTGCTGAAGTACGGCCCGCTCGGCGAGCACGAGAAGCCGGCGCCGAACGCCGCCGTGGCGGCGACGCCCGCGTCCGAGCAGCCGATCATTCCGCAAAACGAGCCGCAAAAAACCGTTCAAAACGAAGCGCAAAGAAAACTGCAAAACCCGCTGCAAAACAGCCTGCAAAACGAGCCGCAAAAACCGCTGCAAAACGAGGCGCAAAACAACCCGCAAAACGAGCCGCAAAAAATCGCGCGGGCCAAGGTCGAGACGGCCGAGCCCGAGGAGCCGCCGGTCAAGGCCGCCGCGCCGGCCGAGCCGAAAGCGCCGCCGCCCGCGCCCGCGCCGGCGAAGAAGAGCGACGTGCAGTTCACCTTCCACGTGGTGCCGAAGACCGCGCAGATCACCGTCGACGAGCGGCGCGTGAACGGCGAGCAGATGGCGCTCGCCTGGCGCTCGAAGCCGCACCACGTGCGCGTGGTCGCGCCCGGCTATCGCCCGCTGTCGTTCACCGCGCCGTCGACGGCCAGCCGCGTGTTCGAGCTGCACCTCGATCGCGCGCACTCCGCGCCGCCGCCGGCGCCCGCCGTCAAGCCGGCGCCGAAGCCGCGGCCGGTGCACGACGCGGCGCCCGTGCAGGAGCTGTAGCTTGCGCGCGCTCGCCTTGCTGCTGCTCGTCGCGTCGCCGGCGCTGGCCGACGACGACACCACCGAGAAGGCGCAGGCGCGTGTGCTGCTCAACCAGGGCAACGCGCTGTTCGAGAAGGGCGACCTCAAGGGCGCGCTGGTCGACTTTCGCGCCGCGTACGCGCTGTATCCCAGCCCGAAGCTGCTGGTCAACGCCGCCGCCGCCGAGCGCGAGCTGGGCGATCTCGTCGGCGCGGCCAACGACCTGCGCCACTTCCTCGACGAGTCCGACGACGATCCGTTCCTGGTCGATCGCGCGCGCACCGATCTGAAGGCGCTCGAGCGGCGCGTCGGCCGCGTGGCGATCATGGGCTGGCCGCCGCGCACCACGCTCGAGATCGACGGGCGTCCGGCGCGCGAGCCGATCGTCTACGTCAAGCCGGGCGGCCACGTGGTGCGCGTGCGCGCGCCGGGCGGCGAGGCGCAGGAGCGCGAGATCGACGTGTCGCCGGGCGAGAGCGTCGACGTGCCGCCGGTGGCGGGCACGGCGTCGGGGCCGATCGTCGGGCGCCCCGGCGCGCCGGCGAAGAAGAGCCGCTGGTGGATCCCGGTGGTGGTGGTGGCCAGCGTGGTGGTGGTCGGCGGCGCGGTGGCGGTCGGGCTCACGCTCGGCAATCCCTCGACGGGCGGGCCGCTCAAGAGCGACCTCGGCACGTTCAAGTTCTCCGACTTCCACTGAACGTTTTTTGCGCGGGTCGCACCTCATGGGAGATGTGGCCGTTCCTGGTGCTGCGGTTTTTGTCGGCGGCGGGGCCGGCCGAGCTGAGCGACGCCGACGTGGCGCGCGTGGTGGCGGCCAACCTGTTCGCGGTCAAGGCGTGCTGGGCGATCGAGCGCCGCGCCGCCGACGGCGCCGAGCGCGGCGGCAAGGTCGTCCTCGCCCTCGACGTCGCGCCGACGGGCGACGTGCTCGCCACGCGCGTCGACGGCGCGCGCTTCGCCTCGCCCGCGTTCGCCTCCTGTCTGCGCGCCCGCGCCGCCGCCTGGCGCTTCCCCCGCTTCCAACACGGCCCGATGCGCTTCTCCGTCCCGCTCGTCTTCGTCGCGCCCGCCCGCGCGCTCTCGTCGGAGTAATGAACCGCCATGCGGTCACAGACGCCAAAAAGAAAGATCTAAATTTTATTTCTGATCATTTTAGCGTCTGCGGCGGCATGGCGGTTCATCCTCTGTTCGCGGCGCGCTAGATTGGTTGAGTGGCGATCGTAGTCGGAGTTATTTCGGATACGCATGGGCTCATGCGGCCCGAAGCGTTGCGCGCGCTCGCGGGGTGCTCGCGGATCCTGCACGCTGGGGACGTGGGCGCGTGCGAGGTGCTCGAGGCGCTGGAGGCGATCGCGCCGGTGGTCGCGGTGCGCGGCAACAACGATCACGGCGCGTGGGCCGACGCGCTGCCCGAGACCGCCGACGTGCGCATCGGCGGCGCGCGCATCCACCTGCTGCACGACGCGAGCGCGCTGGCGATCGACGCGCGCGCGTTCGACGCGGTGGTGGCCGGCCACTCGCACCAGCCGCGCGTCGAGGAGCGCGACGGCGTCTTGCGGCTCAATCCCGGCTCGGCCGGCCCGCGCCGCTTCTCGCTGCCGGTGACCGTCGCGCGCCTGACGATCCGCGGGCGCGCGCTCTCGGCGGAGCTGATCGAGCTTCAGGTCGCGACCGGGTCGAAGCCGATGCGCCCGTCGAGGACGCGGGCGAAATAGGCGCTCACCTTCACGCTCGGGTGCTCGAGCCTGAGCAGGTGCGCCGCCGATTTCAGATCCGCTAACTGCACCTCGCGGATCGCGCCCGACAGCCGATTGGGATGCCGCGCGCGATAGTAGCCGCAGCCCTCGTGCGCCAGCAGCACCACCTCGGCCAGCTCGTGGCCGCGGATCAAGAACCGCGCGGCGCGCCCGACGGCGTCGCGATCCGACGGGAGCGCCGACGACAGCACCAGCAGCCCCGGCCCGCCCGGCATGGTCAGCGTGTCGAGCGCCGCGTGGCCGAGCGACGCCAGCAGCTCCTCGACCGCGCGCGTGAAGCGTCCGTCGGAGCAGTAGATGGCCAGCGCCGGCGGATGGCGCGGATGAAAATGCTGCGTGGTGTGGATGGTCGGCTTCATTCGTCGCTCTCATTAATGATGCGATTTTCGCGCGCGCGGCGGGCGCGGGCTAGGATCCCTTGCATGCAAGCGCTCGTCGAGCGATTTCGCGATCACCTGGCCTACGAGAAGCGCTCGTCGCCGAACACGGTGCGCGCGTATCTCGAGAACGTCGTCGCCGCGCTCGCGTTCGTGCGCGCGAAGCGGGGCCGCGAGCCCGAGCCGCGCGACCTTGACATCCCGACGCTGCGTTCTTACCTTGCCTCGCTGTTCGAGCACAACGAGCCCGCGACCATCGCGCGCAAATTATCCGCGGTGCGGGCGTTCCTCCGATTTCTCCGACGGGAGCGGATCATCGACGAGAATCTCGCCATGCTGGTTCGGCCGCCGAAGGCGAAGAAGTCGCTGCCGAGCTTCCTCACGCCCGAGCAGGCGGCGGCGCTGGTCGAGGCGCCGCGCGCGGCGAGCCGGCGGCCGACCGTGCTCGAGCTGCGCGACGCGGCGATCCTGGAGGTCCTGTACGGCTGCGGGCTGCGCGTCTCCGAGTGCGTCGGGCTCGATCTCGTCGATCTGGAGGCGATCGAGTTGCGCGTGCGGCGCGGCAAGGGCGGCAAGGATCGCATCGTGCCGCTCGGCGAGAAGGCGCGCGCCGCGCTCGACGCGTACCTCGATCGCCGCGCGGAGCTGCGCCCCACCGACGGAGCGCTGTTCTTGAACGCGCGCGGCGCGCGAGTCACGACCCGCAGCGTGCGGCGCTTCGTCGATCGTCACGCCCTCGTCGCGGGCACGCCGCCGACGCATCCGCACGCGCTGCGCCACTCGTACGCCACGCACCTCCTCGGGTCGGGCGCCGACCTGCGATCGATCCAGCAGCTGCTCGGCCACTCGTCGCTCAAGACCACCGCGCGCTACGCGCACACCGACATCCACTACTTGATGTCGCAATACTCCAATCATCCGAAGTCGGGCCGCTCGTTCGCGCGCGTCGACGTCAAAGGAAAACGAAAGTGAAGATCCGCTCGACCACCATCCTGGCGGTGCGCCGTGACGGCAAGGTGGTCGTCGGCGGCGACGGCCAGGTGTCGCTCGGCAACACGGTGATGAAGGCGAACGCGCGCAAGGTGCGGCGCATGCACGATGGGCGGGTGATCGCCGGGTTCGCCGGCTCGGCGGCCGACGGCATCGCGCTGTTCGAGCGCCTCGAGGGCAAGCTCAAGGAGGCGAGCGGCAACCTGACCCGCGCCGCCGTCGAGCTGGCCAAAGAGTGGCGCACCGATCGCGTGCTGCGCAAGCTGGAGGCGCTGCTGGTCGTCGCCGATTCGGAGCGCACGTTCCTCATCACCGGCACCGGCGACGTGATCGAGCCCGAGGGCGGCGCGATCGCCATCGGCTCGGGTGGACCGTACGCGCTCGCCGCCGCGCGCGCGCTGCTCGACGCCACCGCGCTCTCCGCGCACGAGATCGCCGAGCGCGCGCTCAAGATCGCCGGCGAGATCTGCATCTACACCAATCAGCAACTGCAGTTCGAGGAGATCTGAGCGATGCCCGTGCGGGATCCGAGAGCGCTCACGCCGCGCGCCATCGTCGAGGAATTGGATCGCTACATCGTCGGGCAGCGCGCGGCCAAGCGCGCGGTGGCGATCGCGCTGCGCAACCGCTGGCGGCGGCAGCAGGTGGCGCCCGAATTGCGCGACGAGATCGCGCCCAAGAACATCATCATGATCGGGCCGACCGGCGTCGGGAAGACCGAGATTGCGCGCCGCCTCGCCAAGCTGGTGGCGGCGCCGTTCCTGAAAGTCGAGGCGTCCAAGTTCACCGAGGTCGGCTACGTCGGGCGCGACGTCGACTCGATCGTACGCGACCTCGTCGAGATCTCGGTGAAGCTGGTCAAGGACGAGGAGCAGGCCAAGGTGCGCCAGCGCGCGCGCGAGGCGGCCGAGGAGAAGATCCTCGACATCCTCCTGCCGCGCCCCGCCTCGACGAGCACGAGCGGACCGCGCGCGATCGCGCTGCCGGCGTCGATGGACGCGCCGCCGCCGCGCGAGCCGGCCCCGAGCGACTCGTCGACGCGCGAGAAGCTGCGCGAGCTCTTGCGCGCCGGCAAGCTCGACGATCGCGAGGTCGAGGTCTCGGTCTCCGAGCCGCAGCACGGCGTGTTCGAAGTCTTCTCCGCGCCCGGCATGGATCAGATCGGCTTCGACATCGGCAAGCTGCAGTCGATGTTCGGCGGCGGCCGCGGCGCGCCCAAGCTACGCAAGGTCAAGGTGCCGCTCGCCATGGAGCTGCTGATCGGCGAGGAGTCGCAGAAGCTGATCGACATGGACAAGGTGTCGAGCGAGGCGGTGTCGCGCGCCGAGCAGGCGGGCATCGTGTTCATCGACGAGATCGACAAGATCGCCGGCGCCCGTTCGAGCGGCGGCCACGGCGGCGGGCCCGACGTGTCGCGCGAAGGCGTGCAGCGCGATCTCCTGCCGATCGTCGAGGGCTCGTCGGTGACCACCAAGTACGGCGTGGTCAAGACCGACCACGTGCTGTTCATCGCCGCGGGCGCGTTCCACGTCTCGAAGCCGTCGGATCTGATCCCCGAGCTGCAGGGGCGCTTCCCCATCCGCGTCGAGCTGGAGCCGCTGGTCGGCCACGACTTCGTCCGCATCCTCACCGAGCCGGAGAACTCGCTCACGCGCCAGTACCAGGCGCTGCTCGCCACCGAGGGCGTGCGCATCGAGTGGAAGACGGAGGCGATCGCCGAGATCGCGCGCATGGCGCAGCTGGCGAACGAGCGCATGGAGAACATCGGCGCGCGGCGGCTGCATACGATCATGGAGCGGCTGCTCGACGAGCTTTCGTTCGAGGCGCCGGGGCTGTCCGGATCCGAGGTGCCGATCACCGCCGAGTACGTGCGCGAGCGCCTGGCGAAGGTGCTCGAAGATCAGGATCTGTCGAAGTACATTTTGTAGATGACGCGCGCGTTCGCCGGGCTCGTGACGCTGATGGCGCTCGTGCCGGCGCGCGCCGACGAGTCGGTCGTCGCGCCGCCGCCGGCTCCGGCGGTGCGCGCGAAGTTGGTGAAGCTCGACGTGCGCGAGGCGGCGCGGCTGGTGGCGATGGTGTGGCGGGCCGACGTGGTGATCGTCGGCGGCGAGGCGGCGGAGGTGACGCTCGACGGCGACGGCGCGGCCGACGCGCGCGCGGCGCTCGAGCAGGTGGCGCGCGCGGCCGGGCTCGAGCTCGTGCGGGAGGGCCGGCTGTTCGTGATCGGCCCGCACGAGTCGGTCGCGCGCGTGCGTGGCGCGACGCGCGGCGCGGCGGGCGGCAAGGTGACCTTCGATTTCCTCGGCGTCGACGGCGAGCGGGTGATGCGCCTCGTCGGCGAGATCAACAAGCGCGCGTTCGACGGCAAGCTGGCCGGATCGCTGAGCGTGCTGGTGCGCAACTTCGACTCGCTGGCGTTCGCGCGCGTGCTCGCCCGGCTCGCCGGCGGCGAGGCACGCATCGACAAGCGCCGCATCGCCGCCGAGGGGATCCTGCCGGTGTCGTCGCTGCTCGACGCGCCGGCGTGCGAGCCGGCGAACGGCGGCGACGTGCAGCCGCCGTCGATCCCGCCGCGCCTGCGCTGCCTCGAGCTCGCCGAGATCGAGGTCGCGGCGATCGCGTCGTACGGCGTGAACGCGCTGGCCGCCGTGCGCGGGCGCGCCGCCGGCCACCGCCTCGTCGAGCTGGTGCGCCGCGGCGATCGGCTCGGCGATCCGCCGGCGCGCATCGAATCGATCGAGCCCGACGCCCTCGTCCTCGACGGCGGCGCGCGCCTCCCGCTCGCGCGCCGCTGAAATTGCATCGGGGTTGACGATGCATTTTGCGTCGCCGACAGTCGCCTCATGGGCCCCGTGAGCGCCGAGCGCGTGAGCGAATTGTTCCGCGGCATCTACACGCGCCTGCACGCGCGCAAGTCCCGCGGCGAGCACGCCAGCGCGGAGGCGACCGCGGTGCTCCAGCACCTCGAGCGCTCGGGCCCGCTCACCATCAGCGAAGCGGCCGCGCACTTCCACCGCGCGCAGTCGGCGGTGAGCGAGATGGTCGAGCGGCTCGAGCGGCGCGGCCTGGTCGAGCGCATGCGCGACGCGCGCGATCGCCGCCGCGCGCTGGTGTGGCTCACGCCGCGCGGCTTCGCGCTCCTGCGCCGCCAGGAGCAGGTGCTGTCTCAGGCGCTGCTCGACCGCGCGCTCGCCGCCATGCCCGCGCGCGATCGCCGGCAACTCGTCGACGGCATGAGCGCGCTGGTGCGCGCCGCCGACTCACTCGAAAAGGAGAGGCCATGACCACCACCCACTCGTGCGAGAGCTGCGGCATGTCGATCGACAACGGCGTGTACTGCCAATACTGCGTCGGCAGCGACGGCAAATTGCAGCCGTTCGAGGAGCGCTTCGAGCGCATGGTGCAGTGGCAGCAGCGCAAGAAGCCGGGCGCGAGCCGGGCCGCCGTCGAGCGCGAGACGCTCGAGTACCTGGCGAAGATGCCGGCGTGGAAGGATCACCCGCGAGTCAAATCGCGCGGCTGATCTGCTAATCTGCGCGCCGTGGAGAAGAGGTCGATCGCCGCGCAGCTGATCTCGACGGTCACGCTGTCGCCCGTCGAGAAGGCGAGCGTGCTCGTCGAGGCGCTGCCGTACATCGAGAAGTTTCACGGCAAGACCGTCGTCATGAAGTACGGCGGGCACGCGATGGAGGACGATCGCCTGCGCGAGAGCTTCTGCCGCGACGTGGTGCTGATGAAGTTCGTCGGCATCCACCCGGTGGTGGTGCACGGCGGCGGCCCGCAGATCGGGCAGCTGCTCGATCGGCTCGGCATCGCCTCGCGCTTCGTCGCCGGCTTGCGCATCACCGACGACGAGACCATGAAGGTGGTGGAGATGGTGCTCGGCGGCCAGGTGAACAAGGAGCTGGTGCGGCTCATCGGGCGTCACAGCGGGCGCGCGGTCGGCATCACCGGCAAGGACGGCGGCTTGGTGCGCGCGCGCCGCGTCGGCACGATCGCCGCCAAGAAAAAGGACGGGACGATCGAGCAGGTGGATCCCGGGCGCGTCGGCGAGGTGATCTCGGTCGACCCGCGGCTCGTCGAGAAGTTGCAGGACGAGGACTTCATCCCGGTGATCGCGCCGATCGCGTGCGACGAGCACGGCGAGACGCTCAACATCAACGCCGATCCGTTCGCGGCGAAGCTGGCGGCGGCGACGCGCGCCGAGAAGCTGGTGCTGATCACCGACGTGCAGGGCGTGCGCGGCGCCGACGGTCAGCTCTGCTCGACGCTGTCGGCGGGGCAGGCGCGCGCGCTGCTCGAGGCGGGCGTGATCGACGGCGGCATGATCCCGAAGGTGCAGTTCGGCCTCGAGGCGCTGGCCGACGGCGTGCGCAAGGTCCACATCATCGACGGGCGGCTCGATCACGCCGTGCTGCTCGAGATCTTCACCGACCGCGGCATCGGCACCGAGCTGGTGGGCGAGCCTGCGTGAGCGATCTCGAGCTGCGGGTCGAGAACGCCGAGGGCGAGCTGGCGGCGCAGATCCGGAGCACGCGCCGCGTGATCAAGCTCGGCTGCTCGATCGCCGGCGCGCTGATCGGCTTCGCGCTCTACACCGCGGGGATGGAGCTCCAGCTCGCCGAGTTTCAGCTCGGATCGCCGGCGCTGACCGCGGTGATCGTCATGGGGACGATGGCGATCTTCGCCATGCTGGTGAGCGCGGCGCTGTCGCGCGCGGTCTTGCGGCGGCGGGCGCGCGAGTGGGCGCAGCAGATCGCCGCCAAGCATCAGGTCGACGTCGAACGGATCATCCACCTCGCGGAGCTTTGGGAGCACTGAAATGGACGAACAGGCGAAGCTGATCGAGACCGCGCAGCGCGTGCTGACGCAAAACTACCGGCAGCAGCCGATCGTGCTCCGCCGCGGCGCCGGCTGCGAGGTGTGGGACGTCGCCGGTACGCGCTACCTCGATCTCACCGGCGGCATCGCCGCCACGCCGCTCGGCCACGGCCACCCGAAGCTCGCCGCCGCGATCGCCAAGCAGGCGGGCGAGCTGATCCACGTCTCGAACCTCTTCTACGTCGAGGCGCAGATCCGATTGGCCGAGAAGCTGGCGTCGCTCGCGTCGGCGCTCGGCGAGCCGCGCGTCTTCTTCTGCAACTCGGGCGCGGAGGCGAACGAGGCGGCGATCAAGCTGGCCAAGCGCTGGCAGACCGTGGTGCGCGGCCGGCCGGAGCGCGTCGAGGTGCTGTCGTTCGATGGATCGTTTCACGGGCGATCGATCGCCACCGTGGCGCTCACCGGCCAGGAAAAATATCGCGCCGGGTTCGGGCCGCTCGTCGAGTGGGCGCGCTTCGTGCCGTTTCCGCTCGACGAGAACGACATGCGTGCGCTCGACGCGATCACGCACCAGACGTGCGCGGTGATCATCGAGCCGATCCAGGCGGAGGGCGGCATTCGCGTGCCACCGCCCGATTTCCTGAAGGCGCTGCGCGAGCGCTGCACGCAGACGGGGACGGTGCTGATCTTCGACGAGGTGCAGACCGGCGTCGGGCGCACCGGGCGCTGGTTCGGCTACGAGCACGAGGACATGCGGCCGGACATCATCTCGCTGGCGAAGGGGCTCGCGGGCGGCGTGCCGATCGGCGCGATGGTGGCGTCGGGCGAGCTGGCGCAGGGGTTCGCGCCGGGGACGCACGCGTCGACGTTCGGCGGCAATCCGCTGGCGTGCGCGGCGGCGCTGGCGGTGATCGAGACGATCGAGCGCGAGCACCTGCTCGAGCGCGTGCGCGCCGCCGGCGAGCGGCTCGAGCGCGGGCTGGCGGCGCTGGTGAAAAAATATCCGGGACGCGCGAAGGAGGTGCGCGGGCGCGGGTTGTTGCGCGGGCTCGCCGTCGAGGGCGACGCGGCGGCGCTGGTGGCCAAGGCGCGCGAGCGCGGCGTGCTGCTCTCGGTCGCGGGCGGGACGGTCGCGCGCTTCGTGCCGGCGTTCATCGTCTCGGACGCGCAGCTCGACGAAGGCCTGGCCGCGCTCGACGCCGCGCTCGGGAGCTGACGTGGCGAAAAAAGATCTGCTGTCGCTCTGGGATCTCGGCGCCGTCGAGATGCGCGAGCTGTTCCGCCGCGCCGCCGAGCTCAAGGCGCTGCGCGCGCGCCCGCCGCACGAGCGCCCGATGCCGCTCACCGGCAAGACGCTCGGCATGATCTTCGAGAAGGCCTCGACGCGCACGCGCGTCTCGTTCGAGGTCGGCATGTACGAGCTCGGCGGCCACGCGGTGTACCTGGCGGCGCAGGGCACGCAGATCGGCCGCGGCGAGCCGCTCCGCGACACGGCGCGCGTGCTCGGGCGCTACTGCCACGGCATCGTCATCCGCACCTTCGGCCACGACGTCGCCGAGGAGCTGGCGCGCTTCGCGCCGGTGCCGGTCATAAATGGGCTCACCGATCTCTCGCACCCGTGCCAGGTGCTGGCCGATCTGTTCACCGTGTGGGAGCGGCTCGGGCCGAGCGCGCTCGAGCCGGGCAACACGCGCTTCTGCTGGGTGGGCGACGGCAACAACATGGCGCACTCGTGGATCGAGGCGGCGGCGATCCTCGGGCTCGATCTCTCGCTGGCGTGCCCGGAGGGTTACGATCCCGACGCGGCGGTGCTCGGCCAGGCGCGCAAGCGCGGCGACTTCCGCGCGCACATCGAGGTGGTGCGCAGCCCGATCGAGGCGGCGCGCGGGCGCAGCGTGATCTCCACCGACGTCTGGGCGTCGATGGGCGAGGAGGCGGAGCAGCAGGCGCGCGCGCGCGCGTTCGCCGAGTTCCGCGTCGACGAGAAGATGCTCGAGCGCGCGGCCACCGACGTGATGGTGCTGCACTGCCTGCCGGCGCACCGCGGCGAGGAGATCACCGACGCGGTGCTGGAGGGGCCGCGCTCGGCGGTGTTCCAGCAGGCCGAGAACCGGCTGCACGTGCAGAAGGCGGTCCTGGAACGGTTGCTCGCGTCCGGTCAAGCCGGCTAAGATCGATCGGCGATGGCGGCGATTCCGCAATTCCTCGACGGCCTGGGTCCTTCCAAGACGGTGCCGACGCTCGACCTCGACCGCGTCGCGCAGCTCACGCTCGGGGCGGAGGAGGGGTTCCTCCTGTCGCGCGTCGACGGGCGCACGTCGCTCGGCGACATCATCCTGCTGATGCCGTTCGAGCGCGCGCAGACGATCGCGCTCCTGCAGCGGCTGTGGCTCGACGGCGCCATCGAGCTGCCCGGCGTCGCCCGTCCCGCGCCCAAGGAGAAAGTGAAACCCATTTCACCTTCTCCCGAAAAAGTGAAACCGGTTTCACCTTCCGAGTCGCCGGCGCAGGCGGCGGCGTCGCAGGCGGCGGCGATCGCGGCGTCGCCGTCGGGCGTGCAGCTCGCCGAGGAGCAGGTGCGGCGCATCGACGAGTTCTTCGGCTCGCTCGATCGGCGCGACGCCTTCCAGTTGCTCGAGGTGACGCGCGGCGCCGACGAGCGGGCGATCAAGCGCGCCTACTTTCGCCTCTCCAAGGAGTTCCACCCCGACCGCTACTACGGCAAGGAGCTCGGCGACTACCGTCTCAAGCTGAGCAAGATTTTTTTGGCGATCAAAGAGGCGTTCGAGCTCCTGAGTGACAAGGACCGCCGCGCCGCCTACGAGGAAAGCGCGGGCATCAAATGAGCGTGGTATAGTAGGCCGCTCGACGAGGGACTGGGAGCGACATGGCGGAAACGGTCATAGGCATCGACCTCGGCACCACCAACTCGTGCGTCGCGGTGGTGGAGAACGGCACGCCGGTGGTGATCCCGAACCGCGGCGGCTACAAGACCACGCCGTCGATGGTGGCGATCACCGAGAGCGGCAAGCGGCTCGTCGGGCACATCGCCAAGCGCCAGGCGATCACCAACGCCGAGCACACGGTCTACGCCGCCAAGCGGCTGATCGGCCGCAAGTGGAACTCGCCGCCGGTCAAGCAGATGCTCGAGACCTCCGCCTACCAGCTCGTCGAGGGGCCGCACGACGACGTGCGCATCAAGCTGCGCGATCAGACCTACTCGATCCCCGAGATCTCGTCGTTCGTGCTGCAGGAGATGAAGGTGATCGCCGAGGAGCACCTCGGCCACCCCGTCGAGAAGGCGGTGGTGACGGTACCGGCGTACTTCAACGACGGGCAGCGGCAGGCGACCAAGGACGCGGGGCGCATCGCCGGGCTCGACGTCATCCGCATCATCAATGAGCCGACGTCGGCGGCGCTCGCCTACGGCTTCGGAAAAAATCTCGAGCGCAAGGTCGCGGTCTACGATCTCGGCGGCGGCACGTTCGATATCTCGATCCTCGAATTGGGCAACGGCGTCTTCGAGGTCATCTCGACGGCGGGCGACACGTTCCTCGGCGGCGAGGACTTCGACAAGCGCATCATCGACTGGCTGGTGTTCGGCTTCGCCAAAGAGCACCACATCGATCTGCGCAAGGACAAGATGGCGCTGCAGCGCCTCAAGGACGTCGCCGAGAAGGTCAAGTGCGAGCTGTCGACGGCGCGCGAGGCCGAGATCAATTTGCCGTTCATCATCAGCAAGGACGGCGAGGCGCTGCACCTGCAGCGCACGCTCACGCGCGACAAGCTCGAGGAGCTGACCGAGGATCTGATCGAGCGCACGATCCAGATCTGCCGCAAGACGCTCACCGAGGCGGACATCGAGAAGTCGGCGATCGAGGACGTGATCCTCGTCGGCGGCATGACCCGCATGCCCAAGATCCAGGACGCGGTGGCCAAGTTCTTCGGCATGGAGCCGTGCAAGGGCGTGCACCCCGACGAGGTGGTGGCGCTGGGCGCGTCGATCCAGGGCGCGTCGCTGCTCGAGGAGGAGTCGGACATGCTCCTCCTCGACGTCACGCCGCACTCGCTCGGCATCATGATCGTCGGCGGCTACTTCCACCGGCTGATCCCGCAGAACACCACCGTGCCGACGCAGCAGAGCCACATCTTCACGACGGTGAAGGACAACCAGACGTCGGTGAAGATTTTGGTGCTCCAGGGCGAGAGCGATCGCGCCGAGGAGAACGAGCTGCTCGGCGAGTTCATCTTGACCGGCTTGCGCCGCGCGCCGAAGGGCGAGGTCGAGATCGAGGTGACGTTCGAGATCTCGGCCGACGGCATCGTGTCGGTGTCGGCGAAGGATCAGGAGACCGGGCTCAAGCAGGCGATCACGGTGACCGCGACCTCGGGGCTCACCGAGGACGAGATCCGCCGCATGGTCGACGAGTCGCGCGACTACCTGCTCGAGCAGAAGGTGTCCGAGGAGTTCGAGCAGAAGAAGCAGGCGGCCGAGAAGTTGATCGACGAGATCGACGGACTGTTCCCGCGCGTCGAGACGGCGATCGCCGGCTCGGACTTCGGGCAGGACGCGATCAAGAAGGCGCGCAGCGTGATCGAGCGCGCGCGCCAGGCGATCCTCGGCCGCGATTTGCAGGCGGTGGTCGACTCCACCGAGGCGCTCAGCCGCACGCTCAACATGTTCAAGGGCGTGGTGGCCAAGACTCGCGTGGGTTAGCCGGCCGTGACCGACAAGGCCCAGGCGCGCGCGGCGGC
Source organism: Polyangia bacterium (assembly GCA_035652295.1). Taxonomy (GTDB): domain Bacteria; phylum Myxococcota_A; class Polyangia; order Palsa-1104; family Palsa-1104; genus DASREC01. The sequence continues at coordinate 25,220 of DASREC010000515.1, forward strand.
GGAGCGGATCGAGAAGGGGCTCGAGTTGTATGCGTCGGGCGATCTCGCCGGCTCGCGGCGCGAGTTCGAGGAGGCGATCAAGCTCGATCCGGCGCAGCGGCGCGCGGCCGAGTGCCTCGGCTGGGTGCGCGATCTGCTCGACGGCAAGCGCAGCCTGCACCCGTCCAAGGCGCTCGACGAGGACGCGCTGCGCGCGGTCGACGACGCGCTCGAGGACGAGCCGCCCGCGCGCGCGCCGGCGCCGGCGAAGCGGACGGGGGCGGCGAGCGATCGCGAGGCGTCGAACGAGCTGCCGACGCGGCCCGGGCTGCCGCTGCCGCTGAGCGTGCTCGAGCCGTTGCCGCCCGCGGCGCCGGAAGCGAACCTGGACTCGCAGTGGGATCCGGTGCCGCTCACGCCGACGCCGCCGCCGCGGCGGAGCGAGGTGGTCTCGTCGGCGCCGCCGCCCGAGCCGTCGGGGACCACCACGCTCGACGGCGTGGCGCCGCCGGTCTTCACGCTGCCGGCGAACGCGCCCGCGCTGACTCCACCCGCGAACGCGCCGCCGACCACTTCGCCGACGGCAAACGCGCCGAACGCGAACGCGCCGACTGCCAGCGCGGCGAATGCAAACGCAGCAAATCCAAACGCGGCAGATCCAAACGCGGCGAATGCAAGCGCGCCGAATGCAAACGCGCCGAATTCGAATGCGGCGAATTCGAACGTGCCGGGCGCGGAGACCGAGTCACGGCGGCGGCAGTCGTCGAGCACGCTGCTCGGCATTCCGCCCGCGCAGTTCGAGCGCTCGCCGCGCCTGTCGCCGACGCCGCGCCCGATGCCCGCCACCGACGAGCCGCCCGAGTCGGTGACCCGCGAGTGGCACTCGATCCCGACCGGCTCCAACCTGCCCCCGCTCGACGTGCCCGAGCTGACCGAGGAGCAGGTGCAGGAGCTGCTCGCGCTCGACAACCCGCTGCTCGCCGGCTCGCAGCGCACGACCACGATCGATCCGCTGCCCGATCTCGACCTCGAGTCGGAGCGCGACGCCGGCGACGAGCCGCCGCGCCTGCTCGAGTTCGAGGCCGAGCCGACGCCGCACCCGCACCTGTCCCCGCTGCCGCGCGAGCGCACCAGCCCCGACCTGACGATGCCGCTGCCGTCGAACGACACCGGCGAGTTCGACGGCTTCGATCAGACGCCGACGCGCGATCGCTCGTCGCAGCTGCGCGCGCTCGGCCACGCGCCGACGCTGGCCGGCACCGAGGCGCCCGACCTGATGCCGGTCGACTCGCTCGCCGACGAGACCTCCGACTCGGGACGGCAGCGCACCAACCCGTTCGTGCAGTCGCGCCTCGCCGAGTACGCGCCGCGCGAGCTGCCGCCGCCGCCGCACGATCAAGCGGGCGGCGCCGCGCAGCCGACCGTGCCGCCGGGCGTCGGCGAAGTGGTGGAGGCGCTCGGCCGCGGCGACGCGTCGCGCGCGCTCGAGCTGTCGGAGCGGCTGGTCGCGCAGTCGGGCGGCCTCGACGACGAGGCGTGCAAGCCGTTCCACACGCTGCTCGAGCACGTCTACAAGGCGGCCATCGGCGGGCTCGATCGCCGGCCGCGCCACGGGCAGGTCACGCCCGATCTCGATCCGCGCTCGGCGTTCCTGCTCTCGCGCCTCGACGGCTCGCTCACCATCGAGGACCTGCTCGACGTGAGCGGCATGCCGCGCCTCGAGGCGACGCGCATCCTCGCGCTGATGATTGCGCGTGGAGTCGTGCTGCTCCCGTAGTAGGATCCGGCTCCTTCAAGGAGACGGAACGTGACCAAGCAACCGAAGAAGATCGTTCTCGCGTACTCGGGCGGCCTCGACACCTCGGTCGCCATCCGCTGGCTGGTCGAGACCTATCGCTGCGAGGTGATCGCCTTCTGCGCCGACGTCGGGCAGGGCGAGGATCTCGAGGCGGTGCGCAAGAAGGCGCTGGCCACCGGCGCGAGCCGCGTCTACGTCGAGGA
>DASREC010000516.1:0-5481 GCA_035652295.1 Polyangia bacterium
GATGCCCCGAAGGCAACGACGGCGATCGCGACGGCGACGGCATCCTCGACTCGAAGGACAAGTGCCCCGACGAGCCCGAGGACCGCGACGGCTTCCAGGACGAGGACGGCTGCCCCGATCCGGACAACGACAACGACGGCATCCTCGACAAGAGCGACAAGTGTCCGCTCGAGCCGGAGGACAAAGACGGCTTCGAGGACGACGACGGCTGCCCCGATCCCGACAACGACAAGGACGGGATCCTCGACGCCGACGACAAGTGCCCGAACGATCCGGGCCCGAAAGAGAACGGCGGCTGCCCCGACAAGGACAAGGACGGCGACACCGTCATCGATCGGCTCGACAAGTGCCCCGACGTGCCCGGCCCGCCGGACAACGACGGCTGCCCGAAGCCGAAGTTCATCGTGGTCACCAAGGACAAGATCGAGCTGAAGCAGAAGGTGCACTTCGAGACCGCGAAGGCGACCATCAAGCCCGACTCGTTCGCCATGCTGTCGGAGATCGCCGACGTCTTGAAGTCGCGGCCCGAGGTCAAGATCCGCATCGAGGGCCACACCGACAAGCGCGGCGGCATGAGCTACAACATGAAGCTCTCGCAGGCGCGCGCCGACTCGGTCAAGCAGTTCCTCGTCGGCCAGGGCGTCGACGGCGAGCGCATGGAGACGCGCGGCTTCGGCTACACGCAGCCGCTCGGCGACAACCGCACCAGCGCCGGCCGCGAGGCGAACCGCCGCACCGAGTTCATCATCACTTCGCAGTAGCGAAAGGCCTCCAATGTTTCAGTCCACTCGGCTAAAGCGCGTCGCTTCCGTCATTGCAGCCGCTCTCGTGCTCTCGCCCGCGATCGCCTCCGCGCAGCAGGGCGACATCGAGAAGCAGGTCGGCCGCATGAACAAGAAGGCGATGGAGGACTACGATTCGCTCGAGTTCGAGTCCGCGCGCAAGACGCTGATCGACGCGGTGGCCATGCTGCGCGCCAACGGCTACGACGAGACGCCGCTCGCCGCCAAGACGTACGTGAACCTCGGCATGCTCTACATCGCCGGCTTCAAGGATCGCAACCGCGGCGTGCAGCAGTTCGTCAACGCGCTCAAGATCAAGCCCGACACCAAGCTCGACGCCGCGCTCGCCACGCCGGAATTGGACGAGGCGTTCGCCGCCGCGCAGAAGCAGGTCGGCGTCGGCGGCGGCACCACCAAGCCGCCGGTAGACAATGTCAAGCCGCCCGTCGACAAACCGCCGGTCGACAAGCCGCCGATCGCGCCGCCCGTCGAAGTGAAGGGACTCCAGCACAACCCCGTCGACGAATCGCGGCCCAACGCGCCGATCCCGATCCGCGCGCAGCTCGGCAACGACGTGGGCGCGACGCGCGTGTTCCTGTTCTTCCGCGCCGGCGGGCAGGAGGACTTCATCTCGGTGCCGATGAAGCAGCAGGGCGCCGACTGGGTGGGCGTGATCCCCGCCGAGGCGGTGACCGGCCACGCGATCCAGTACTACCTCGAGGCGCGCGACGCGCGCGGGCGCCCGGTGGTCGGCTCGGGCTCGGCGCCGAACCCGTACATCGTGACGGTGAGCGAGACCGCGCAGCCGCCGACCAACGTGCCGGAGATCGACGTCGAGGATCCGCTGGCGAAGGAGCGGCAGCGCAAGAAGAAGGAAGAGGAGGAGAAGCGGGCGGCGCACAAGATCGATCACTTCTTCATCTTCGTGATGCCGGGGTTCGGCTTCGGCTTCGAGCCGGGCGGCAACCACACCGAGGTGGCGTGGCAGAAGCGCGGCAACATGTACCAGCAGCAGACCATCGACTCGGCGGGCGCGGCGCTGGCGCCGTTCCATATCGGCGTCGAGATCGGCTACCTGATCAACAACTCGTTCTCGATCTCGCTGGTCGGGCGCTTTCAAGTCGTCGTCGGCAACAACGCCGAGACGGTGAACCCCGACGGCATGGCCAACGCGCCCACCAGCAAGGCCAACGGCGCGATCGCCGGGTTCGTGCGCGCGCGCTATCGCTTTCTCCAGGGCAAGTTTCATCCGTACGTGCACGCCGACATCGGCGGCGGGCAGATCCGCCACGCGCTCGATCTCTCGACGGCGGATCAGGATCCCAACAACCCGCTGGTCGACGCCACCACCGCGCAGGCGTTCAACGGCGGCGACACCTCGGTCCACCAGACGGTGTGCGCCAACGCCAACAACTGCGTCGACTCGATCGCGCTCGGCCTGGTGCTGCTCGGCGGCGGCGCGGGCGTCTGGTACGACGTGGCCAAGCACGTCGCGCTGATCGCCGACATCAACATCATCGGCGCCATCGGCGCGGGCGGCAGCCAGAGCGGCATGAACATGGACCTCCAGATCGGGGTCGGCGCGCATTTCTGAGCGCAAGCGGCAGCTCACGCTGCTCGACTGCTTCGGCCTCGGCGTCAACGGCATCATCGGCTCGGGGATCTTTCTCTTGCCGGCGGCGCTGGCCAGGCGCGCGGGCGGGCGGTCGCCGCTGGCGTGGCTGCTCGTCGGCGGATTGTGCGCGCTGGTGGCGCTGTGCTTCGCCGAGGCGGCGGGGCGCACCGATCGCTCGGGCGGGCCGTATCGCTACGCGTGCGACGCGTTCGGGCCGCGCGTCGGGTTCGCCGTCGGGTGGATCACCGTCGTGTCGTCGCTGCTCGGCTACTCGGCGGTGGCGCGCGGGTTCGCCGAGCACGCGGCGATCCTGGTCGGGCGCGGCGGCTCGCGCGCGATCGAAGACGCCACCGCCGTCGCGCTGGTCGCGTTCCTCGGGCTGGTGAACGTCGTCGGCGTCAAGCCGAGCGCGCGCGTCGGCAACACCATCGGCGCGCTCAAGCTGCTCGGGCTTTTCGCGTTCATCGCCGTCGGCGCGTTCGCGGTGCGGGCGGGCGCGCTGCACCTCGCGCCGTCGCCGCGAGCCGGCGAGACCGCGGGCGTCGGCGCGGCGGCGTTCGCCGGGCTGTTCGCGTGCACCGGCTTCGAGTACGTGCCGGTGCCCGCCGGCGAAACCAAGAACGCCACGCGCGCGGTCGGCCTCGCCGCGGTGCTGAGCGTCGTCGGCGCGACGATCATTTACGCGATCGTGCAGGTGATCGCCGTCGGCGCCGATCCGTCGCTGGGCCGATCGGCCGCGCCGCTGGTCGACGCCGCGCGCGCGTTCGCCGGCTCGGGCGGCGCGACCGCGATGGCGGTGGTGGCGCTGATCTCGGCGTTCGGCTTCTGCTCCGGCTCGGCGCTGGTGTGCCCGCGCTACCTCGAGAGCTTCGCCGAGGACGGCTTTCTGCCGCGCCCGCTGGCCACGCGCTCGCCGCGCTTCGCCACGCCGGTCGTCGCCATCGCCGTCACGTCGCTGGTCGTCGCGCCGATGGCGATGGCGCTCGACTTCAACCAGCTCGCCGACACCTCGAACGTCGCGGTGGTGGCGCAGTACGTCTCGACGGCGATCGCGGTGATCGTGATGCGCCGCCGCCACGGGCCGTCGCCGGGGTTTCGCGTTCCGCTCGGCTGGACCGTGCCGTTTCTGGCGATCGCCGGCTGCGCGCTGTTCATGTGGCAGGTGGCCAAGGGCGAGATCTACCTCGCGCTCGGGCTGCTCGCCGGCGGGGTCGTGCTGGCGGCGCTCAATCGTGTACACTCGCGGCCGTGATCGCCGGACCGCTCGCCACCGTCTACGCCGTCTACAAGACGCTCGCCATCTCGGTGCCGACGGTGGTCGAGGCGCTCACCGGCCGGCTGACGATCGAGCGCTGCGACGAGCGGCTGCGCGACTGGTCGCACGCCATCATCAAGCAGGCGGGCGTCGAGCTGACGGTGAGCGGGCTCGATCACGTGCCGCGCGATCGCGCGTGCATCTTCATGTCGAACCACCAGAGCCACTTCGACATCCCGATCATCTACGTGGCGTTTCCCGGGACGCTGCGCATGGTGGCCAAGGCGGAGCTGTTCCGCGTGCCGATCTGGGGGCGGGCGATGCGCGAGGCGGGCTTCGTCTCGGTCGATCGATCGGGCGATCGGCAGCAGGCGATGGAGGCGATGCGCGAGGCGGGCGAGGCGCTCGGCCGCGGCATCAACATCTGGATCGCGCCCGAGGGCACGCGCTCGCCCGACGGGAAATTGGGCAAGCTCAAGAAGGGCGGCTTCATCATGGCGCAGGCGACGGGCGCGCCGATCGTGCCGATGTCGATCGACGGCAGCCGCGACATCCTGCCCAAGAACACCAAGCTGGTGCGCCCGGGCGCGGTGGTGCGCGTGACGTTCGGCGAGCCGCTGGCGGTGCCCGACGCCGCCGCCATCGAGCGCGCGATGGCGGACGTTCGCGCGTTCTTCGTCGCCCACGTGACCGAGCCCGAGCCCGACGGCGGGTAGGGTATACTCGATCCATGGATGGTGAGGGGTACGCCGAGCTGGCGCGCCGCCTGTCGCGTGAGGGGTTCGTGCTGCGGTTCCCGGGGCTGTTCCTCGCCGTGCGCGCCGAGGCGCCCGAGGTCTCGAAGATCGGGTTCGAGACGGCGGTGGTGGATTTTCGCGACGACCACTTGAAAGAGGCGCGCGACGAGTGGGAGATCTTTCGCGTCGCCAAGGCGGCGGGCAATCCGTATCCCGACCGCGTCTCCGTCGGGCGCGCGCGCAACTGCGACGTGGTCATGCGCGATCCGTCGATCTCGAAGCTGCACGCGCATTTTCGCGCGCGCGAGGGCGGCTGGGACCTGGTCGACCTCGAGTCGCAGAACGGCACGCGTGTCAACGGCGCGCCGCTCGCCGCGCACCAGCCGCACCCCGTCTCCGTCGGCGACGCCATCCAGTTCGGCATCATGAGCGCCGAGCTCGTCGACGCCGGCCGCCTCTACGATCTCTTCCAGTTCGGCTGAGCTAGGACGTCGCGGCGGTGGTGGTGGGCAAGCGGATGGTGACGGCGGCGCCCCCCTCGGGCGAGCCTTCGATCTCGATCTTGCCGCCGTGCTCCTCGACGATGCGGTGGACGGTGGCGAGGCCGAGGCCGGTGCCGCGCTCCTTGGTCGAGAAGAACGGCTCGAAGATGCGCGCGCGGTGCTCCTCGGGGATTCCCGGCCCGCGGTCGCGCACCGTGAGCTGCGCCCAGCCGTCGTCGGCGCGGATCTCGATCGCGATCGGCGTGCCGCGCGGCGACGCCTCGGCGGCGTTGAGCAGGAGGTTCCACACCACCTGCCGCAATTGCGCCGCGTCGGCCTCGACCCACACCGGCGCGCCGGCGCGCAGCTCGACGCGCGCGCCGTCGAGGCGGCGATCGTTCTCGACCACGCGCAGCAGCTCCTGCATCGCGCCCTGCAGCTCGAGCGCCTGCAGCACCGGCGCGCGCGGCCGCGCGAACTCGAGCAGCTCGGTGATGAGCGCGTTCAGCCGCTCGACCTCGCGCAAGACGATCGCGGTCAGCTCGCCCTGCTCGGCGCCGCCCGCCGCCGCGCCGCCCGCCGCCGCCGGCTGCGCCAGCAGCTCGATCGA
>DASREC010000517.1:0-11893 GCA_035652295.1 Polyangia bacterium
CGGCGTACCCGGGCAACCTCACGCCGGTGGTCACGGGCGACACGCCGAACAACTTGATGATGCTGCCGGACCCGGTGGCGCCGACGGACGCCAAGTACCAGGTGTTCACGCGCTCGGCGCCGCCGGGCGATCACAAGTACCTGTTCACCGCGACGGTGGTGGCGAGCAACGGCGATCCGATCACGGTGATCCCGGCCAACGGCGTCAGCCTCGAGCTCGACGTGATGACGGCGCCGCAGCCGATGGTGGACCTGACGGCCACGTCGCCGCCGCCGGGCGCGCCCGGGCAGCCGGTGACGATCGAGATCATGATCGCGCGCAAGAACTATCCGGCGGGGCTGCTCACGCTCAAGGTGGTGGACCTCGGCGGGCTCACGCTCGCGCCGGGCACGCAGCCGGTGTTTTCGCCGGAGAGCGATCCCAACGCGCCGGTCTCGACCGCGACGCTGACGCTGACGCCGGCGCTGGCGACGGCGCGCACCGAGCCGTACCATATCGAGATCGGCGCGGACGTGCCGGTGCAGCAGCCGCCGATCCGGGTGTTCGATGCGACGGCCGACGTCACCGTCGAGCAGACGCCGCGCCGGCCTCCGCCGGTGGTGCGTCCGCCGCTGCCGCTGCCGCGCGGGCCGGTCGGTCCGCGCCTCGGCGGTCCGCTCAAGGGCGGGCTGCCCGAGACGTAGCTCGCCAGACGCCGCCACGTCCTCTAAGCTTGCGCGGTGATCAAGATCCTCGTCGAGGAATCGGTGCGCTACGATCGCTCGCTCGCGTGGCGCATCCACGACGCCTACTTCGAGCAGCGCGGCGTGCGGGCCTGGCTCGCCGGCGAAATTCCTTTTTTGTCGACGAGCAACGCGGCGGTGGCGCGGCAGCACGCGACGTTCCTGGCGGCGCACGTCGAAGGATTGCGCGAGCGCGGGCTCATCGGCGAGACGTTCGAGCTGCTCGAGGTCGGCGGCGGCGCGGGCACGTTCGCCGCGCACGTCGTGCGGGCGCTCGACGCGCAGCTCGCGCCCGAGCTGGCCGCGCGGCTCCGCTACCTGTTCACCGACGTCTCGGCGCGCACGCTGCGCGAGGCGATCGAGGGGCCGGAGCTGCGCGAGCTGGTCGCGGCGGGCCGCGTGGTCCCCGCGCTCTACGACGCGCGCGAGACGGCGCGGCTGCGCACGCTCGACGGCGCGCCGCTCGGCGCACGGCCGGTGGCGCTCGTCGCCAACTACTTGTGCTGCGTGATGCCGACTCGCTTCTTTCGCAAACAGGGCGGCGAGTGGCGCGAGCTCTACGTCTCGCTCTCGACCGAGCTCGACGATCCCGAGGCGGCCGAGGCGGCGGCCGTCGACCGCGAGGCGGCGGTCGCGTCGTGGCTCGCCGACGCGACCCGGGCCGGCTTGCAGGAACGCCTCGCGCTCGCGCCCGAGTGGCGCGCCGTCGAGCTCACCGGCGCGCTCGGCGCGCAGCACCGCGAGATCCTCGAGCGGCACACCGCTCACGTCGAGGCGGCGACCGTGACGTTTCCGCAGTCGTTCTTCGAGTTCCTCGCCGGCGCGCGGCCCCTGCTGGCGCCCGGCGGGCTCGTGCTCATGACCGACTACGGCCACCTCGCCGGCGCGCGCCACGAGGGCGCGACGTCACCCAGGCTCTACGGAAACTCGCTCAACCACGCCGTCGACTTCCTGTTGGTGGAGCGCTTCGCCGAGGCGGCTCGCTGGTCGATCATGCGCACCGCTCATCCGCTCTCGTCGCTCCATACGCTGGTGCTCTATGCGGGCGGCGCGCCCGAGCGCACGCGCGCCGCGTTCGACGCCGCGTACGTCCAGCGCACCGACGGACAGGATCTGCTCGACTTCAGCGACGCCGCGCGCGCGAGCCTCAAGCGCGACAAGCCGGCGCAGGCGGTGCGGCACCTCGAGCGCTGCATCGCGCTCGATCCCGAGCACGCGGGCTTTCACCACCGCCTCGGCGAGGCCTATCTCGCGGCGGGGCTGCCGGAGCAGGCGCTCGCCTGGCTCGATCGCGGCGCCGCGCTCGATCGCTGGCGCGTCCATGATTTCGATCTGCTGCGCGGGCGCGCGTGCGCCGAGCAGCGCCAGCTCACCGAAGCGGCCGCGTGGCTCCGCGACTCGATCGCGCGCAAGCCGTCGCCCGAGGCGCTGCTCCGGCTGGGACAGGTGCTCGAGGCGCTCGGCGAGCTGCACGAGGCGGTCCGCGCCTATCGCGGCGCGCTGGCGCTCGAGCCCGAGCACGAGGAGGCTCAGGCTCGCTGCGATCGGCTCAAGGATCTTTGGTGGGAGCAGCTCCTCGCCGATTTGGACGCGCCCGTCGAGCCGGAGCGCGATCGCGAGCGCTAGACGGCGATCGGATCGCCGCCCGCGACGGGAACTCCCAACGGGCCTCGGCCGCCGCCGCCGCCGGGCTCGTCGTCGTCTTCGCCGTCCCACCGCTTGCTCCCCATCTTCGCGCCGTGTCCCGAGTCGGGGCCGCGCCGCTTGGCGATCAAGTAGCGGATGGCTTGCTTCAAGACGGCTTCGGGCAACATCCCCGGATAGCCGAGCACGAGCTCGAGCGCGTCTTTGAGCGAGCCGAGGAGCTGCTCCGCTTCGGCGCGGCTGAGCTCGTCGATCACGCTCAGGTCGCGCTTGCCCAGCCGCTCTTCGACGCGCGTCCAGAAGTTCGCGCGCTCCGCTTCGGCCGCCAGCCGCTCCAGGCGCGCCTGGTCGACGGGCTTCTGCTCCACCTCCTTGTTCCCGCCTTTGCCCCTGCGACCGTCGGGATAGATCTCGAGCGAGGCGCCGGCGCCGCCGTCGAAGATCGGCGGCTCGGCCGCTTTGCGGTCCTTGCCGAATCGAACCAGCGGGTGCTTCTCCTCGACGACTTCGCCCGGTTTCTTTTTGCGCATCTTCTTCGGCTTCTTGAAGTGCGCGAACGAGGAGATGCGTAAATCGGTCGCGTATTTCGCCGAGAGCGTGAACGGCAGATCGGCTTGCGCCTCGACGAGCTTCTTGACCACCTTGTCGAGCGCAGCCTGCGCGATCTGCATGGCGGGACGGCAGGCGTTGGTGCACACCGTGTTGGGATAGGAGTCGGCGTCGAGCACCACCGAGACCACCTTGGTCTGCGCCGTCTTCTCCTCTTTGCCGTCGCGGCCGTCGCCCGAACCGCCGCTGCCGTCTTCGTCCGAGGACGGCTTGGACAAGGTGGCGGCGAACGCGAGCAGCGCCTCGAGCATGCGCGTGTCGCGCGCAGGATCGGCGACGAACGCCGTCTCGCTGTGCGCGTGCGCATCCGGATGATAGACGCCGCCGCCCGCGTAGGCGCCCTCTCCCTTGGGCACGTTCAGGTCGCCGGAGTGCTCGTCAAACTCTTTTTTGTGATCGGTGAACAGCGCGGTGAGGTGGCCATCGAAGTCGGCGCCGTCGCGGGCCTGAACCGCGCCGCTGTTCGAGGCCACCGGAATGCTCGGCACCGGCTGGTGCCACACGCCCGACGCTCCGTCGGGGCGCCGAAACGCGACGGTCAGGCCGGCCACGACGGTGTTGAATCCCGGCGACAGCCCCTTCGACGGCTTGCCGGGTGCGGCCTTCGATTTGAACTTCTCGAACTTTTTATGATCGCCGACGTTCTTGTCGCGCAGTTGGTCGTGGTAGTCCGAGCCCGCGACGCGGTGGACGTCGCCGAGGCTGTCGCGCCGGCCGAAGCTCGCGCGGCGCACCATGCCGTAACCGCCTCGTCCCTCGGGAGGGGCGGCGCCGAACGCCGCGCCCGAAGCGTCGGCTCCGGTGTCCATCTCGGGCGACTCGTCTTCTTCCTTCGTCTCGACGGCCGGGGCTTTCTTGCCCTTCTTGCCGGATCGCGATTTCGCCTTGGGGGCCGCCGTCACCTTGACCGCGCGCTTTCGCTCGCCGCCGTCGCTGTCGCCGTCCTGCTCCTCTTCTTCTTCTTCCTCGTCGTGGTCGTCGTGCTCTTCGAACGCGAGCGCGGACTTCTTGCCTCCGCCGGACTTCGGCGCGGCGGACTTCGCCGCCTTCTTCGGCGCCGCCTGCTTCTTCGGCGCCGCCGCCCGCTTGCGCTTGCCCGCGTGCTTCGCCTCGCCGTCGCTGTCGCTTTCGGGATTGTCGAACTCGTGCTCTTCGTCGCCGGGGCTGAGCTCGGCGGTCTCGTCTTCGTCGTCCTCGCCGACGGCCTCGGTCGTGGGGGCCGCGGCCTCGTCGCCGTCGAGGTAGGCGAGGAGCTGCTCGTTCGTGGCGAAGTGATAAATCGTCGTCTTGTCGTCGCAGAGCCCTTGCAGCTTCGTGAGCTTCTTCCCCTTGACCTTGACCGACGCGGTGGAGACGGGCTTGTTGTTGACCTTGACCTTGCGTTGCACGGTCGCCGCCGGCGAGCCGCCGGCTCTCGCGCCGCCGACGCGATCGAGCAGCGCTTCGCTCGAGCGGCCCTGCACCACGTGGTCGGCGACCTCGTCGGCGTGATGCTCGTGCGCGTCGCCTTCCCGGCCGACGCCGCCGGCCGGAGTCGCGCCGCTGCGCTGCTGGACGAAGTGCGCCGCTTCGTGCGCCGCGGTGTGCAGGCTCGGCTCCGCGCCGAAGGCCACGCGATCGCCCGCGGTGAACGCCTCGGCCTCCATCGCGTCCGCGCCGCGCGCCGCCGTGCCGTCGGTGTGCGCCTTGAGCTCGGACAGATCGTGGCGGCCGAACGATCGCTGCACCGCCTCGAAGTGCGGCAATTTGCCGCTGGCCCCGCTGGTGCCGAGCTGCGCCGCGCTCCCCACCTGCGCGTTCGAGGGCGTGCGCGCGCCGCCGGCCCGGCGCTGAATCATCCGCTGCACCATGCGCGAGCCGAACCGCCGCGCCGGCGCACCCACGCCGGCTTCGGTCCCGTGCTCCTCGTCGAGCGCCTCGCGGTCCGCCGTTTCGCGCTTCTCGTCAAAGTCGATCATGGGCCCTGCCACCTGCAAGGCTAACGCAAAACGAGGCGTCAAGCCGCTGCGTTATTTTCCGTCGGCCCTCGTGGTCGATCTTCGGGATGACGGATCGGAGAGCTATTCGTCGTTTGCGCGCAAGACGAAGTCTTCGGGGCGGCCGGTCTTGCTTCGAGCCATTGCGGCCAGCGACTCGCACGCCGTGTCGTAGCAGAGCAGCAGCAGCCTTCCCGTCGGCGAGATGGCCGCGCCCAGCGACTCTTTCGGAATCCGCAGGGCGAAGGTGGCGAGCGTGGCGCCGGCGCGCGCCAACACCACCTTCTCGCCGTCGCTGTCGAGCGTCAGATCGCCGCGCGCGAGCGCGCCGTCTTTGGCCGTGAACGCGCCGTCGGGCCGGGAGCGCTCGGCGATCTCGAGAAGATCCGAGCGCTCCTTCTTCCGGCAAACGCCGAGGCGAAGCTTGACGCCGGCGAAGCCGCGCAGCGCGCGCTGCAAAGTCTTCATCGCCGCCAGGCACTCTTTGGGCGTCACGTGCTGCTGGCGGCCGGCGCCGTGGCTGATGGTGTTGTCGGGCTCGACCGAGACCGGCTCGTCACCGCCGACTACGAGATAGGTGAAACGGCTTCCGCCCTCTTCCCGGTCGCGATCGCTGCTCTCGAGGAGCGCCTGCGCGCCGTCTTTGGAAAACGCCAGCACGCTCGTTTGCCGCGCGTGAGCGTTTGCCGCGAGCGCGAAGAGCGATAGCGCCCCGAACCACGAGCTCCGCTGCATGAGTGCAGTCTACGCAGCGGCGGGCTCGGCCGCCATGAATGAGCTGCTCATTTGAAAGCGGCGTAACGTGTAACCTGCTCGAGCTGTAACGCGTAACGCGCCCGGCGCCGTGCACGCCCGCAGTCTGCGGCAAATCGCCGCAGGCACGACGCGTGCTCTATCGCGCTGCGATTTGAAAGAGAGGCCGATGGGAGCGCCATGAGGGGTCAAATCGCCAAATGGGCGCTGTTTACGAGCATTGCAATGTGCTCGGCGTCGTCGGGCCGCGCGGACGCGCAGACGGTCGTGCACATCAACATGATCGGGGGCGGGGAGCGCGACGTCAAAGTCGAGGACATCACGCACGCGAGCCCGGACAACCCCACCGACTCGCACCCGATCGGCGAGACGACGATCACCGCCAACCCCACCGTCACGCAGAATCCGGATCAGAGCCTCACCGTCAACATCAAGGTGTCGGTGACGGTCAACAAGAGCCGCCTCGGTAAGCCCTATACCGTGCAGGAGCCGAACGACTGCGAAGGCATGACCTTCAAGATGAACAAGGATTGGGTGCAGGCGCACGAGCTCCAGCACGTCAAGCAGATGCAGGACATCGCGCTGACGTCGGCGAGCGACGCGGCGGCGGCGGGCAAAGACGTCAAAGGCGCGGTCACGCAGACGCTCGCCGACTTTCAGCGGCAGGAGGGGTTCGAGTACGGTTATGCCGATCAGAACGGAAGCTTCCCGGACGCCGCGACGATCGCCAAGAAGTTTCCCGGCGCGCAGCACTTCGACGGCATCGAGAAGCAGGCGCGCGATGCGTCGTGCGCCGATCGCATCGACGGCTTCGACCGCACCATCGCCGATATCGCCTATCACGTCGACGGCGCCGGCAAGAGCGGACAGAGCGCGCGCACGCACGCGCAGAACGCGCTGCAAGCCGCCAACGACATGAAGACCTGTGACGCGGAGGCGTACGCCAAGGCGAAGGCGAAGTGGGAGAGCGAGAAGGCCGACGCCCAGTCGTCGCTGAAGGACGCGCACGACAACGTCGACGAGGCCAAGCAGCACGTCCAGGAGCTGAAGGATCTATTGAAGGGGACCACGATCGCCAGGCGCAACGGCGCGACGACCGATCCCAAGGGCGCGAGCACGCTGCAGCGGATGCAGGCCGCGCTCGACGCGGCCGAGGCGAGCGTGACCGCCGCCGAGAACGCGCTCAACGACACCGAGACCGCGGTGAAGAAGATCCTCGCCGACGCCGACGCCGCGGCGGCCGCGTCGGAGGCGTGGCGCAAGGAGCACTGCAACGACGGCAAGGCGCCGGGCAAGGACACGCCCAAGTCGCTGCGCAACGCCGGACGCTTCGGGCTCGGGTTCGGGCTCGGCGGCGCATTTCGCGTCGGCGGCGACGATCCGCCGTCGCAGGCGGTGCTCGAGCCCGGGTTCGATTATCGCGCGTGGGCGCGCGACCAGGTGGCGATCGACGTGACCGCGCGCCTGCCGCTCGAGGTCGCCGGCTCGTGGACCAACTTCGGCGTGCTCGCGGGCGTGCGCGCGGCGTTCCTGCCGTGGCCGTCGGTGCCGATCGAGCTGGTGCCGGCGGTCGAGCTCGGGCTGGTGGTGTTTCACTTCGACGCGGGCGACGCGTGCCGGACGCTCGACTGCACGCCGGTCGGCTTCCGCTTTCACCCGTCGCTGAACCTGGCGTACCGCTTCCTGCCGTCGTGGGAGGCGCGGCTCCAGGTGCTCGGCGTCGACGTCGACGTGTCGAGCATCAGCCTTTCGCCGCGCCTGACCTTCGGCGGCGGTGTAGTGTGGCGCCGGTGAGGACCGCGGTCGCGATGGCGATGATCGCCGCCCTGGCGGCGCCGCTCGGCGCGGATTCGTCGGTGCCGCCGCCGCCGAATCCGGCCGGCGCGTGGCCGGGGCGTTGCGCCGAGCGTCTGCGGGCCGCGCTGCGCGGGCTGGTGCTCGAGGAGCCGGACTTCGGCGCGGGGCGCGTCACCATCGATGACAAGCGGCGCGTCGTGCGCTTCGAGGCGCTGGTGCCGGATCGCGAGCACGCGCGCTTCTACGCCGGCGCGCCGGCTCACTACTGGGCGCGCATCGAAGAGAAGGTCTCGGAGAAGCCCGGCGAGATCGGCGCCGACATCGGCTCGCCCAGGGACTCGCAGGCGTCGCTCGGCTCGAAGATCTGGACCAAGGAGCGCTTCGCCGAATACGACGTGCAGATCGTCGAGGGCCGCAAGGCGTTTCGCTTCAGCCATTGGTTCCGTCCGGCGGTCCTCGACTGCCTCAAGTGATCGCGATTCAGGGAAGCAGGCCGCGCTCGACCAGCGGCGCGCGGATCTCCTCGTCGAGCGCGCGCGTGGCGCGTTCGCGGAAGTTGCGCGGCACCCAGCCGAACGTCTCGTCGCGCTCGGGCGCCGGCGTGGCGATGTGCCGCTCGAGCTCGGCCACGCACGCGGCGGCCACGCGCGCGAGGTGCGCGCGAGCGGCATCGTCGAGCAGCTCGTCGGCCCAGTCGAGGAAGATCCAGCCGAAGCGGCCGTGCGCGGCCTCGTCCTTCTTGATGCGCGCGAGCGCGGCGCGCAGGAGCGGGTGCCCGCCGTCGCGGCCGGGCGAGAGCATGGCGAGCGAGTAGCTCTCGGCGACGCAATAGACGCGCACCACCAGCTCGGCGGCTTGCGTGAGCGGCGCGAGCGCGGGATCGGGACGCGTGACGAGCGCGTGTGGATCGTGGATGAGCGGCACGCCGCCGCCGAGCGCGCCGGCGATGCGCGCCGAGATCTCGACGTGCGCCAGCTCCTCGATCACGAACTGCGACGCCACCGCGATCAGATCGAGCGGCGCGCGCGCGGCGATCAGCGCGGCCACGGTGGCCGCCGCCGCCGCCGCCGCGCGATGCTCGGTGAACGCCGACATGGTCCAGAAGCGGCGCGCGCGCTCGACGAGCTTCGGCGGCAGCGCGCGCACGTCGAGCGTCTTCCACGGCAGCGCGTCGACGTCGGGGCGCAGGCGGCGATAGCGCCGCTCGATCGCGCCGCCGAGCAGGCTGAGCTCGAAGAGCGTACCGCCCATCAGTCGCTCGAGCCGCCGTCGGGCGGCGAGCCTTGATCGGTGACGATCAGCCCGAGATCGAACGTGCCGAACACTCCCTGATCGCGGCCAAGATCGGGCGTCCCGAACACCTGCTGATCCTGCACCGCCAGGTCGTGCGGCTCGACGGTGAGCTGGCCGCTGGCGCTGCACGCCGAGCCGAGCAGCGCAGTACCGGCGACGGCGACGAGCAGCGGGCGGGCGCGGCGGCGGCGGGGGCGATGTTTGCTCGGGCGCGTCTTCATGCGCGGGGACGTTAGCAAACCCGATGCCCGCGTCGCGATCGAGAAGATTCCACGAGAAAGCGCGGACGCGCAGGCGGCGACCGCGACGTTCATGTCACTGCGCGACGCCGAGGCGCGCTTGCGGCAATTTGCCGCAGGTCGCCATGCGAGAAGAGAGACTGACGAAAATTGTCACATTTTTCGCCGAGCGCGCTCTACAGCACCAGGGCGAGCGTATAGTCGCGCCCGCCAAGACAGGAGGTCTCGTGGCCGAGGAGGGGGGGAAGCCGAGCGCGCAGGGCGCCTCGGCGGGGAGCCAGGAGGGCCGGCCCCGAGGAGAACCGCCGTCGCTGTCGCTGCCCAAAGGCGGCGGCGCGCTGCGCGGCATGGGCGAAAAGTTCGCCACCCATCCGTCGAACGGAACCGCCTCGCTGTCGATTCCCATCGCCACGTCTCCCGGCCGCTCGGGCTTCGGGCCGCAGCTCAGCCTCGATTACGACTCCGGCGCGCCCAACGGCCCGTTCGGCATCGGCTGGCACCTCGCCGTCCCCGCGATCACGCGCAAGACCGACAAGGGCCTGCCGCGCTACCTCGACGCCGAGGAGTCGGATGTCTTCATCCTCTCCGGCGCCGAGGACCTGGTTCCGCTGCGCGACGGCGGCGGCGCGGTGGTGGTCACGCCGCGCGACGGCTACGCGGTCGTCCGCTATCGCCCGCGCGTCGAGGGACTGTTCGCGCGCATCGAGCGCTGGACCCGCGTCTCCGACGGCGACACGCATTGGCGCGCGACCACGCGCGAGAACCTGACGAGCATCTACGGCCGCGATCCGGCGGCGCGCATCGCCGATCCCGAGGCGCCGTGGCGCGTCTTCTCGTGGCTGCTCGAGGAGTCGCGCGACGATCGCGGCAACGTCATGCGCTACGGCTACCAGGGGGAGGACGGCGCCGGCGTCGATCCCGCCGCCGCCAGCGAAGCCAACCGCTTCGAGCGCCACAGCGACGGCACGCGCCGCTTTCTCGCCACCGCTCAGCGCTACCTCAAGACCATCTGGTACGGCAACCGCGTCCCGGTCGCCGCCGGCGATCCGGCGCCCGGCGGCGACGGCGACTGGCTGTTCCAGGTGGTGCTCGATTACGGCGAGCACGATCCGGCGCGTCCCACGCCCACCGCCGCCGCGCCGTGGCCGGTGCGCAGCGATCCCTTCTCGAGCGGCCGCTCCGCTTTCGAGGTGCGCACCTATCGGCTCTGCCGCCGCGTGCTCATGTTCCACCGCTTCGAGGAGCTCGGCGCCGCGCCGTGCCTGGTGCGCTCGACCGATCTTGCGTATCCGGCGGCGAGCGGCGATCCCGGCTGGGACGAGCGGCGCAGCCTCACCTTTCTCTCGTCGGTGACCCACGCCAGCTATCGCGCCGACGGCGCGGGTGGCTACGTGCGCGCCGCGCTGCCGCCGCTCGCGCTCGGCTACGCGCTGCCCGAGCTGCACGACGAATTGCGCGAGCTCGCGGCGTCCGATCTCGAAGGCATCCCCGCCGGCGTCGAGGGCGCCGGCGTGCAGTGGATCGATCTCGACGGCGAAGGAATTCCCGGCGCGCTGATCGCGCAGCCCAACGCTTGGTACTACAAACCCAGCCTCGGCGACGGGCGGCTCGCGCCCCCGACGGCGCTCGGCCGCCTGCCGTCGCCGGCCGATCTGCACGGCGGCCTGCAGACCTTGAGCGACGTCGACGGCGACGGCCGCCTCGAGCTGGTCAGCTACGCGCAGCCGCTCGCCGGCTGGTTCTCGCGCACCGCCGCCGGCTGGACGCCGTTCGGCACCTTCCCGTCGCTGCCGGCGCTCGACTGGCGGGATCCCAACCTCCGCATGCTCGACCTCGACGGCGACGGGCACGCCGACGTGCTCATCACCGAGAACGATCTCTTCGTGTGGTACCGCTCGCGCGCCAAGGACGGCTTCGAGCCCGCTGCGGTGGTCACGCACTCGCGCGACGAGGAGCTCGGCCCGGCGGTGCTGTTCGCCGACGGCACCGAGACCCTGTTCCTCGCCGACATGACCGGCGACGGCCTGGTCGACCTCGTGCGCGTCCGCAACGGCGAAGTCTGCTACTGGGCCAACCTCGGCTACGGCCGCTTCGGCCGCAAGGTCACGCTCGAGGGCAGCCCGCAGTTCGATCGCATCGACCAATTCGATCCGCGCCGCATCCGCCTCGCCGACGTCGACGGCTCCGGCACGGCCGACGTGCTGTACCTCGGACGCGACGGCGTCGATCTCTACTTCAATCAGGCGGGCAACGCGCTCGCCGACCGCCGCACCCTCCGCGCGCTGCCCGCCGCCGACAGCCTCGCCGGCACCAGCGTCGTCGATCTGCTCGGCACCGGCACCGCGTGCCTCGTCTGGTCCTCACCGGCGCCCGCGCGCGATCGCCGCCCGATCGCCTACGTCGATCTGATGGGCGGCCGCAAGCCCAACCTCCTGACGTCGATCGACAACAACCTCGGCGCCGAGACGAAGATCCACTACGCGCCGTCGACGCGCTTCTACCTCGCCGACAAAGCGGCCGGGCAGCCCTGGATCACGCGCCTGCCGTTTCCGGTGCAGGTCGTCGAGCGGGTCGACACCTACGATCGCGTCAGCCGCAACCGCTTCGTCACGAGCCACGCGTATCACCACGGCTTCTACGACGGGGTCGAGCGCGAGTTTCGCGGCTTCGGCCGCATCGACAATTGGGACACCGAGGCCTGGGCGGCGCTGACCGCCGACGGCACGCTCCCCGACGGCGACAACTTCATCGCCGAGTCGCACGTGCCTCCGGTCTTGACGCGCAGCTGGTTTCACACCGGCGCGTTCGCCGGCGCGCGCCGCATCTCGCGCCTGTACGCGCACGAATATTTTCGCGAGCC
>DASREC010000518.1:0-13518 GCA_035652295.1 Polyangia bacterium
CGTACGCGTCGGGCGACATCGTCACCATTCAGGACGCGGACCTCGAGCTCGACCCGAGCGAGTATCACAAGCTGATCGTGCCGATCGTCGACGGCTCGGCCGACGTGGTCTACGGCTCGCGCTTCCTCGGGCAGGGGCGCAAGGGCAGCTTCACGTTCTATCTGGCGAACCGCGGGCTGGCGGTCTTGACCAACGTGCTGTACCGCGCGCGGCTGACGGACATCGAGACCTGCTACAAGGTGTTTCGCCGCGACGTGCTGCCGCAGCTCAAGCTGCGCGCGTCGCGGTTCGAGATCGAGCCCGAGCTGACGGCGCAGGTGCTGAAGAAGGGGTTTCGCGTGGTGGAGCTGCCGATCGGCTACAACCCGCGCTCGCGCAACGAAGGCAAAAAGATCTCGTGGCGCGACGGATTCGGCGCGGTGGCGATGCTCGTCAATCAGCGGTTGGAAAAATAGCCGGGACGCGAAGCGGACCCGGCTATCCGGCTCTTACAGAGCTTTTTTGATCAGGTCTTCGATCTTGGGGCGGGGCACGGCGCCGACGATCTGTCCGACTACCTTGCCGTCCTTGAACACCAGCAGCGTCGGGATCGAGCGCACGTCGTACTGCGTCGGCACCTTCGGGTTCGAGTCGATGTCGAGCTTGCCGACCTTGAGCTTGCCCGCGTAGTCCTTGGCCAGCGCGTCGACCACCGGCGCGATCGCCCGGCACGGCGCGCACCACGTGGCCCAGAAATCGATCAGCACCGGATTCGCGGATTTCAAGACTTCGCTCTCGAAGTTCGCGTCGGTGATGGTGGTCATGTTGTCCGATGCCATGTTCGCTCCTTGATGACTGTTCGCGTGCGCGCTCGCCGATCAACCGCTAGGTAAACACGCGCTCGGGTCCGCGGGCAAGAACCGTTTCGGTACGTCAATGCTAAGATGCGCCGCCCATGCCCGAGGTGCCAGCTCCGTCGACGTCGCGCGCGGTGACCGCCGGCTGCCTGGTGCTGCTCGCGGCCGCCACGCTCTACCTGCACCACGAGGTGCTCGTCGGCGGAATGGTCTATCACATGGACGACGCGGCCGACGGGTACTACCCGAGCCACGTCGCCGCCGCGCGCGCGCTCGCCGAGGGAACGCTGCCAACGTGGGAGCGCGGCGCGTGGTGCGGCTGGCCGCTGGCGAACGATCCCTATTACGGCGTGTTCTATCCGGGGAGCGCGATCTTCTGGATCGCGGGCGCGGTGCGCGGGCTGGGCGTGACCATCGCGCTGCACGTGCTGCTCGCGGCGTGCGGGATGTTCTGGCTCCTGCGGCGGCGCAAGCTCGACGTCGGGCCGGCGCTGCTCGGCGCGGCGTCGCTCGCGTTCTCGTCGTTCATGGTGGTGCGCATCCGCCACATCATCTTCGCGCAGGGGATGGCGTGGCTGCCGCTGATCCTCGCCGGCGTCGAGGGCTGGCTCGAGACGCGGCGGCGGCGCGAGTTGGCGCTGGCGGCGGGCGCGACCGGGATGGCGCTGCTCTGCGGCGCTTTGCCGCTGGCGCCGTACGTGGTGCTGGCGGTGGCGGCGTACGTCGGGCCGCGCTTGTGGCGCGACGCGGATCGATGGCGCGCGGCGGGAGCGCTGGCGATCGCGGCGGCGGTGGGCGGGCTCATCGGCGCGGCGCAGATCGTGCCGACGGTGGCGCACCTGCCGTACTCGCCGCGCTCGCTGGCCACCGACTACGCGTTCGCGTCGACGTACGCGTGGCCCGACGCGCGCTACCTCGGGACGCTGATCGTTCCCGACGTGTTCGGCGGCGAGGAGCGGGCGAGCTGGTTCGGCGTCTTCAATCATTGGGAGATGGCCGGCTTCTACGCGGGCGCGCTCGCGGTGGTGCTGGCGCCGTTCGGCCTGGCGCGTTTTCGGCGGCGGCCGGAGCTCTGGGGCCTGGCGTTCGTCGCGCTGCTCTCGATCGCGCTGGCGTTCGGCGATCATCTGCCGGTGCACGGCTGGTTCTTTCGCCACGTGCCGCTCTATGCGGCGCTGCGCTGCCCGACGCGCTCGCTGGTCTTGTTTTTGTTCGCCGCGCCGATCCTCGCCGCCGAAGGTTTGACGTGGCTGCTCGCGCGCGAGCCGAATAAACGTCGCCGCGTGGCCGGTGCGGCGGGCGCAGCCGCGTTTCTCGTCGCCGCGGCGTTCGCGTGGTGGCGCATCCGCCATCCGCACGGCCCGGTGATGCCGGCCGAGACCGTCGCGCGCGCCGCGTTCGCGCACCTCGCGTGGGTGCTCGGCGCCGGCGGCGCGGTGCTCGCGCTCTACTTCGGCGGCGTCGTGCGCGCGCGCATCGCCGGCGTCGCGTTCGCGGTGGTCGCGCTCGTCGATCTGATCGCGATCGGCCGCGGCTACGTGCAGCCGAAGCCGAGCGACCAGGCGCCGGGCACCGAGCGCTTCGCCGCCGTCGACTGGCTTTTGGCGCAGCATCCGAACGATCGCTTCATCCCCGCCGCGCAGGGGCCGTTCCGCCTGCACAACGTCGGCATGACCTACGGGATCGAGAACGCCGGCGGCTACGACTCGGTGACCGTGTGGCGCATGGTCAACCTGCTCTACACGATCAACACCGGCGCGCCGTATCCGTGGACCAAACTCAAGGACGATCTCGCGGCCGGCACCATCAAGCGACCGGAGTCGCCGCTCGTCGACCTGATGAACGTGCGCTGGGCGATCGCCGAGTACGCGCCGCCGGGTTGGATCGAGCGCTTTCGTCCGGCGCCGGGCGCCGCGCCGCACGCGCGCCACGAGCCGCTGTGGGATCAGCGGCTGCGCGTGTTCGAGAATCCGCACCCGCTGCCGCGCGCGTTCGTGGTCTACGGCGCGCAGGTGCTCGGCGACGACGCGGCGCAGGCGCGGGCGATGGCGAAGCTCGACCCGCGCAAAACGGCGATCCTCGACCGTTTACCCGAGCCGTTGCCGATCGGTGACGGGCGCGCGCCGACGCCCGCGCGGCTCACCAACGCCGAGCGCCACCGCGTGCGCATCGAGGCCGACGCCGCGGCGCCCGGCATTCTCGTGCTGAGCGAGACCGCGTATCCCGGCTGGTCGGCGACGCTCGACGGCAAACCGGCCGAGCTGCTGCGCGCCGACTACGCGTTTCGCGGCGTGGCGCTGCCCGCGGGGCACCACGTCGTCGAGATGACGTTCAAGAGCCGCCCGACGCGCGCCGGCCTCGCGCTGTCGGCGCTCGGCGTGGCCGCGCTCGCCGCGTTCGGCTGGCGGCGCAAGCGTCGATCGTAACCGAGCGCCCGCTCGCTCGTCGGAACGGCGACGCGGTGCTATGATCCGCCCAACGCTGGAGGAGCCCTTGGCGCGCTTGTTCGTGTCGCAGGACCAGATGGATCGCTGGACCGCCGAAGGCAAGGTCAAGCTCGACGACGACATCATGTCGCTGCCGGCGCTCGGCCGATCGTTCAAGCTGCAATCGGCGGTGTACTTTCGCGCGATGGTCGACGGCGCCGACGTGCACCAGCTGCTCGGGCGCGTCAAGAGCGACGCGCAGCTCGGCGAGCTGGGCGCGGAGCACTACGGCGCGTCGGTGATCTTCGGCGAGGTCGGCTACGACTGCGACGAAGGGTTCCTCGGCGTGCCCGTCGAGGGCAACGCGGGCGGCGCGTCCGGGCTGCTCAAGCTCGGAGGCTGACGATGCCGCCGCTGTTTCCGGCGACGCTCGCCTTCTACGCCGTCGCGTGCGTGCTGTACCTGGCGCACCTGGTGTCGGCGTCGCCGGGGATCGCGCGCGGCGCGCGGGTGGCGCTGGCGGTGGCGTTCGCGTCGCACGCGATCGACATCGGCTGGCTGTGCACGCACGGCTTGCACCCGGTGGTGAACGCGCGCGAGGCGCTGTCGTTCGCGTCGTGGCTGATCTGCGGCGTGTACCTCGTGGCGTCGTTCCGCAACAAGGTGCCGGTGGTCGGCGCGCTGGTGGTGCCGGGGACGATGGTGCTCGACGTGGCGGCGCGGCTCACGCCGTCGCACGAGAGCCCGCACGCGGCGGCGTCCTTGCTCGGCATCGTGCACATCACGCTGGCGTCGGCGGGCGTGGCGCTGTTCGCGGTGGCGGCGGGCGGCGCGGTCATCTACCTCATCGCCGAGCGCAACCTCAAGCGGCACAAGCCGGGGCGCGCCAACGGCCCGTCGCTGGCGACGCTCGACAAGCTCAACCAGCGCTGCATCACGCTCGGCTTTCCGCTGTTCACCGTCGCCATGGTGACTGGCGCGATGTGGGTCGCGCAGCTGCACCTGAACGGCGTGTTCACGCTGCAGTACGCGATCTCGGCGGCGGCGTGGCTGCTCTACGCGGTGCTCTTGCTCGCGCGCGTGACCGCCGGTTGGCGCGGGCGGCGCGCGGCGCTGATGACGCTCGCCGGCTTCGCAGCGACGGCGGCGGTGCTGCTGATTTATTTTTTGCGCGGGGTCACGGGCGCCTGATGCCGCGGTTGTGCGTCGTCGGCCTTTCGCACAAGACCGCGCCGGTCGAGGTGCGCGAGCGCGCCGCGTTCGCCGACGAGCAGCTCGGCGACGCGCTCAAGCGGGCGACGCAGCTCCCGGGCGTGGGCGAGGCGCTGATCGTCTCGACGTGCAACCGCGTCGAGGTCTACGCCGGCGTCGACGGCGCCGACTCGCCCGAGGCGCTGCGCAAGTTCTTCCTCGACGGGCGGCTCGAGGCGCACCTCGGCGCGCACCTGTACGTGCACGACGGCGACGCGGCGCTGCGCCACCTGTTCCGCGTGGCGTCGTCGCTCGACTCGATGGTGGTGGGCGAGTCGCAGATCCTCGGGCAGGTGAAGCAGGCGTTCGCGGCGGCGA
Organism: Polyangia bacterium; assembly: GCA_035652295.1. Classification (GTDB taxonomy): domain Bacteria; phylum Myxococcota_A; class Polyangia; order Palsa-1104; family Palsa-1104; genus DASREC01. The sequence goes on from DASREC010000518.1 coordinate 4,832, forward strand.
TGACCGCGGGCACCGTCGGGCCGCTGCTCGGGCGCACGCTGCCGCGCGCGTTTCAGCTCGCCAAGCGCGTGCGATCGGAGACCGAGGTCGCGCGCTCGGCGGCGTCGATCGCGTCGGCGGCGGTGGATCTCGCGGCGCAGATCTTCGGCGATCTCGACGGGCGGCAGGTGCTGGTCGTCGGCGCCGGCAAGATGGGCGATCTCTCCGCGCGCCACCTGAAGGCGGCGGGCATCGGCAAGCTGCACGTCGTCAACCGCACGCACGCGCGCGCGGTGGAGTTGGCCGAGCGGCTCGGCGGCGCGCCGGCGCCGTGGGACGACCTCGACAAGCTGCTGGCGGCGGTGGACATCGTGCTGTGCTCGACGGGCGCGGCCGAGCCGGTGATCCGCGAGGCGCGCGTGCGCGAGGTGATGCGCGCGCGCAAGGGGCGCTGGCTGTTCTTCATCGACATCGCGGTGCCGCGCGACGTCGAGGCGCACGTCGGCGCGATCGAGAACGTGTACCTCTACGACGTCGACGCGCTCGAGGACGTGGTGGCGCGCAACCGCGCCGGGCGGCAGCGCGAGGCCGAGGACGCCGAGGCGATCGTCGCCGAGGAGGTGGAGCGGTTTCGCGCGCAGGAGCGATCGCTCGGCGTCACGCCGGTCATCAAGGCGCTGCGCGCCAAGTTCCTCGAGGTGGCGCAGGCCGAGGCGCAGCGCATCGCCGCGCGGCTCCAGTCGCCGTCGGAGAAGGATCGCGCGCTGGTGCAGCAGCTCGCCGAGGCGGTGGTGAACAAGCTGTTGCATCCGCCGCTCACCGCGCTCAAGCGCGAGGCGCAGGAGAGCCCCGACGGCGGCGCGCTGTGCGACGCGGTGCGGGAGCTGTTCGATATCGAGCTCGACGAGCCGGCCGGCGAAGTGGTGCCGCTGAAATCGCCGCTCAAGTCGGGAGAGGGAGAGCGTTGACCACTTTGCGGATCGCGACGCGCGGCTCGGCGCTGGCGTTGTGGCAGGCGGAGCACGTGCGCGATCGGCTGCGCGCCCTCGATGCGGAGCTGCGCGTCGAGCTGCTGGTGCTCAAGACGCGCGGCGACAAGATCGTCGATCGCGCGCTCTCGGAGGTCGGCGGCAAGGGGCTGTTCGTCAAGGAGATCGAAGAGGCCGTGCTCGACGGGCGCGCCGACCTGGCGGTGCACTCGATGAAGGATCTGCCGGCGGACGTGCCGGCGGAGCTGGTGATCGCGGCGGTGCCGGAGCGCGAGGACGCGCGCGACGCGCTGGTGGTGGCGCCGTCGTCGAGCGCGCGCGGCGTCGACTCGCTTCAGCCGGGCGCGCGCGTGGGCACGTCGAGCTTGCGGCGCGTTTGCCAGCTGCGCGCGCGGCGGCCGGACCTGGTGCTCGTGCCGCTGCGCGGGAACGTCGACACGCGCGTGCGCAAGCTCGACGCCGGCGAGCTGGACGCGATCGTGCTGGCGTGCGCGGGGCTGAAGCGGCTCGGGCACGCGGAGCGCATCACGGCGGCGCTCTCCGCCGAGGAGTCGCTGCCGGCGATCGGGCAGGGGGCGCTCGCCATCGAGTGCCGCGCCGCCGACTCCGAGACGCGCGCGCGGCTGGCGGCGCTCGATCACCGCGCGACCGCGCTGGCGGTGGCGGCGGAGCGCGGCTTTCTCGCGCGGCTCGAAGGCGACTGCAAGACGCCGCTCGCCGCGCACGCGACGCTCGAAGGCGAGCGCTTGACGATCCACGGGCTCGTCGGCGCCACCGACGGCAGCGAGCTGCTCCGCGAGCGCCTCGAAGGCGTCGCCGCCAACGGCCCCATGCTCGGCCGGTTGCTCGCCGAAAAATTATTGGAGCGCGGCGCCGATCGCCTGCTCGCCAAAAATCGCGCCGCCGATCCCGTCGGCGGCGCCTAGCGAAACAGCCGCTGCATTACGCAGGCGGGCGCGAAAAGTGTTTTTTGCGGGACGTTCGCATGTGCCGTGCGCGCCGCTGCTAGGAAGCAGCGGCTGCGCGCGGCACGTGCTCACTCATGCTGCGGCTGGCATCCTCGCGCGGACGCGAGGAGCGCCTTCGCAATGCCCGCAAAAAACACTTTTCGCACCCAACCGCTCCATTCCGCTGAGTAGCCTACGGCAAAATGCCGCAATGGGTAAAAGACCTCAGAACGCTGATTCCTGCCAGTTTAAGTCGCTGCCGCGGAGGAGTAGGATCGAGGCGTGCGGTGGCGTCTTTTCCCCATGCTGTTGTTCGCGCTGGCGGTGGGGGCGGCGTGCACCATTCGTGCGTGCGACATCTGTGGCGATGAGCCGCCGCCGTGCACTCCTGAAGGCCAATACGCCGGGGGAGCATTTTTCGAAATCTGTCCGATAGGCCCCTGTTGCTCGGGCAGCGTCGAGGAAAAATACTCCACCAAGTGTGTGAGTCCAACAGCATGCCTTGTAGTGCCAGCGCCGGTTTGCCCTGCGTGTGATGGAGGTGCCACGGCTACGGCTGCCTGCGACGACTCGATTGACTATCCAGGTCCAAAGGGCGTTCCGTGGTCGTGCGTGTGTAGCGCGCCCCCTGACTTATCCATTCATCACGACCTTGCCGACGCTGCCGGCGAACCCGACGGCGGCCAAGCCGACTGATTTCGCGCCAAGTCCCGCTCCATTCCGCTGAGCAGCCTACGGCAAAATGCCGCAAGTCGTAAAAACCCTCAGAAAGGGAGCGCAGGTGTAACGGTCGTTAGATCAGGGTTCGGCGGCTAGTGCTTGAAGACGATTTTGACGTCGAGCTGCATGGCGTCGTCGATCTTGACGAACATGAGGCTCGGGCGGTCGATCTTGAAGGACTCGAGGCTGAGGGCGAAGCTGGCGGTGGCGCGCGCCTCGTTGGCGCTGACGAACTCGATGGCGACCGGGATGTCGAACACCTGCTGCACGCCGTGAAACGTGATCTGCGCCTTGAACTTCTTTTCGAGCTTCGACGGAAACGTCGCCGGCACCTCCACGCCGTCGGCCATCGCCTTGAGCTCGACGGTGGGGAAGCGCGCGGCCTCGACCGTCTCCTTCATGTGCTCGTCGCGGTTGGTGTTGCCCGAGTCGAACGACTCGACCGCCGCGCGCACCATGACCTGCGCCTGGCCGCCGGGCAAGAGGCGCGCCTTGCCCTCGACGGCGCGCGACACCGCGTCGAACTTGTGGAGCTTGTGCACCAGGTGATAGGTGATGCTCGACTGCTTGGCGTCGGCGCTCCACGCGTCGGCGGGGGCCTGCGCGCGCGCGACCGCCGCGGCGCCGAGCGCGAGCACGATGGCGACGGCTCTCATGAGCATGCGACGAAGCCTCCTCCTCGAAACTTCATTTGAAGACGAACGCGAGCGTGCCGGCGCCCATGAACCCGAACGTGCCGTAGCCGATCACGAGGTGCGAGAGCGCCCACGCGCGCTGATCGAGCTTGCCTTCGCGCGAGGCGGTGATCGGGCCGAGGATCGACTCGGCGACGAAGCCGGCGCACGCGAGGCCCATCAGGATCTTGTGCAGCATCGCCGTGTCGAAGCGGCGCGGCTTGGGATACGGGTTCGGCGCCACCAGCGCGAGGATGCCGGTGAGCGCGAACGTGGTCGTCGCCATGCCGGCGAACACGGTGTGCGCCGTGTAGTAATCGCCGGTGTCGTTGCCGCCGCCGTACTTGTCGACGTAGTTGAGCGTGCCGAGGACGAGCGTGATCGCCAGCAGGCCGAGCGTGGCGAAGCCGAGCGCCTGGTGCGTGACCAGGAGCTTCCGGCGCAGCGCCACCTTGCGCGCGATGTCCGCCTCGTGGCGCGCCTTGGCCGCCTCCTCGGCGGGAGTCAGCTTGGGCTTCTCCTCGAACAGGTTGAAGTTGAGATCGGGCGCTTTCGGCGGCGGCGGATCTTCGGCGCGCACCGTGGCGGAGAGGAAGCACATCATTAATAGGACGAGGCCGGCGAGCTTCACGGTGCGGGCATCTTAGCTCGCTCGTCGGGCGCGAGCGAATCCCAGTCGGGCGGACGGGCGATCTCGACCAGCCCGGCCTCGACGGCGAGGCGCGCGGCGATCGCCAGCGCTTCGTCCTCCAGGCCTTCGCCGATCACCAATTCGACCTCGCCCCGTCGAGGATCGAGCGCGCGCAGCACGGCCACTCCGTCGTAGCCTTCGACCACCGCGCGCACGTAGGCGATCTGTTCGAGCGGCACGCGGTAGTAGCGGCTGGGCATGCTCGCCAAGGTACGCCGCCTCCGCGCGCGAAGTTACGTTTTTTGCGCCGTTCGAAAGTCGCAAGTAGACTCGAACCTGGAACCATGCGCCTCGCCGCCACGTGCTGCTCGCTCCTCCTCGCCGCCGGCTGCGCCGAGACGCAGTCGACGCGCGACGTCGCCGAGCTGACGCGGCGGCTCGACGAGGCGCAGCGGCGCCAGGCGCAGACCGAGCACAAGATGGAGGAGCTCGAGGACCGCGTCTTCCTGCTCACCGATCAAGTGGAGAGCCAGAAGGTGGCGGCCACGCGACGCGAGTCGCCGCGGCTGCCGGTGGTGACGCTCAAGCCGTCGGACGCGCCGGTCGAGAACGGCGAGGGCGACGGCGGCATCGAGTTCCAGGGCGACGCGCGCACGCAGTCGCCGGATCGCGTGCGGCCGGTGCTGCGCCTCGACGAGAGCAAGCCGGCGCAGCGCGCGTCGCACCACGCCACCGCGTCGGGCTCGGCGTCGTCGGTGCCGTCGCAAGCGGTGCCGCCCGCCGATCTGCCGAGCGAAAATCTCGGCGTGGCCGCCGCGCCGCCGATCCGCGCCGTCCCCAAGGAGGGCGGCGAGCGCGAGACGCCGCCGGCGAGAGATCCGCTCAAGCTCTACCGCGCCGCCTACGACGACCTGCGCGCCGGCCGTCACGTCGAGGCGGTGCGCGGCTTCCGCGAGTTCGTGCGCCTCTACCCGCGCCACGACTACGCCGACAATGCGCAATACTGGCTCGGCGAATGTTTCTACGATCAGAAAAAATATCTCGAGGCCGCGTCGGAGTTCCGCGCGGTGGTGGCGAAATATCCGCTCGGCAACAAGGCGCCGGACGCGCTGCTCAAGCTCGGCTACTGCCTGCTCGCCGTCGGTGAGCAGGCGCGCGGGCGGGAGCTGCTCGAGCAGGTGCCGGGCACCTATCCGCGCACCGAGGCGGCGCGGCTGGCGAGCGAGCGGCTCGCCGAGCTCAAGGAGGGGAAGTGAAAAGATTCTCGATCGTCGCCGCGCTGGTCGCGATCGTCGGGCCGGCGCGCGCGCAGAACACCTCCGACCTGATGCCGCCTCCTCCGCAGCCGCCGAAAGGCGGCGGTGGCTATTACTATCCCGGCATGCCCGCGCCCGCGGCGCCCGACTCGGCGGCCGGATCCGGCGGGGTGCGCTCGGGGCCCGTCGGTGAAAAGGGCGACAAAGGCAAAGAGGCGCCGAGCGGCTTGTACCTCTACGACGAGGAGGAGGCCGGCGGCGAGCCGGAAGTCTCGACGGGCGGACCGCCGCCCGAGACCTACGTCGTGCGCAAGGGCGACACGCTGTGGGGCATCTCGTCGACGTACTTTCGCAATCCGTGGGCGTGGCCGCAGCTCTGGTCGTTCAACCCGTCGATCACCAACCCGCACTGGATCTATCCCGGCGACGTGCTGCGCCTGACGCAGCCGGGGCACGAGCCGCCCGCCGCCTTGCCGACGCCGATGCCGATCGCGCAGCCGCACAAGCTCGGCGTTCCGCCGCCGCCGCCGCCGGGCGCGATCTATTTCCGCTCGACCGGCTTCATCGAGGCCAAGGAGCTGAAGGACTCGGGCGAGATCGTCGGCTCGAAAGAGGAGCGCCTCCTGCTGGCGACGCCCGACGAGGCGTACGTCGAGTTCCGCGAGTCGGCGCCGCTCGAGGTCGGCGGCCGCTACACGGTGTACAAGCCGATCCGCAAGGTGCACCACCCGGTGTCGGGCGAGTACCTGGGCGAGATGGTGCAGATCTTCGGCGAGGTCGAGGTGCTGTCGAAGACGCCCGGCCGCATCGCCAAGATCAAGATCGTCGACGTGAACGAAGGCATCGACGGCATCCAGCGCGGCTACCGCGTCGGGCCGCTCAAGCGCGTGCTGGTGTGGCCGCAGCCGGCGCCGTCGAACCAGGATCTCGCGGGCGTTGTGGTGACGCAGCTCCAGCCGCGCGATCTGCTCGGCGCGTGGACGCTGGCGTTCATCGATCGCGGCAAGCGCGACAACGTGCAGGTGGGCAACCGCTTCCTGATCGTGCGGCGCGGCGACGGCTACGAGGAGAAGCTGACCGCGCACGGCCCCGCCGACGAGCCGCGCTATCCGCGCGAAGATTACGGTGAGGTGCTGGTGCTCGAGGTGCGCGACCGGCTCTCGACGTGCCTGGTGTTACGCACGGCCAAGGAGCTGCACGACGGCGATCGCGTCGAGGCCCACAAGGGTTATTGATTGCCCCGCGCGGGCTAATCGACTTCCAACAAGCTCCAGCGAGACATTTTCGGCAGCCACAAAAAATAAAGCCGCGCGCGGCCGCAGCCCGGGCAGCGTGCGGGCGGCGGCTCCTCGTCGTCTTGGCGGTGACCACAGTGGCTGCAGCACCAGGATTTGTCGCGCGACATGACTCGGCAATTTGCAAGCGAGCGGCCAGCTGTGATTTCCGCGGGTTCGATCTTCCGCCTTGACGCCCCGCCGAACTGTGACTATCCGTTATGCCCCTATAGCTCCATGGCGACCTTGATCGACACCGAAGCGCGCGCGATCTACCGCGGCCAAGCCGGCTACCCGGCGCGGCTGGCGGCGCTCGGCGACGGGCCGGACCCGCTGTGGATGGCGGGGCGCTGGTCGCCGAGCGAGCGGGCGGTCGCGGTGGTGGGCGCGCGGGCGGCGGGCGCGCGGGCGCTCGAGCTCGGGCACGCGATCGGACGCGCGCTGGCGGAGGCCGGCGTGGACGTGATCTCGGGCGGCGCGCTCGGCCTCGATCAGTCGGCGCATCGCGGCGCGCTCGACGGCGGCGGCGCGACGGTGGCGGTGCTCGGCACCGGCATCGACGTCGTCTACCCGCTCAAACACCTCGGGCTCTACCAGGAGATCATCGCGACCCGCGGCGCGCTGCTCACGCAATTTCCGCCGGGCATGCAGCCGAACAAAGGCACGTTCCCGACGCGCAACAAGATCATCGCCGCGCTCGCGGACGTGGTGGTCGTCGTCGAGGCGTCGGTGGTCTCGGGCACGCTGCACACGGTGCGCGCCGCGCAGGTGCTCGGCCGCGCGCTCGCCGCGGTGCCCGGCTCGCCCGGCACCGACGCGATGATCGTCGAGGGCGCGGCCGCGGTCGCGTCGCCCGAGGACGTGGTCGCGCTCGCCTTCGGCCGCCCGCTCGCGCCGCTCGCCGCGCCGGGCGATCCCGACGCCGCGCGCCTGTACGCCGCGCTCGATCGCACGCCGCGCGACGTCGGCGACCTGGCGTTCCGCGCCGGCCTGGCGATCGGCACCTGCGCCGCGATGGTCCTCGATCTCGAGCTCGGGGGGCTGGCCGCACGGGCCGCCGGAGGACGTTACATTCGACTTCGGTAGCCGAGCGCGCCTATATAAAGGAAGACATGCCCGTCAAAGCACCCAAGAAGACCGCGACCAAGGCGACCAAGAAGGCAGCTCCCGCCGCCGCCAAGCCCGAGAAATCCCCCAAGGCGGCGAAGGCGAAGCCGTCGAGCGGCGGGCGCGAAAAGGCGCTGGTGGTGGTCGAGTCGCCCGCCAAGGCGAAGACCATCAAGAAGTACCTCGGCGCCGGCTTCACCGTGAAGGCGTCGGTCGGCCACGTCATGGATCTGCCCAAGTCGAAGATGGGCGTCGACGTCGAGCACGGCTTCACGCCCGAGTACGTGGTCATCCGCGGCAAGAACAAGATCATCGCCGAGATCAAAAAATCGGCGAAGGACGTCGACATCGTCTACCTCGCGCCCGACCCCGATCGCGAGGGCGAGGCGATCGCGTGGCACCTGGCGCAGGAGATCCGCCCGGCGAACAGCAACATCAAGCGCATCCTGTTCAACGAGATCACCAAGCGCGGCATCACCGACGCGCTCAAGTCGCCGGGCGAGCTCAACACCAACAAGTTCGAGTCGCAGCAGGCGCGGCGAATCCTCGATCGATTGGTCGGCTACGAGATCTCGCCGATCTTGTGGAAGAAGGTGAAGCGCGGGCTGTCGGCCGGCCGCGTGCAGTCGGTGGCCGTGCGCATCATCGTCGAGCGCGAGGCGGAGATCGGCGCGTTCAAGCCGGTCGAGTACTGGACCATCGAGGCCGACGTCGAAGGGCAGAACCCGCCGGCGTTCCGCGTGCGGCTGTTCAAGACCGACGGCAAGAAGGCCGAGCTGACGACCGCCGACGAGTCGCACCGCGTGGTCGCCGAGCTGAAGTCGGCGACGTTTCGCGTCGAGAGCGTCGAGCGCAAGGAGCGGCGCAAGAATCCGCTGGCGCCGTTCATCACCTCGCGCCTGCAGCAGGAGGCGGCGCGCAAGCTGCGCTTCACCGCCAAGAAGACGATGGCGCTGGCGCAGCGCCTCTACGAAGGTCTCGAGCTGGGCGAAGAGGGCGCGGTCGGTCTCATCACCTACATGCGTACCGACTCGACGCGTCTCTCCGACGACGCGGTCGCCGAGGCGCGCAAGCACATCGAAGAGAAGTACGGCAAGGACTTCCTGCCCG
>DASREC010000519.1:0-42318 GCA_035652295.1 Polyangia bacterium
CCAATGTCCACACTCGTGGAGGTGCCGGGCTGTAAGGGGTTGAACGAAGGACCTGGCCAGAAGTAGTTCGGCGAGGAACTGTCTGTCACGTACACATAAGTCCCAGTCGTGTTTGTTATGCTGGACGCTTTGCTGATGCTGTTGCGGTGTATGTTCGCTTGTCGTGGGAATTGTACTAACGAATCTCCGCTGCTAGTATTTCTCGTGTACACCCAAACCTGTGTAGTGCTCAAATCTGGCGGACTATTGAAGCTGAACAGGTTCTCGTCCTCTGACATGCTCAGACCGCTCAAGTCGTAGCTGCTGGGGTCGTCTGGAAAGATTGACTTGATGCATCCAAGAGTGTTGCTCGTGGAACAGGTCGTGACATTGTCGCCGAAGCGCTTGCTTCCTGATTTGGACACGTCGATACGATAGAGAAAATATGAGTTCGTTATACTTGTGGGCCGCCCGATCGCATAGATGATGTGCGGATCGACGCTAGACCACGCTGCGCTCGCAATTCCAAGAGAAACACTGACGCCGTCTTCGATGGTGCCGCTTTTGTAGAGTGAGACCGAATCAGTGTGCTTGTTCAACTGAAACAACTGATCTCCATTTGGGCACTGAACGTAGAATAGCGTTGAATCGGCATTGAAGACCGAATAGACAGAATCCGGCACGATACAACCAGAGGTACTACCCGCTTGGCCAGCGGTAACACGGGTGATTTGTGTCCCGAATACCGGGTCGGGATACGAGACAAATTGGTTGGGGACAGTGATGTTTGGAGGACACGATCCGCCCCCGCAGAACGCGCTGGAGATGCCCGAACGGTCGAATTGCGGAGCAGCTAGTGGTGTCGCGCTCGCGCGAACCGCCGTCAGTGTACTCAGGATAGCGGCAAGCCGTGCAATCGAGAGCGGTCTTGACATGGCGGCCTCCGTTGAAAAGTGGAGCCCGCGCCTCTGCACGCATTAGACCGTCAATGTAAAGTCTTGCGACGACCGCCCGGCCGATAGTAATGGCGAGCATAAACGTAGTATTGATAGAAAGTGCGACGGGATACTACCGTCACATTGAGGGCGGCAGAGACTTTACAGTGTAGAGAACAAGTTGAGAAGCTTTTGCAAAGTAATCAATTGAAGCACATCGCAGCTATACTCATTTTGAGTTGCTGATTGGCGCAGAACGTGACGTTGTTGCCGTTGTAGGTAAAGAGGCAGCAATAAGGATTGTTCGTGTCGCTCGCGCAGTCGGATCCGCGGTGGCATAGCCGGACTGTGCCTTGTGAGTTGCACGAGAACGGAACATTGGTCGTGCAGGTGTTCGTGCATCCAGAGACTGCCTGGAGATTGCACGCGGGTGGCGTACCACCATTGGTGGTGATGGTCGCGCAGCAGAGGTTGTCGCTTCCGGTCTTGCAGTTGTCAGGTCCGTCGCACCCAATCATGATGCCGCCGTCGGCGCACGAAGTAGCGCACATATAAGTGGCGGTGCCGCCGTTTTGCATCGCGCAGCAGACGTTTCCCGCCGAGCAGGTCATCGAGCCGCAGTTGATGCCGGAGAAGTCGGGCGGCGTGGCGAGATCCGCCGGGACCGCGAGGTCGGGGAGCTTCTGCGCGAGGTCGAAGCTCACCGCGAAGTCGTTGCCCGCGTCGTTGCCGTTGTTCGAGTTGTTGTCGCTGCCGCACGCGGCGCACGCCGCCACCAACGCCAAAGCCAAAAAGTTGCGCATCGTGTTCCTCCCCAAATTTCCGGCGCACCCTAACTCGAACCAGGCGTCGCGTCACCTCAATGCTGCGGCGCCTCCGTCGACGGCGGCGGGCGGCGGCGAGCCGGGCGGCGCGCGCGACGGCAGCGTGCCCGCCGCGGTCCAGCGCTTGTAGCCGCGCCAGAAGCTGTACTCGTCGCAGTTGTGCCGCGCGTAGAAGTCCATCACGTCGCCCCACGACGTGCCTTGCGTCTTCGCCGACGCCGCGATGTCGCGCCACGGGACGAACGAGCACGGCTTGACCTTCTGCTCCTCGTGGCCGAGCGCGGTCCGCTCGTCGAGCAGGATCTGCGTCGGCACCAGCCGGCTGAGGTAGTAGTAGCTGAGCTGCGGCAGCTCCATCACCTCGACGTGCTTGACGGTGATGGTCGCGCCCGGCCGCCACAAGCACTCGGTGCGGCGCAGCGTCTCGTTCGGCTTGAGCGCGATCGCGTTGTGCAGGATCGCGCCCTGCGACTTGCACTTCTCCGGATGCTCGACCGTGGTCTCGACGCGGTAGGCGAGCGGGCTCGACGTCTTGTTGGTGATCTCGAGCGTCATGTGCTCGTAGCGAAAACCCTGGCCGCTGTCGCCCGCCCACTCCTTGATCACGCGCGTCGCCAGGTGCAGGTGCGGCGTGTCGAGCTGATCTTTGTCCGCCTTCAAGCGGTGCGGCGCGACCAGCTCCTCGGCGTACGTCAGCGGCTGCGCCAGCTCGGCCAGCTCCATCTTCGGCAGGCCCCAGCGCTTGGTGTCGTCGTCGACGACCGCGCGAAAGTAGCCTTCGTTGTAGCGCAGGAGACCGGTGACACTTTTTTCGGGCGGCGGAGGAGGAGGCGGCGGCGGGGGCGGCGGCTCGCTCTTCAAGAAGCGCGAGCCCACGAGCGCGATCACGATCAGCGCGCCGCACCCGAGCAGCCCGGCGCCGAGCAGCGCGTTGGGCGACATCCCCTGTTTCTTGGCCACGGCGTACGGTAGCTCGCGCAGGCGGCGCGCCGCAACATTCGCGGCCTACACCGTCGGCGCTTGCGTACATTGACGATCACGCGCGAGGTGTTTCTAATCAGGCGAGGCGAGAAGCTGGTGCGTGGTGTTTTCTCCTTCATGGTCTGCGTCGCGGCGCTGCTGGCGACGGACGCGCGCGCCGATCGCGTCGACGATCTGACTCGGGCGCTGATCACCGATCCGAGCTGGCGCGTGCGCCTGCAGGCGGCGGTGGTGCTCGGCAAGCTGCACGATCGCCGCGCGGCGCCGGCGCTCGAGCGCGCGCTGCGCGATCCCAACGAATCGGTGCGCGGCCTGGCGGCGCAGCTGCTCGGCGATCTCGGCACCGAGGACTACGCGCCGGCGCTCGAACGCGCGCGCATGGACTCGAGCGCGTTCGTACGCGATCGCGCCGAGCAGTCGCTCTTGAAGCTGCGCCCGCAAGCCGCGGCGACGCGCGACGCGCCGCCGGGCAGCTTGCACGTCGAGGTCGGCGGCATCGGCGCCAAGGGGCGCAACGTCTCGCCCGAGCTGACGCGCCGCCTGCGCGAGTTCATCCTGCGCGAGCTCGCGCGCACGCCCGGCCTCACCATCGAGGGCAAGCCGCTGTCGGGCTTCCTCATCGACAGCGCGATCACCTCGGTGTCGCGCAAGAACACCGACAACTGGGTCGAGATCTCGTGCGAGGTGAGCCTGATCGTCGGCCGCCTGCCGTCGAAGTCGATGGTGATGATGACCTCGGGCGGCGCGACGGTGCAGACGCCGAAGATGGGCTTTCGCCCCGAGAAGGAGCAGGCGCTGCAGGTCGACGCGCTCGAGGGCGCGGTGCACGGCGCGCACGAAAACCTGCTCGCGTTCCTGCGCAGCCAGCAGCCGCGCTGACGCCGCCTCTGGAAGACGCCTCGCCATTCGTCGTACCATCTAATGATGGGCTACCTGCCCTACTACCTCTTCTGGATCGTCGCCGGCTACGCGCTGCGCTACCCGGTGCTGCTCGCCGGCGCGCTGCTCGTGTTCGTGCTGCGTCGCCGGCTGCCCGATCCGTATCTCTTCTTCAAGCACCTGAGCCGCGTGCGCTCGCTCAAGGCGCAGATCGCGCAGAACGCCGACAACGCCACCGCGCGCCGCGACCTGGCCAAGATCTGGCTGGAGAAGCGACGCCCGCGCCGCGCGATTCCGCTGCTCGAGGAGGCGCGCCGGCGCGATCCCGAGTCGGCCGAATTGCCGTTTCTCCTGGGTAAAGCGCTGCTATTGGCCGGTCGGCCCGCGGAGGCGCTGGAGCCGCTGGTCGAGGCGGCGACCAAGAACGAGCGCTTTCAATACGGCGAGGCGTACCTGGTCGCGGGGCGCGCGCTGTACGCGCTCGGGCGCAACGCCGAGTCGGAGGACGCGTTCGCGCGCTATGTGGCGATCAATTCGTCGACGGTGGAAGGGCGCGTGCGGCTGGCGTGCGCGCGGCGCGAGCAGAAGGACACCGACGGCTGCAAGCAGGCGACGCGCGAGGCGCTGGAGACGTTCGCGCACGTGCCGCGGTTTCGCCAGCGCGCCGAGCTGTTGTGGTACCTGCGCGCGCGGTTGATGACGTTCGGCCTCGCCTGAACGTTCGCGCGCGCGCGGCGCTCTGCTAACGTACGTTCGTGCCCGCGCTGCATCTGCATCCGACCGCCGACGCCGTCGAGGAGGCGTGGGCGCTGCCGGCGTCGGCGGCGGTCGAGCTCGCGCGCGAGCACGCGACCATCGCCGAGCTGATCGAGTCGGCCGCGCCGCCGTCGCGCGCGCCGCGGCTCGGCCCGCTCGGCGAGCGGCTGCTGATCGACGTGGTCGCGGCGTCGGCGGGCGCGCCCTATGCGGCGATCGCGTCGACGCGCGGGCTGCGCCGCGGGCTCGGGCGCCTGATCGCCGATCTGCGCCGCGCCGGCGTCGGCTCCGAGCAACTGCGCGCCGCCGCCCGCCGCTGCCCGTCGCCGGTGGCGGCGCGCGCGGCCGAGCTCGGGCGGCGTCTCGACGCCTACGAGCGGCTGCGCGCCGATCGTCTCGACGAGGCCGAGGTGTTCCGCGGCGCGCTCGCCGCCATCGCCGCGCGCGCGCCGATCCCGATGCTCGCCGACGTCGACGCGGTCGAGCTGCACGACTTCGCCGACTGGAGCGCGCCGCGCCTGGCGCTCGTCGACGCGCTGCTCGCCCGCGGTTTGCCGGTGCGCGTGCACCTCCCCGAGCCGCGCGGCGAGCTTCAGCGCGCGCTCGGCCCGTCGCTGTCCGCGCTCGAGTCGCGCCACGCGCAGCCGCTCGACGTGGTGCTGCATCCGCTCGCCGCCGCCGCGCGTCCGGCGCTCACGTGCGCCACGTCGCCGCGCGGCGAGGCGCGCGCGGTCGCTCGCGCCGTGCGCGATCTCGTCGACGCCGGCACGCCGCCCGAGTCGATCGCCGTGTGCGCGCAGACCGCCGATCGCCGCGCGCGCCTGCGCCACGCGCTCGAGCGCTACCAGGTGCCCGTCGCCGAGCGTCACGCCGCGCCCGCCGCCTCGGCCGCGCCGGTGCGCATCGCGCTCGAGCTGTACGCCGCCGTCGAGGAGCGGCTGCCGCGCGAGCGCCTGATCGCGCTGCTCTCGTCGCGCTATCTCGCGGGCGGCGCCGAGTCGCCCGACGGTTGGCTGCCGCCGCACCGCGTGGCGCGCGCGCTGCGCGAGGCCGGCGCCACCGACGCCGCCGGCTACCACGATCGGCTGGAGGCGTGGGCGCGCGGGCAGGCCGAGCCGCGGCGCGCGTCGGCGCACGCCATCGCCGCGCACGTCGATCGCTGGGTGGCGACGCTCGGGCGATTGCCCGCGGCCGGCAGCTTCGCCGAGCACGCCGCCGCGCTCGCCGACGTGCTGCGCGCGCTCGAGCTGGTGCAGCGCGCGCGCGGTTTTCGCTCGGGCGGCGTCGCCTCCGTCGAGGAGTCGCGCGCGGTGGCCCGCGATCAAGCCGCGGTGCGCGAGCTGGAGGTGGCGCTGATCGATCTGCCGCGCGCCGCCGCCCGCGCCGGGCTCGCGCGCGAAAAGCTCGAGCGCGCCCGCTTCGCGCGGCTGCTCGGCGAGGTGTTGGCGGCGCGGCCGCTGCGCGCGGGCGGCGTGCGCGGCGCGGCCGTGGAGCTGACCGATCTCGACGGCGTGGTCGGCCGCCGCTTCGCGCACCTGTTCGCGTGCGGCCTCAACGACGGCGAGGTGCCGGCGCGCGCCGTCGAGGATCCGCTGCTCGCCGACGACGAACGCGTGGCGCTCAACCGCGCGCTCGGCGCGGCGGTGCTGCCGCTGGCGTCGCGCGCCGACGAGCTTCAGCCGCTCGCGTTCGAGCGCGCGCTCGCCGCCGCCGCCGAGACCCACCTGTCGTGGACCCGCTCCGACGAGGACGGCGCGCCGCTCCTGCGCTCGCCGTTCCTCGCCGCGCTGGCGGCCGACGGCGCGGCCGTCACCGAGGTCGGCCTGGAGCCGATCCCGCGCGCCGCCGACGCGCGCACCGTCGACGAGCTGGCGGCGCGCGCCGCGCTCGAGCAGCGCGGCGATCGCGCGTCGCGCCTCTCGGCCGCCGACGCCGAGGCCGACGCCGCGCTCTTGCGCCTCGTCGCCGAGCGCGATCCGCCGCGGGTCGCGCGCCTCGAGCACCTGGTCGCGGTCGAGCGCCGCCGCGAGCGATTCTTCGACGGCAGCCAGCCCGCGCACCCGTTCACCGGCGCGATCCTCGACGGCGCGCTGGTGGCGGCGCTGCGCGCGAATCTGCCCGGCGGCGAAGCGGCGCCGCTCAGCCCGTCGGCGCTGGAGCTGTACGCCGCGTGCCCGTTCCAGTTCTTCGTGCGCAGCGTGCTGCGCGCCGCGCCGCTCGAGGAGCTGGACGACGATCTCGATCCGATGTCGCGCGGCAAGCTGCTGCATCGCGTGCTCGAACGTTTCTATCGCCGCCTCGACGAGGAGGGCCGCCTCCCGCTGCGCGGTGCGCCGCTCGAGCGGGCGATCCTCGACGACACCTGCGACCAGGTGATCGCCGAGTGGCGCGAGGTCGGCCCCATCGGCCACCCCGGCCTGTTCGCAGTGCACGAGCGCCGCTTGCGACGCCAGGTGCACACGCTGGTGCGCGCCGAGACCGACGCGCCGCCCGCGCCCGGCTGCCGTCCGGCGCGCTTCGAGCAGCGCTTCGGTCCGCTCGCCGTCGAGTCGCCCGAAGGCGGCGACCGCGTGTTCCTGCACGGCACCATCGATCGCGTCGATCTCGGCGTCGGCCGCGCGCTGGTGCTCGACTACAAAGCCGGCCTGTCGACCAGTTATCGCGACAAGGTGAGCCCCGACGCGCTCGGCGTCACCTCGTGGCAGCTGCCGGTCTACGCCGCCGCGCTGCAGGCCGAGCTCGGTGACACCGCCACCGTCGAGGCGCGCTTCTACGGGCTGCGCGACGCCACGCTCACGCGCCCGGTCGGCGGCGCGCCGCTGTTGTCGCTCGATCCCGACGAGCGCGCGCGCCTGCGCGCCGGCGGCGGCCGCAACCTCGGCGACGCGCTCTGGGAGCTGTACCGCGCGATGTTGGCCGGCGACTTCGCGGTGCGTCCAAAGAAGGGCGCGTGCGAGCGCTGCCGCATGGAGGCCGCGTGCCGCGTGGTGCGCCGCAACCTCGACGAGGACGAGCTGTGACGCCGCTCGATCGCATCGCGCGCTTCGAGCGCGATCTGGTGGTGCAGGCCGGGGCCGGCACGGGCAAGACGCACGCGCTGGTGACGCTGTACCTGCACCTGGTCGCCGGGCTCACCGCCGCGCGGCGCCGCGTTCCGCCGTCGCGCATCGCGGTCGTGACGTTCACCGACAAGGCGGCGGGCGAGCTCAAGGAGCGGCTGCGCGCGCGGCTCGGCAAGCTGATCTCGGATCCGTCGGCGCGCCACGAGCCGACGCTGGTCGCCGCCGCGCGCGAGCTGGGCCTGCCGGCGGTGATCTTGCCGACGGCGCGCGACTGGACGCAGGCGCTCGCCGAATTGGGCGGCGCGCCCGTCGGCACCTTCCACTCGTTCGCCGGCGCGCTGCTGCGCCGGCACGCGGCGCGCCTCGGGCTCGAGCCCGACTTCCGCCTGCTCGACGAGGCCGAGTCCGCCGCGAGCGCCGTCGACGCCGCCGAGCGCGCCATCCTCGACGCGCTCGATCGCCATCCGGGCGGCGAGGTCGCGCAGTTGGTCGGCGAGTACGGCTACCACGCCACCGGCCGCGGCGTCGGCTTGGTCGAGGAGCTGGTGCGCATCCGCGCGCAGCGCGCCGAAGAGGGGCGCTCCGCCGCCGGCCTCGACCGCGGCTATTCGCAAGAGGCGCTCGACGCCGACTGGGCCGCCGCGTGCCGCCGCTTCACCGACGGCGTGCGCGGCCTCGCCGAGCTGGCCGCCGAGCTGGGCGGCAAGAGCGCCGAGCTGGCCCGCGAGCTGGGCGCGCGCCGCTTCGATCCGCGCGATCCGCCCGCGCTCCTCGACAGCGCCGCCGCGCTCGTCGACGAGCTGAAGAAGCTGCGCAACCACCCGTCGCTGCCGCCGCTCAAGGAGACGCTGCGCGAAGCCGGCGAGGCGCTGGTCGAGGCGCACGCCTCCCGCCGCGCCGCGCCGCTCGCCGCCGCGCTCGCGCGCCTGGTCGAGGCCGTCGAGACCGGCTACGCCGATCACAAGCGCCGCGCCGGCGCCGTCGACTTCGCCGATCTGCTCGTGCGCGCGCGCGACCTCTTGCGCGATCACGCCGACCTCCAGAAGTCGACGCGCGCGCGCTTCGACGCCGTGCTCGTCGACGAATTCCAGGATACGAACCCCGTGCAGGCCGAGCTGATCGAGCTGGTCGCCGGCGATCCGCAAGCCGGCGGCGGGCGCCGCTTCGTCGTCGGCGATCGCAAGCAGTCGATCTACGAGTTCCGCGGCGCCGACGTGGCGGTGTTCACCCGCTTCGCGCGCACGCTGCTCGAGCGCGGCGGCGCCGAGGAGCTGCTGCGCCAATCGCGCCGCTCGGCCCCGTCGGTGCTGCGGCTCTCGAACGCGCTGTTCGCGCGCGCCATGGTGCCGGCGCACGCCGGCGCCGAGTGGGAGACGTGGTTCGAGCCGGCGCGCGACGACCTCGAGCCTGAGCGCGACGACGTCCCGCTCGCCGGCGCCGAGCTGCTGGTGGTCGACGGCGATTCGAGCGGCATCGCCCGTGCGCGCGAGGCGCGAGCCATCGCCGCGCGCATCCACGGCCTGCGCGCCGCCGGCCGCCGCTGGGGCGAAGTCGCGATCCTGCTGCGCCGGTTCACGCACCTCGGCGACTACCTCGACGCGCTCCGCGTGGCGCAGGTCCCCTATTTCGTGGTGCGCGGGCGCGGCTTCTTCTCGGCGCAGGAGATCCGCGATCTCGCGTCGGCGCTGACGCTGCTCGACGATCCCGACGATCGGCTGGCGCTGGTCTCGGTGCTGCGCTCGCCGCTGGTCGGCCTCTCCGACGAGACCCTGGCGCGCCTCGCGTTCGAGCGCCGCCTGCGCGCCGGCCTTCTCCTCGACGACGCCGGCACCGAGTCGCTCCCCGACGGCGAGCGCGAGCGGCTCGCCGGCTTCCGCGCGCGCTTCCGCGAGCTGAGGCTGCGCGCCGATCGCCTCGGGCCGGCCGCGTGTCTGCGCGAGCTGGTCGAGGCGCACGATCTGCCGGCGGTGCTGGTCACCACGCGCGACGGCGAGCAGCGCGTGGCCAACCTCGAGCGCTTGATCGAACGCGCGCGCGCCT
Organism: Polyangia bacterium; assembly: GCA_035652295.1. Classification (GTDB taxonomy): domain Bacteria; phylum Myxococcota_A; class Polyangia; order Palsa-1104; family Palsa-1104; genus DASREC01. The sequence continues at coordinate 9,457 of DASREC010000519.1, forward strand.
TCGAGTCGTCGGGCGGCGATCTGCGCGGTTTCGTCGGCTGGCTGCGGCGCGCGGCGGCGGGCGGCGAAGGCGACGCCGCGCAGGCGCAGATCGTCGACGAGCGCGACGACGTGGTGCGCGTCATGACCGTGCACCAGGCCAAGGGCCTCGAGTTCCCGATCGTGTTCGTCCCCGGCTGCGGCGCGCCCGAGCGGCGCGACTTCACGCCGGTCCTGTATCACGCCGATCTCGGCGTCGGCCTGAGCGTCGAGGACGAACGCTCGCCCGGGCGGCGCGTGCACTCCACGCCGTCGCGCCGCGTGCGCACCCTGCGCGACGCGCGCCAGCGGGCCGAGTCGCTGCGGCTGTTCTACGTCGCCGCCACGCGCGCGCGCGATCTGGTGGTGTTCTCCGGCGAGCGCACGCCGCAAGCCGCCGACTCGTGGCGCGCGCACCTCGACGCGCTCGCCGGCGATCCGCGCACCGCTCCGCTCCTGCGCCGCATCGACGGCGGCACGCTGTCCGCGCCGCGCCCCGAAGACTCCGCCGCCGCGTCTCCGCCCGGCGACGAAGCCGCCGCGCGCCGGCGGCTGCGCGTGATCGTCGATCGCCCCGCGCCGTCGCCGCGCCGCCTCACCGCCGCGGTCACGCAGCTCGCCGACTTCCAGCTGTGCGCGCGCCGCTACCACCAATTTCACGCGCTCGGGCTGCTCGAGCATCCCGCCTCGGCGCGCGCCGCGTCGTCCGAGCCACTCACCCGCGACGGCGACGGCGCCCCCGCGCTCGATCCGCTCCGCCGCGGCACGCTGGCCCACCGCCTGCTCGAGCGCTGCGACTTCGCGCGCGGCGGCGAAGATCTCGACGCGCTACTCGCCGCCGACGGCTACGATCCCGCCGAGCCCGACGTCGCCGACGTGCGCGCGCACGTCACCCGCTTCCTCGCCACCGACTTCGCGCAGCGCCTCGCGCGCGTGCCGCTCCGGCGCGAGCTGCCGTTCTTGCTCTCGGTGCCGCTCGCCTCCGGCGGCCGTTTGCAGGTGCGCGGTCAAATCGATCTCCTCCTGCTCGAGCAGCACGCCGTCACCGTCATCGACTACAAGCACGCGCGCGCCGGCGATCCCGACGACTACCGCTTCCAGCTCGACGCCTACGCGCTCGCCGTGCGCCGCCTCTACCCGAGCGCGCCGTCGGTGCGCGTCGGCCTCGCGTTCCTCAAAGATCCCGATCCTGCGCCGCGCGTGATCGCCGCGCCGCCGTCCGATGCCGTCGAAGCCAGTCTCGCCGCGCTCGGCCTCCAGCTCGCCGACGCGCGCGCTCGCGAATCGTGGGACGGTCGTCCCCTCGACTACTGCCAGCGGTTACACTGCGGCTACGTGTACCGCTGCCATCCGGAGGTCGCCCGATGATTCGAGCCGCCCTCGCCCTCACGCTCGCGACGTCTGTCGCGCTCTCCGCCTCCGCCGCGCGCGCCGAGAACAACCCCGACGCGCTCGCCCCGCATCGCCTCGATCTCCCGACGCTCGACAAGAGCTACCGTCGAGCGCTGCTGCGCCGCAACTTCGGCATCAGCCTCGCCATCCCCGGCGTCGCGCTCAACATCCTCGGCACCGTGCTGTTCGCCTACGGCGCCCTCAGCGGCCAGCAGCTGCTCACCGAAGGCGTGCAGATCGTCTCCGGCGCCATCGTCGCCGTCATCGGCCTCGGCATCGCGGTTCCCGGCGTGGTCCTCTGGATCCTCGGCCAGGACAGCATGGACGTCCTCACCTGGCGCCGTCGCCAGCTCACCGTCGCGCGCCTGCGCCCGCTCGTCGCTCCGCTGCGCGACGGCGCCGCGCTCGGCGTCATGCTGACTTTTTGAGCACCTCCAGCCCACCGAGATATGGCCGCAGCACCGGCGGCACGATCACCGATCCGTCCGCCTGCTGATAATTCTCGAGCACCGCGATCATCGTCCGCGGCAGCGCCAGCCCCGACCCGTTGAGCGTGTGCACGAAGCGCGGCTTGTCCTTGCCCGACTTGGTGCGAATCATCGCGCGCCGCGCCTGAAAATCACCGAACAGCGAGCACGACGAAACCTCCAGCCACTCGCCGCACCCCGGCGCCCACGCCTCGAGGTCGTACTTCTTCGACGCCGAGAACGACAGGTCGCCCGTCACCATCTCGATCACGCGATACGGAATCTCGAGCCGCTTCAAGATCTCCTCGGCGTCCGCGAGCAGGCTGTCGAGCTCCGCCAGCGATCCCTCTGGCGCGACGAACTTCACCATCTCCACCTTGTCGAACTGGTGCCCGCGCTTGATCCCGCGCGTGTCGCGGCCCGCAGCCATCTTCTCGCGCCGAAAGCACGCCGAGTACGCGACGTGCTTGATCGGCAGCGACTCCGCCGGCAGCACCTCGTCGCGGTACATGTTGGTGACCGGCACCTCCGCCGTCGGCACGAAGTAGAAATCCTCCTCGGCGTCGCGATACACGGTGTCGGCGAACTTCGGCAGCTGCGCGGTCCCGACCAGGCACTCGCGCTTCACCATGTACGGCGGATAGACCTCGCTGTAGCCCTGCTCCAGGTGCACGTCGAGCATCCACGTGATCAGCGCCCGCTGCAGCCGCGCGCCCGCGCCTCGCAGCAGGTAGAAGCGCGTCCCCGAGATCTTCACGCCGCGCTCGAAGTCGAGGATGCCGAGCGCCTCGCCGAGATCCCAGTGCGCCTTGGCCGCGAAGCCGAGCGCGCGCTTCTCGCCGACCTCGCGCACCACGCGATTCTCGGCGTCGCTGCGCCCGGCCGGCACCGACGGATCCGGCAGGTTGGGCAGCTCGAGGGCGAGCCGCTGCAGCTCCTCGTCGAGCTTGCCCAGCTCCTCGTCGTAGCGCGCGATCGCGCCCTTGAAGTCCTCCATCTCGGCGATCATGCGCGCGCGCTTCTCGGGATCCTTCTCGCGTCCCACCGCCGCCGAGGCGCTGTTTCGCTTCTGCTTGAGCTCGTCGCTCGCCGACACCGCCTGGCGCCGCTTCGTGTCGAGCTCGACCAGCTGCCGCGCCACGCCGGCCGCCGCTTCGTCGAACAGCCGCTCGCGATAGATGCCGATCACCTCGTCAGGACGCTCCCGGAGCACCTTCAAGTCGATCATGGTGGAAGACTTTTCGTCGCTGCTCGCACTGCTGTCAAGCCGTCGCCTGCTCTCCGACCCCCAGCGTGGCCACGCTCTTGCAAAACCCATCGTTCGACGCAGTCCCCACCGGGGCGAGGAGGCGTGGTGAAAATCGCGAGAGATCGAGTCGTCTGTATCGATTACACCATCCGGCTCTCGACCGGACAGACGGTCGAGTCTTCCGTCGGCAGCGAGCCCCTGACCTATCTCCACGGACGGCGGCAGATCGTCCCCGGCGTGGAGCGCGCCGTCGAAGGGCTCGAGCCCGGTGCCACCCTCGAGATCGTGGTTCCGCCCGACGAGGCGTACGGCGACCGCGATCCCGCCGGCGTCTTCGTGGTGCCGCGCGGCGCGTTCCCGGCCGACGAGCAGGTCGGCCCCGGCATGATGTTCTCGGCGCACCGCCCCGACGGCAAGAGTCTCACCTTCCGCGTCGTCGAAGCCAACGACGAGCTGGTCCTCGTCGACACCAATCACCCGCTCGCGGGCGAGACGCTGCACATCTCGCTGCTGGTGCACACGGTCCGCTCGGCTACGCAGGACGAGCTGCATCGCGGCAAGGCGCAGCCCGAGATGATCTCCCCGCCGCAGTTCCTCGCCTAGCATCGCAGTTCCTCGCCTAACATCACGGTCCCGCCGCCGGAGAATCCGATTCGTCGTCGGCGAAGTGCGGATCGGTCTCGATGTGCCGATGGCGATGCAGCGACATGCTGCGCGTCTCGGCGATCGCCTCCACCACCCATCCGCTCGCCCGCTGCGCCCAGAGCGGCGCGTCGGTCGCGCGCGTCTCGCCGGCGATCACCACCGGCGCGATGCGATTCAGCTCTTCCATCGCCGCCAGCCAGCGCTCGTTCGGACCGACGTGCGTGAGGTGCAGGATCACGTCGGGCCGCTGCTCCGCGAGCGTCTTGCGCAGCGGCAGATTGAAGACCTCGCCCGAGAGCAGCAGCGCCGCGCGCCGCCCGCACCAGCTCACGCAGCGGTTGGCGATTCCCCGTCGAGACGTCGGCGAGCGCAGCTGCTCGACGGTCCACAGCCGCAGCTTGCCGCCGTCGCAGAGGTAGCCGAACGACTGCGGCGTTCCGGCGATCGGCGCCCACGCTTCGTCGCTGCCGATGTCGATGCCGAACGCGAGCCCGACGTCCGCGCGCAGCGCCAGCTCGAGCATCGACGACGCCAGCCCGTCGCGGCTGTCCGCCGACGGCGTGCGCAAGAAGCCCGCCGGGAAGACGATCATCGGACGCTCGCGGCCGGCCTCGACGGCGTCGACGGCGACCGCCGCCAGCTCCATCCGCAGGTCGTGGTGCCGGGCGCTCGACAGCCACGAGTCGTCCGGCGGATGGAACGTGACGGTGTAGACCTCGAGCGGCTCCTCGCGGCGCGGGCTCATGCGGCGGCCTCGGTCTCCGCCTCGTCGGAGTCGTCGAACGCCGGCGGCGCGGGCGGCGCGTCGATGGCGACCTTCATCGCCGAGAGCAGCCGCGCGCGCAGCGACTCCGCCAGCTCCGGGTTCTCGCCGAGGAATGCGCACGCGCGGTCGCGTCCCTGCGCGATGCGCTCGCCGTCGAGCACGAACCACGCGCCCGACTTTTCGATCAGCCCGTGCGTGGTGCCGAGGTCGAGGATCTCGCCGAACTGGTTGATCCCGGCGCCGAACATCACCTCGAACTCCGCCTGACGGAAGGGCGGCGCGCACTTGTTCTTCACCACCTTGACGCGCACGCGCGAGCCGATCACCTCTTCGCCCTGCTTGAGCTGCCCGATGCGCCGGATGTCGAGCCGCACCGACGCGTAGAACTTGAGCGCGTTGCCCCCGGTCGTGGTCTCCGGATTGCCGAACACGACGCCGATCTTCTGGCGAAGTTGGTTGATGAAGATGACGGCGGAGTTCTGTTTGTGCGTGACGGCGGTGAGCTTGCGCAGCGCCTGGCTCATCAGGCGCGCCTGCAGGCCCATGTGCGCAGCGCCCATGTCGCCTTCGATCTCGGCCTTGGGCGTGAGCGCGGCGACCGAGTCGATGACGATCAGATCGACCGCGCCCGAGCGCACCAGGTGGTCGGCGATCTCGAGCGCCTGCTCGCCGCAGTCGGGCTGCGACATCAGCAGCTCGTCGAGCTTCACGCCGAGCCGGCGCGCGTAGATCGGATCGAACGCGTGCTCGGCGTCGATGAACGCGCACGTGCCGCCGAGCCGCTGCGCCTGCGCGATCGCGTGCAGCGTGAGCGTGGTCTTGCCGGACGACTCCGGTCCGTAGATCTCGACGACGCGGCCGCGCGGCAGTCCGCCGACGCCGAGCGCCAGGTCGAGCGACAGCGATCCGGTCGGGATGGTCTCCACCTCCGCGACCTCTTTGCCGTCGAGCGGCATGATCGCGCCTTTGCCGAATTGCTTCTCGATGGCGTTGATGGCGGCGGTCACCGCCTTGATGCGTTCCTTGGTCTTCGAGCCCATGGGCGTCTCCTTTTGCAGAGCGGTTCAGATGATGGTGAGTTGGCGAAGCTGGCGCCTGAGGCGCAGCAGCTCGTCGCGTCGCGCGCGCGTGGCCTTGATGGCCACGCCGAACGTGAAGTCGTAGTCGCGCGTGCGAATGCAGCCCTTGCGATACGCGCGGTAGGTGGCGCCGCGGATCTGCCGGTCGCCGAGCTCGCACTCGGACCAGCCGAGGATGGCCTCGCGGAGATCGCGCGCGGCGAGCGCCTGCTGCGAGCCGATGCCGACGCACGAGGCGCCGAGGCGCAGTAGATCGGACTCGTCGGCGCTGGCTTGCGCGAGCAGCCGCGACAAGATGGTGGCGCGCTCGAACAGCTCCTGGTGCGCGGCGTAGCAGTCGGCGAGCGGGATCGTGGAATCGGTCATAGGGCCTCCTGGTCGAGCACGCGAAAGTCGACGGCGATCTGGACGTCGCTGCGGCAAATTGCCGCATGGCCGTTCAGGTCGGCGATGGTGCGGGCGACGCGCAGCAGGCGATGCACGCCGCGCGCGCTCATGCCGCGCCGCTTGACCACCTCGCCGAGGTGCGCGTTGGTCGGGGCGTCGAGCTTGCAGTGGCGCGCGATGTCGCGCGGACCGAGCTGCGCGTTGGATCGCAGCGACGTACCCTGCAGGCGCCGGCGCTGCACCTCGCGCGCGGCCATCACGCGCGCGCGCACGCTCGCCGAAGGCTCGCCGTCGCGGGCGTGCGACAGCTCGTGGAAGTCCACCTGCGGCACGTAGACGTGCAGATCGATGCGATCGACCAGCGGCCCCGAGAGCCGCCCGCGATAACGCCGGATCACCTTGGTGTCGCAGATGCACGCGCGCACCGACGAGGCGTGGTAGCCGCACGGGCACGGATTCATCGCGCCGACCAGCGCGAACGACGCGGGAAAGCGCACCGCCGCCCGCGCGCGCACGACGGTGATGGCGCGCTCCTCGAGCGGCTGGCGCAGCGCCTCGAGCGCGGCGCGCTTGAACTCCGGCAGCTCGTCGAGGAACAGCACGCCGTTGTGCGCCAGCGAGATCTCGCCCGGCTTCGGGATTGAGCCGCCGCCCACGAGCGCCGTCGCGGAGGCTTCGTGGTGCGGGGCGCGAAACGGCCGCTGCCGGATCAGCGACGTGCCGCCGAGCTTGCCGGCGGCGGAGTAGATGGTGCTGGTCTCGAGCGCTTCGTGATCGTCGAGCGGCGGGAGGATCGTCGGCAGGCGGCGCGCCAGCATGCTCTTGCCCGAGCCGGGCGAGCCGATCAGCAGCAGGTTGTGCGCGCCGGCGGCCGCCACCTCGAGCGCCAGCCGCGCGTACTCGAGGCCGCGCACGTCGGAGAGATCGACGTCGTCGGCCGTGGGCGTGGGTGAGCCGTCGACCTCGATCGCGCGCGGCAGCGGGCGCGCGCCGGTCAAATAGGCGGCGACCTCGGAGAGCGATTCGGCGGCGAGCACCTGCACGTCGGAGAGCGCCGCCGCCTCCGCGGCGCAGGAGCGCGGCAGGATCACCGCGCGCGCGCCGGCGTCGCGCGCGAACTTGGCCACCGGCAATCCGCCGGCGACGCGGCGCAGAGTCCCGTCGAGCGACAGCTCGCCGAGCAGCACGATCCCGTCGAGCGCGGCGCGCGGGATGATCTCTTGCGCGGCGAGGATGCCGACGGCGATCGGCAGATCGAACGCCGCGCCGTCCTTGCGCACGTTGGCCGGCGCGAGGTTCACCGTCAGCTTGCGCGGCGGCAGCTTCCAGCCCGAGTGCTCGAGCGCGGCGCGCACGCGCACGCCGCCTTCTTTGACCTCGCTCGCGCCGAGCCCGACGAGGTGGTAGCCGGGAAGCCCGAGACCGACGTCGACCTCGACGCACACCGCGTACGCGTCGACGCCGAGCACTCCGGCGGATTGCACCTTGGCGAGCACGAGGCGAGGGCTCAGCACGGGGCGTGCCGCGCGAGCGCGTCAGGTCGCGCGCGGGTTTACGCGAGCGCGCGAGGCGAGCGTGGTCCATTACCCGGACGAGCGTCCGGCTGCCGGCCAGCGAGGCGCGAGGCGAAAACGGCGACCGGCGAGCGGCGCGCTATCGAGAGTCGCGCAGCGGGACGCGCGTTCGCGCGCGCATCATTAATAGAGCGTTCAGCGTGGAGGGGGCGGCGCGCCGAGATCGTAGATCTCCAGCGCCACGCCGCCGCGGTCGAAGCCTTTCGACTTCCGCAGCACGCCGATGCGGTTGCCGGCGATGCGCCACGCGCTCGGCCGTCCCTGTCCCGCCAAGCGCAGCTGCAGCGCGACCGCCTGCGTACGCCGATCGACGAAGTAGAGATCGAGATCGTCCGGGTCGGCCTTCTGCCGCTTGAGCGCCGCCGGGTTCACCGGATCGATCGTCATCGACAGCGCCACGTGTCCCGCGTCGGCCGTCTGGTACGCCAGCGTCTCGGGATCGTACAGCCCGAGCGCCCGCGGCAGCGTCAGCTCGTGCTCGGCCAGCCCGTCGGTGAGCAGCAGCTTGCGGTGATCGTCCGAGAGGTGAACGAACGCGTCCTCGCCGTCGTGGGCGTGGTGGTCGGTCGCGATCTTGGTGAAGGCGAGGACGTCCTCGAGCTCGTGCTCGTCGTGCAGCTTGTTGGCGAACACCTCGAGCTGCGCGAAGCGATCGGGGCGGCGCATGTCGTGCGCCTTGTCGAACTCGCCGGCCTTGAGCGTCGCGACCATCGTGTAGCCGTCGTGCCACCACAGCGGCTTGAAGGGGCCGGCCGGGTGCTTGATGCCGGTCTCGGCGTCGGCGTGCAGGACTTTTTTCGCCAGCACCTTGAACGTCGCGCGGTCGAGCGCGGTGAGCTGGTGGTCGATGCCGCGCTTCTCACTGCGCGCGTAGGTGACGACGGCCGGTTTGTCGCCGACGGTGGCGAGCGCGACGGCGTCGACCGGGCCGAATTTTTCCTTGCTCGGTCCTTGCGACGTGTAGACCTGTCCGTTCAGGCGCTCGCCGGACTTCGAGACCACGAGCACGCGATCGGGGCCGAGCCAATGGATCGCGGCGACGGTGACGGGCAGGCCGGCGACCTCGCTCTGCACGCCGCCGATTTCGGCGAGGCGCAGGGTCGCGCTGCTCGCGCCGTCGGTGATGACGTAGGCCACCGCCTTGCCGTCGTCGCGGATGGCGAACGCGTCGTCGACGAAGCCGCTCGACGGCGGCGCGTAGACGGCGAGCGCGGTCGGAGCCGCGGCGGCCGGCGCGTCGGCGCGAGCCACCGAAACGGCGCAGGCGAGGAGTCCACCGATGAGGAGCACGCGTCGCATGGACGCAGCAAACGCTCAGGGGCCCGGCGTTGTCAAGGCGGAGACGCGCGACGCGAGCGCGGCCGGCGCAGGCGAGAGCGCCACGACTTCGCGCCGGCGCGTCGGATGCGGCAGCGCCAGGCGAAACGCGTGCAGGCACAACCGCTCGGCTGGAAGGCCTCCGTAGGCGCGATCGCCGACGATCGGATGGCCGATCGCGGCCAGGTGTATGCGCAGCTGGTGGGTGCGGCCGGTCTCCAGCGTCAGCTCGAGGCCGGTCACGCCGTCGCCGTGGCCGACGACGCGCCAGCGGCTGGCGGCGGGCTCGCCGGCGGGTGACGCTTCGGGGAGCGCGGCGCGCAGGCGGGTGTCGTGCGGATGGCGGCCGATGCGCAGCGTGATGCGGCCGGCCTCACCGACGGGCGCGAGCCGGCCGGCGACCACGGCGAGATAGCGGCGATCGATCTCTCCGTCGGTGAGCGCGGCTTGCAGCGGCGCGTTCGCGGCTTTGCTCGCGGCGAACAGCACCAGGCCGGACGCGTCGCGATCGAGGCGGTGCAGCAGGCGCGATTCGGGAGCGATGGCCCGCACCAGCGCGTCGAGCGACGATTCGGAGTCGGATTTCGTCGCTTGCGACGCAACTCCGGCGGGCTTGTCGACGATAAGAAGGTAGTCGTCGCGATAGACGACGGAGAGTGAGGTGGACGCCATGGGGTGATCGACGAAGACGAGGATGCGCGCGCCGGCGGTGACGGGCGCGCCGCCGTCGAGGCAGCGTTTGCCGTCGAGGTGGACGGCGCCGCGGGCGGCGAGCGCGGCGGCTTCGGCGAGCGGCAGCGACAGGCGGGCGGCGACGAGCGCGGCCAGCGTCTCGGGATCGCCGAGCGCCGCGGTGAGGACGCGCTTCTTCACGGGAGCGGCGGAAGCGCGGCGAGCGCCGAGGCCACGTCGGCGGCGAAGGCGGCGTTGTGGATCGCGAGCGCGCGGTTGGCGGCGAGCGAGCGCTTGTGCGTCGCGCGCGCGACGAACGACAGCAGGTGCGGCGTGAGCGCCTTGCCGCGCAGCCCGAGGCGCGCGGCGTCGTCGAGCGCCTGCGCGATCGCCGCGTCGATGGTCGCGCGATCGAGCTCGTGCGCTTTCGGGATCGGATTGGCGAGCAGCACGCCGGATCGCTGGAGCGACCAATGGGCGTGAAGCACGCGCGCGGCGTCTTCGGCGGAGTCGACGCGGTGCTCGAGCATCAGCCCGAGGCCGCTCGTGCGCGTGTAGAACGCCGGGAACTCGTCGGTGCGCACGCCGAGGACGAGCACGCCGAGGGTCTCGAGCGCTTCGAGCGTGCGCGGCAGATCGAGGATCGCCTTGCAGCCGGCCGAGACCACCGCGACCGGCTCGCGCGCGAGGGTGCCGAGATCGCTCGAGACGTCCATGCCGTCGCCACGGTGGACGCCGCCGATGCCGCCGGTGGCGAACACGCGCAGGCCGGCGCGCGCCGCGGCGAAGGTGGTGGCCGAGACGGTGGTGGCGCCGTCGCCGCCGCGGGCGACCAGCGGGCCGAGATCGGCGACGCCGGTCTTGAGCCACGGCGCCTGGCCGCCCTCGCCGCCGCGCGCCATGCGCTCGAGCGTCGCCGCGTCGATGCCGACGGTGAGCCGGCCGCGCACCACCGCCACCGTCGCCGGCACGGCGCCGTGCTGGCGCACCTCGTCCTCGAGCGCGCGGCCGACCGCGAAGTTCTCCGGCCACGGCAGGCCGTGCGCGACCAGCGTCGACTCCAGCGCCACCACCGGGCGGCGATCGGCGATCGCGGCGCGCACCTCGTCGCCAAGCGCGATCGCGGGCGCCATCAGTTGCTCTGCCGCGGGCCGCCGGCGATCTGCGAGCGGATGCGCTCCAGCTCGGCGCGCTCGATGCGGTAGTGCGTGTTGCAGAAGTTGCAGATCACGTCGGCCGCCTGATCGTCGGCGATCATCTCGTCGAGATCGACGGTGGTGAGCAGCTTCAGCATGTCGCCGATGCGCTCCGGCGAGCAGCGGCACTGGAAACGCACGCTGCGCTCGGCGCCGACGACCTCGAGCGGCTCCGCGACATAGATCTGCTCGGCCAACGTGCGAGCGGAGCGCTCGCCCGCGTTCAGCAGATCGTAGAGGCGCCCGGTGCGGAGCGCGTGCTGGATCTCGCGCACCGATTCGGGATCGCCGCCGGGGAGCGCCTGCACCAGCACGCCGGCGGAGGAGCGGACCGCGCCCGCGTCGTCGAGGAGCACCTCGCAGCCGAGCGCGGAGGGGACCTGCTCGCTCGAGCGCAGGTAGGCCTCGACGTCTTCGTCGACCTCGCCGGTGACGAGCGCGACCTGGCCCTGGTACAGCTCCTTGAGGCCGAGGTCGCGCAGCACGTTGACCACGCCGTGGCGGCCGAGCGTCTCGGCGACGCGCACGCGGCCGCTCACGACCGGCGGGCCGGCGGTCGGATGCTGCGCGTAGCCGCGCACGTCGCCGGCGTCGGTGGCGTCGACGGTGATCGAGCCGATCGGCCCGTCGCCGACGAGCTGCACGGTGACGCGCTCGCCGCCCTTGGTGAGCGTGGCCAGCAGCAGGCCGGAGGTGAGCGCGCGCCCGACGGCGCACGTGGCGGCGGGCGAGAGGGCGTGGCGGCGCGCGGCGTCGGCGACCAGATCGCTGGTCACCGCCACGGCCACGCGCACGCTCGACTCGCGGGCGATGGTGCGGATCAGGTGATCGTGAGGGGCCTGCATGGAAGCGCCAAGACTAGCACGCGTCGTCGCTGGCGGTCGTGCTACTCTCCGCCCGTGCGCCTGTTGCGAAACGCCGCCTTCGAGGAGGAGCGCGCTCGCTTCGGGCTTCGCTTTTGCTGCGAGGACTGCGGCCATTTCGACGACGCCGACGGGCGCTGCCGCCACGACTGGCCGACCGAGCTGCACCGGCGCGCGCGCTACGCGAGCGATCCGAACAGCGTGAGCGGCGCGAGCGACGTGGTGTTCTGCAAGGAGTTCGAGCTTTGCTGAGCGGCGCCGAGGCGCTGTGCCGCGCGCTGGCCGCGGCGCGCGTCAAGACCGCGTGGTCGTTTCCCGGCTCGCCGCTGACGCGCGCCGAGCTCCTGCTCGACGGCAAGAACGCCGGCGTCGCGCACCGCTACTCGGTCAACGAGCACGTCGCCGCGTCGATGGCGCTCGGCGGCGCGCTGCTCTCGAGCCACGGCACCTGCGCGCTGATGAAGCACGTCGGCATCAACGTCGCGCTCGATACGCTGGCCACGTTCGGCGTGGTGAACGAGCTGCGTTCGGCGGCGCTGATCGTCGAGGGCGTCGATCCCGCGCCGAAGACCTCGCAGAACGCGCAGGACAACCGCGCGACGCTGGCCGCGGTGGCGCACCTGGCGCAGCTCGAGGCCGCCTCCGCCGACGAGATCTACCACCTCACGCGCGCGGCGGCGCAGGCGTCGGAGAACACCGGCATGCCGATCCTGGTGCGCGTCGGCGCGCGCGGCCTCGACGGGAAATCCGATTTTCACGAGGCGCCGCCGATCCTGCCGGGACCGCCGGCGCGCTTCTCGCGCGGCGCGGGGCCGTTCATCTGCACCGCGGCCACGTACCGCTACCACGTCGAGAAGCGCGCGCGCCGGCTGCGGCAGCTCGAGCCGGTGGTCGAGGCGCTGACGGTGCAGTCGGGCGGCGTCGACGGTACGCAGGCAGTGATCGTCGCCGGCCATCTCGGCGCGGGCGCGCAGGCGCGGGCGTGGGCGCGGCGGCTGCCGACGCTGCGCTTGGGCGCGTCGTGGCCGTTGCCGCGCCGCCGCCTGATCGATTTTTTGCAGGGACGCGACCAGGTGCTGGTGCTGGAGGAGGGCGAGCCGTTCCTCGAACGCGAGCTCATGGCGCTGGTGCACCGCGAGGGGCTGACGTGCCGCGTGCGCGGCGCGGGCGAGCCGCGGCCGCAGCGCCTCGACGACGAGAAGATCGACACGCTCTTGCAGCGCTTCGGCGGCCGCGTGCGCGCCGACGCCGAGCCGCAGCCGCGCGACGCCGCGCAGTGGAAGGCGGTGACCGAAGCGATCGCCGCCATCACCGCCGACGACGGCGAGCCGTGGCCGCTGTTCGTCGCCCGCACGCGCGGCGCGATGAAGTCGTTCGCGCCGAACGATCCGCGCCTGGTGCTCCTGCGCAGCTTGCGGCAGCTCGAGCGGCCGACGATGCTGGTGGCCGATCCGGGAAACTCCGGCGTGCTCGGCATCCGCGACAAGCTGGTCGACGTGAAGATGCACATGGGCTCGGCCGCGCCGATCGCCGGCGCGCTCTCGGCGGCCGCCGAGGTGGAGGAGCGCGCGGGCGCGCCGCTGGCGGTCGCGCTGATCGGCGACACCAACCACTACCACTCCGAATTGCTCGGCGTGCTCGACAACGCGATCGCGCGCCGCGAGGTGCTGCACGTGCTGGTCGTCAACCGCCGCTCGGAGATGACCGCCGGCGTGCGCACGCCCTATCTCACCGACGACGCGCTGGAGACACAGCTGCGCTCGGCCGGGCTGCACGTCGCCACCGCGTCGCTCGACGATCCCGGGCTGGCGTCGGCGGTGGCGTACTCGGCGTCGCGCTCGGGGCCGCGCGCGCTCATCTGCTACGGTGACGCGCCGGCCGCCGTCGAGGATTCGGATGGCTGAGCGATGTTCCGGCTGATCCGCCTGCTGCTCTCGCTCGCGATGTTGGCCGTGCTGGTCTGGTTCGCGACCAACGTGCCGCTCGGCAAGCGCACGCTGTGGGGCCACCTGCAGGCGATCTTCGCCACGCAGGCGGCCAAGGATCTCGCCGACGGCACGAAGGAAGAGGCGGAGAAGGTCGCGCGCAAGGTGCGCGAGGAGCTGCACCACGACGGCGGAGCGGCGCGCGCGCGCCCACTCGAGGACGTCGACGATCGCGAGCGGCGGCAGCTCGACAAACTGGTCAAGGAGAAGACGCATCAAACGGAGCCGCGATGAAGGGCACTCCGCTCAGGCTCCTGATCGTCTTCGTCTGCACCGCCGGCTCGGCGATGATCCTGCAGAGCGTGTTCGACTCGTCCGATCACCGCAAGGCGGAGAAGGCGGTGCGCGGCTACACGGTGAACGGCCGCGTGCTCGGCGCCGAGCTGGAGAAAAAATCGCCGGGCGGCGCGTGGTCGACGGAGCTCACGCACACGTGCCGCGGCGTGGTGCGCGTGAGCTACGGCTCGCCCGCCGCGGAGTACGACTTCGATTACGAGATTCCGTCGCACACGATCCATCCGGGAAATCAGCTCGGCGAACAGGCGCTGGCGGGCCTCACCGCCGCGCCGCCGGCGGCCGCGCCGATCGTCGACGGTGGCGCGCCCTCGGACTAGCTGGGCCGCGAAGCGGAACCCAGCTACTCTGGCGGCTTCTGTCACTTGTGGCATGCTCTCGTGATGCGTTTGCGTGCGTGGGCGCCGCTGTTGATCGTCTGCGCGGGAAGTTTCATCGCGCTGGGCGCGGCGCGGGCCGAGGAGCCGCTGTGGACCGAGGGCTCGTCGCGCGGCGGGCTGCCGGCCAACGCGCCCATCAACATGCAGTCGTTCGTCAAGCTGGCGCGCACGCTCGGCCCGTCGGTGGTGAACGTGGTCGCGCTGCAGAACGGCGACGATCCGCGCGACCTGTTGCAGAGCGGCTCCGATCATCCCAAGCCGCGCGGCAAGGGGCAGGGCACCGGCTTCGTGATCCACAAATCGGGCTACATCCTCACCAACTCGCACGTGATCGAATCGGCCGACGACATCCGCGTGCGCCTCGCCGACGAGCGCGAGCTGACCGCGCGGCTGATCGGCACGGACGAGCGCACCGACATCGCGCTGCTCAAGGTCGAGGCGGGCGGCGATCTGCCGGTGGCGCCGCTCGGCAACTCCGACGACGTGCAGATCGGCGAGTGGGTGGTGGCGATCGGAAATCCGTTCGGCCTCGATCACACGGTCACCGCCGGCATCGTCAGCGCCAAGGGGCGGCGCGACGTGCGGCCGGGCGGCTCGCAGACGGGGTACTACGACTTCATCCAGACCGACGCGTCGATCAATCCGGGAAACTCGGGCGGGCCGCTGATCAACTCGCGCGGCGAGGTCATCGGCATCAACACCGCGATGAACGCGCAGGCGCAGGGCATCGGCTTCGCCATCCCGATCAACATGGCCAAGGTGATCGTGCCGCTCCTCAAGGCGCACGGGCGCGCGCCGCGCAGCTGGCTCGGCGTGTACCCGCAGTCGATCACGGCGTCGTTGCGCAAGGCGTTCGCGCTCGGCGACACCAAGGGGGCGCTGATCTCCGACGTGGTGGCCGACTCGCCGGCGGCGCACGCGGGGCTGCTGACGGGCGACGTGGTGAGCGAGTTCGATGGGCACGTGATCAAGCGCGCCGACGATCTGATGTGGCTGGTGGCGACGGCGCCGGCGGGGAAAAAAGTCGGGCTCACCGTGCACCGCGCGGGCAAGACGTTCAAGGTGGAGACGACGCTGCAGGGCGCGCCCGACGAGCAGCAGTCGAGCGGCGCGCCGTCGCGGGCGCCGTCGGGCAAGCGCTCGCCGCTC
Organism: Polyangia bacterium; assembly: GCA_035652295.1. Lineage (GTDB taxonomy): Bacteria > Myxococcota_A > Polyangia > Palsa-1104 > Palsa-1104 > DASREC01. The sequence continues at coordinate 24,889 of DASREC010000519.1, forward strand.
GGCATGACGGTGTCGGAGATCTCGCCGGGGATCGCGCGCGAGCTGGGCAATCCGTCGCTGCGCGGCGTGGTGGTGATGTCGGTCGAGCCGGAGAGCCCGGCGGTGGAGGCGGGCGTCGAGCGCGGCGACCTGATCCTGCGCGTGGGCGAGACGATGGTGGAGGCGCTCGACGATTACGCCAAGGCGGTGCGCGCGCTCGCCCACGGCGAGATGATCCGCATGCTGGTCCGCCGCGACGGCAAGAACCTCTGGGTCGCCTTCCCCAAGCGATAGCGCGGACGGACGATCGCGCACGATCACCGCTGCACTCCGCGCGCGGGCGGGAAAATCGTTTTTCGCGGGACGTTCGCACACGCCGTGCTCGGCGCCGCTACGCGTCGCCTGCGCGCGGCACGCGCTCACTCATGCTACGGCTTGCATCCTCGCGAAGACGCGAGGAGCGCCTTCGCAATGCCCGCGAAAAACGATTTTCCCGCCCACGCGCTCCGTTTCGCTACGCTTTCGTAAAATGCATCAATTCGCCGATTCTCATGCTTTTCCCGATCCGAGCACGTAGCGGAGTGGAGCGTGCGGGCTGCGGCAATTTGCCGCCGCGCGCAGTTTCGCAGGGCGCGTCTGCGCGACCGAGAATGTTTGAGCACGGCGGCAAATTGCCGCAGTCCGCGCGCGGAACGCAGCGCGCTCGATCGAGCATCGACGAGCGAGCTATGGGTTGGCGACGAGGCTGTAGCTGCCGGCGATGAGGTGCAGCTTGAAGTTGCCCGAAGAGTCGGTGACGGCGCCGAATGGAGCGCCGCCCTCGGCGCGGAAGCGCTGGTTGGCGAACGCGGCGGGCGTGAGCGACGACGAGCGCGCCGACACCGTGTAGCTCGGCAGCGGATTGCCGAGCGCGTCGGTGAGGCTGCCGAGCACGGTCACCGTCGCGATCGTCGGCACGCCGGCGGCGCCGACGGCGTTGGTGCCGCCGACGACGTTGATGAGCGTCGCCTTGTTGGGGTCGGGCAGATCGAGTAGCCCGTCGGAGTTTTCGTTGACCGCGGTCGCCGAGACGATCACCGGCGCGGCGGTGTACGGCGCGCACGAGCCGCCCGGCCGATACGGCGTCGAGAACGACGTCAAATAGTAGACGCTGGTGAACTCGCCGTAGATGTCGTTGCCGGGCGCGAAGCAGTTGAACGCGGCGTAGTAGCCGCTGTCGCGATCGGCCGACGCGCCGAGCGAGCCGCTGATGGTTCCCATGGTGGGAATCGCCAGGCTGTAGACCGTCTGGCCGGCGATCGCGGGCACGAACGCCACGCGCGTCTGGAAGTAGCCGTCGCCGGGCGCGGTGTCGTAGCCGGTGACGCGGCCGAGCACGTACGGCGTCATCGCCACCGCCATCGGCAGCGGCATGGTGATCGCCGCGGTCGTGGTCGCGCTCGGGATGGCGAGCTGGCTGCCCTCGGCGAAGTAGAGCTGCTGCGCGTCGTGCATCTCGACGATGGCGTCGAACGAGCCCGACGGCGACGTGCCGAAGTTGTTCAGCGCGCTGACGTTCACCGTCGCGACCACCACCGTGCCGAAGCTCGGCACCGTGACGTTCTGCGTGTGATCGCCGCAGATGACGACGTTGGAGATGATGTCCTGCCGCCCGAGGAACGAGCTGCCGACGTACTTGACGGTGAAGCCCCAGTTGAAGTCGTAGGTGCCGGCGGGCAGCACGGCGTCGTAGCTGACGGCGTTGGCGCTCGAGGCGGTGACGGTGGCGTCGAAGCGCGCGCCGCTGGTGGTGTCGACGAAGATGGCGAAGCAGTCGACGGCGTCGAGGCTGGAGCCGGCGGGCAGCGTCGGCAGGGTCAGCGTGCCGCGCGCGTGGTAGCCGGCGGCGACGGCGAACGTGAGCACCGAGTTGCTCGTGAACGTGCCGTTGGTGTAGCCGACCGTCGGCTGCGCGGTGGTGGCGCCGCAGCCGGGCGCGAGATCCTGCGGCGCGCTCGTCAGGTCGGTGTTGGTCTTGAGGTCGCTCGACGCGCCGGTCATGTCGCTCGCCGCCGCGGTCATGTCGCTCGCCGCCGCGCTCAGATCTTCGCCGGCGAGGTCGCGAGACGTCCCGGCGAGATCGGCGCCGACCGTCGACAGGTCCCCTCCGCCCGTCGACAGATCGGCGCCGACCGACGCCAGGTCGTCCCCGCCCGTGGCGAGATCGCTCCGCGCCCCCTGTGCGAGATCGGCTCCGCCGCCGTCGGGCAGCACGGTCTGCGTCCCGGAGCACGCCGCTCCGATGACCCCGCACCACAGCACGATCGCCCAACGCGAAAGCCGGTCACGCATGCGCAAGCTCCTCGCCACGGCTGATGACTACGGCCGCGCGCGGAGCTTCTTCCGACGAGAAGTTTACTGGACGTCGGGCGGAGGATTGTCGGAGCGGCGCAGGATCACGAACTCGACGCGGCGGTTCTTCGACCAGCACGACTCGTTGTGCTGCGGGCACACCGGCTTGGTCTCGCCGTAGCCGTGCGACTGGAGGCGGTCGGCCTCGACGCCGTGCTCGGTCAGGTACGTCTTGACCGCGGCGGCGCGATCCTCGGTGAGCCGCATGTTGTAGTCGTCGTCGCCGCGCTCGTCGGCGTGGCCCTGCACCTCGAGCAACAGGATCTGCGGGTTGCCCTTCAGCGTGGCGACGATCGCGTTCAAGATCGGGTACGAGATCGGCTTGATGATCGCCTTGGCCGTCTCGAAGTAGATCTTGTCGAGGATCTCCAGCTTGCCGCGGCGGAGCAGCACGCGCCCCTTGTCCGGGCAGCCGTCCTCGTCCTCGAAGCCGTTGTACGTCTCCGGCTCGTTCGGGCACTTGTCGTCCTTGTCGAGGATCCGGTCCTTGTCATTGTCAGGATCGGGGCAGCCGTCCTGATCCTCGAACCCGTCCTTGTCCTCCGGGTCATTCGGGCAGAGGTCGTCGACGTCGGGGATCCCGTCCTTGTCATTGTCAGGATCGGGGCAGCCGTCCTCGTCCTCGAAGCCGTCCTTGTCTTCCGGATCGTCGGGGCACTTGTCGATGCGGTCCGGGATCCCGTCGCCGTCGCGGTCGAGGTCGAGCGAGTCGGGGCAGCCGTCCTCGTCCTCGAAGCCGTTCTTGGTCTCGGGCTCGTTCGGGCACTTGTCGTCTTTGTCCGGAATGCCGTCGCGATCGTTGTCGGGATCGGGGCAGCCGTCCTCGTCCTCGAAGTCGTCGAAGTCTTCCGGATCGTCGGGGCACTTGTCGACGTCGTCCTTGATGCCGTCGCCGTCGCGGTCGCCGATCGACGGCTCGAAGATGAAGCCGATGAACACGCGGAACTGCGACGAGCCGGTCATCCCCGGGATCACGCCCGCGCCGGCGCCGAACTCGAAGTACGACTTGGACGCGAGGTAGACCTTGCCGCCGCCGATCAGCTCGAGCGGGAAGCCTTTCGACGAGCCGGTGACGTCGGCGTAGCCGTACGCCTCGGCGAGCAGATCGAATTTTTGCGGAACCACGGCGCCCGAGATGCCGAGGCCGTAGGTGAGCTGCGTGCCGAGCGAGCGCTGATCCTGCGAGCCGCACGTGTACTGCGGCTGGCCTGAGAACATGCCGCCGGTGGTCGGCGTGACCGGGCCGGGGAAGCAGAAGTTCATGCCGCCGTTCACCGTCGGTACGCCGGTGAGCGTGGCGCCGCGATCCTGGAAGGTGTTCTTCGACGGGCGGATGAGCGCGCCGACGTTGAGCGCCATGCGGAAGCGGCGGGTGAAGCCGAACTCCTTGTCGAGGATGATCTCGGGGCGGATCGTCACCTGGCCTTCGCCGGTGAAGTTGTTGCCCTTGCCCGACGGCGCATAGATCGAGACCAGGGCGCCGAGGCCGACCGGGTGCTTCGAGGTGTTGAGGAAGCGCGCCTTGATGTGCCCGCCGATGTCGCCGATGAACTGCGCGCCCCACGTCAGGTCGTTGTTGAAGTTGGGATTGCCGTCGGGAGACTTGAACACCGGGCTGCGGGCGCCGAAGATGATCTGGATCGGCAGAGACACGCCGAGCTCGATCCACTTGAACAAGCCGAGGGCGGCCTGCACCTGCGGCGTCACCATGTCCGAGACGTGGAACTGGGTCTTGCCGTCGGCCGACGACAAGTTGAACGGATAGCGGTTGTAGGTGGCCACCAGGCCGACGGAGAAGTCCAGGTGCCCGAGGATCTGCGAGGCGTTGACGGTGAAGTAGCCCTTGGAGTCGACCGCCGGCCGGAAAAGCTGCAGCCCGAACGCGTTGCCGCCCGCCTCCTGCGCCTCGACGCGCGACGCCGAAACGAGGAGCGCCGCGGCGGCCAACAGTCCCAACACCCCTCGGACCTTCAAGCTATTCCTCCGCTAAATGGTATCCCGTATACGACGGAAAACCGCGTGTTGTCAATGAAACGCCCCGACGAGAAGATGCTCGCATGAGCGTAGTGCTCTCGACCGTGTTCACACACGCCACCTCATTCGCGGAGGCGTTCGCGCCGGAAAAGATCGTCGACGCGCTCGAGCGATCGGGCGCGGGCGGCGTGGTGCTCGATGCCGGTCTCGACGCCGCGCGCTTCGAGGCGCTGGCGCGCGAGCTGGCGATGCGTCCCGCGCTGCCGGTGATCGCGCTCGAGTCGCCGTGCCCGCGCTCGGTCGAGTCGAACGCGATGCTGGCGTCGATCGATCGCGAGGAGAGCGAGGTGGCGGCGCGCGCGGCGGAGGCGACGCTCGAGCGCGCGGGCGAGCTGCGCGCGCGCTTCGTGATCGTGCGGCTCGGCGCGGTGCGCTCGGTCGAGCGCGACTGGACGTTCGCGCGCGAAAAGTTTTTGCGCGGGCAGCTCGACGAGGAGCTGGCGCGGCGGCTGTTCGAGGCGCGCGAGGACTCGGCCGATCGCACGCTCGACGCCGCCCGGCGCGCGCTCGATCGCCTGGCGCGCGCGGCGGAGCGCGCGGGCGTGGTGTTGTGCGTCAAGAACGGCCGCCGGTACATCGACCTTCCACTGACGCGCGAGCTCGACGTTCTGTTAGCAGACTGCGCGGGCGCGCCGGTGGCGCCGCTTTGCGACGTGCCCGCGGCGCACCTGCAAGACGTGATGGGATTTCAGCCGCTGGCGCTCACGCTGGCGGCGTTCGGCGAACGCGCGCCGCTGGTCTACGCCGGCGACGCGTGCGGCCCGCTAGGCGCGCTCGCGCCCGGCCGCGGCGAGATCGATCTGCCGTCGGCGATGGCGAAGATCGCCAAAGACGCGCAGCTCGCGTTCAGCCCGTGGACCGGGCTCACCGTCGAGGAAGTGGTGGAAGCGACGCCGCTGATTGATCGCTTGCGCGCTTGATCACGGGATCGTGATCGCCTGGCGCGAGCACACGTACTTGAGGAAGTTGCGCCCCTGACCGTCGAGCTTGTTGAACGCCGCCACCGCGCCCGCGCGATCCTTCAAGAAGCAGCTCGACGCGCCGATGATGCGCCACGCGCGCGACGGCTGGCCCTTGACCGCGCTCTTGGCGAGATCGATCGCCGTCGCATACTGCCCGTGCACGTACGCGTCCTGCGCGTCCTGCAGCTTCTTCTCGAGCGCCGCGTTCTGCATCGGCGGCGTGTCCGAGGTCTCGGGCTCGTTCTTCGGCTCTTTCTGCGTCTTCGGCTCTTTCTGCGTCTTCGGCTCTTTTTGCGCCTTCGGCTCGTTCTTGGCCACGTGCACCGCGCCGCACGACTTGAGGATGTCCTGCCCCTCGGTGTTGCCCTCGTCGACGGTCATCGCCGCCTCGACGTGCTGGCGCGCCTCTTCGCACTTGTTGCTCGCCTTGGCCTTGCGCGCGGCGTCGAGGTGATTGCGCAGGTACTGCTTCTTCGCCTGCGCGTACTTCTCGGCCGCCTTGCCGCGGTACACCGAGTCCTCGCTGATGTCGCCGTACGAGGCGATCGCCATGTCGTAGTCGCCGCTGGCCGCCGCCTTCATGAACGTGTCGTAGGCCTTCTTGTTCTTCTGCTCGGCCTCGGCCTTCTGCCGCTTGTCGCGCGCCAGCTCCTGCGTCGAGTCGAGCTTGAGCGCCTCGTCGCACTTGGTGATCGCCTGCTCCCAGTCTTCGCTCTTCATGGCGCGATCGGCGTCGAGCAGCAGCTTGGCCACCTGCGACTCTTTCTCCGCCGGCGTGAGCTGACCGCCGCCGTTCTCGCCGCCCTTGCCGCCGCTCACCAACTTGTAGACGACCACGCCGCCGCCGATCAGCACCACCAGCGCGACCGCGCCGAGGATCAGCCCCATCTTCGATTTCTTGGCGCCGCCGACGTCGACCACCTGCGCGTCGCGATCGAAGATGAAGTCTTCGTTGGGCGCGACGAAGCGCAGGCGCACGTGGCCGAGATCGATGTGGTCGCCCTTGCGCAGCTCGACCTTGCCGTACTCCTCGCCGTTCACGCGCACGCCGTTGGCGCTCTGCAGATCGACGATGTGATAGTGGCCGTTCTCGCGCACGATCTTGGCGTGGTGCCGCGAGATCGATCGGTGGTTGATCACCACGTCGTTCTCGTCGGTGCGGCCGATGACCACCGCCGCCTTGTCGAGCTGAAATTCCTGTCCGGCGAAATTCGAGGAGACCACCACCAGGCGCGCCGGCGCTTCCTGCCCCGCCGGGACGATCGGGTTCTGCACCGTCGGCGTCATCTCCAGCATCGCCGTCGGAGTCGAGCCGTTCTCTTTTATGAACGGCGTGGTCTTCTCGTCGCGGATCTCCTGCGTCGGCTGCGCGCCCGCCTGCGCCTGCTTGTCGAGCTTGAGCGCGAGCTGGTAGTCGCCGATCTGGATGCGATCGCCTTCGTTCACCGGCGCGCGCCCGGCGATGCGATCGCCGTTCACCTTGATGCCGTTGTACGAGGTCAGGTCCTCGATGAAGACCGTGCCATTCTGCTTGAGCAGCTTGGCGTGTTTGCGGGAGACGTTCCGCTCGGTCAAACGAATCGTGTTCCCCTCTTTACGTCCGATCGTGATCTCGTCACGAATCAGGGGGACTACCGTCGTCTTTCCCTCGTCGTCCTCTATGATGAGCTTGTACATGCCCCTTACGCGACGGTGACGTCGATGATGACGGCGGTAAACAGTTTATTTTGCCGCCACTTTAACGTCAAGCGCTTTACCTTCCAGCCGTCGTCGTCGGCGGCGCGGAGCCCCCCATGGGCTTCGAGAAGATCTGCCAGGCCTTGAGGTAATCGAACGCGGTCTTCAATTGATAATCATCGCCGATCGCGGTCGCGATCGCCGCGTTTTTTCCGCGCGGCGGACGATTTTGGGCCTCTTGCTGCGTATTCCGCAGGTGGCCCTGGAGGTCGCGCTCCTTCTGCTGCGGCTCGTCGCCGTGCTGCGGCTTGAGATCGGCCATCTTGACCTGTTCGACTAGTACGTCGGGCGTGATGCCTTTTTCCTGGATCGATCGACCCGACGGCGTGTAGTAGCGCGCGATCGTCAGCTTGAGCGCCGAGCCGTCGTCGAGCTCGATCACCGTCTGCACCGAGCCCTTGCCGAACGTCTGCGTGCCCATGATCGCCGCGCGCCCGTGATCCTGCAGCGCGCCGGCGACGATCTCCGACGCCGACGCCGAGCCGCCGTTGACGAGGCAGATGATCGGGAAGCCGAGGCGCGTGCCGCGCTGGTGCGCCTTCTCCTCGTCGATGACGCGGCCGTCTTTGCCCTCGGTGCGCACGATCAGGCCGTTGTCGATGAACTGGTCGGCGATGCGCACCGCCTGGTCGAGCAGCCCGCCCGGGTTGTTGCGCAGGTCGAGCACCAGACCGAGCAGGTGGCCCGACGGAGAATCTTTTTCCAGACGATCGAGCGCCTGCTCGAGATCGTGATCCGAGTTCTCGGAAAATTGTTTGAGCCGCACGTAGCCGTAGCCCGGCTCGAGCGTGCGCGCGACCACGTTGTCGATCTTGATGATCTCGCGCATGAGCGTGAAGGTGCGCGGCTCCTTCCAGCCTTTCCCCGGAGCGCCCGGCGCGCCCGGCCGCTCGACGGTGAGCGTGACCGGCGTGCCCTTCTTGCCGCGCATCTTCTGGACCGCGTCGTCCATGCGCATGTTGCGCGTGAGCATGTCGTCGATCTTCACGATCTGATCGCCGGTGGTGAGCCCGGCCTTGGCGGCCGGCGTGCCCTCGATCGCCGACATCACCGTCAGCACGTTGTCGCGCGCGGAGTCGGCCGTCGGGCCCGGCGTCGAGCGCATCTCGACTTCGATGCCCACGCCGCCGAACTCGCCCTGCGTGTCGATCTTCATCTCTTTGTATTGATCGGGCTTGAGGAAGCTGGTGTGCGGATCGAGCGTCTCCAGCATGCCCTTGATGGCGCCGTAGATCAGCTCGTCGTGGTCTACGTTCTCGACGTAGTTGTTCTCCACGTACGACAGCACGCGCGTGAAGATGTTGAGCTTGTGGTAGGGCGAATATTTTTTCGGCAGCGCGGCGGCCACGCCTCCGACGACGGCGATGCCGGCGAAGGTGGAGAGCGCGGCGATGAGGATGACCGAGGGGGTAGAGCGGACTCGCATGGGCCTCAGTTTAGCCGGGCCCCGTCGGAGCAGCAAACGTCTACTGGCTTTGTCAGCGGGAAAGCCACGGCGCGGGATCGATGGGCGTGCCGTCCTGCGCGAGCTCCATATATAATGTGGGGCCGGCTGCTTCTCCGACGGGCGCTCCCTCGGCCAGCAGCTCGCCCGGCGTGAGGCGCGTGGAGGCGAGGCGCGCGGTGATGGTGAGGTAACCGTCGCCGTGATCGATGGCGAGGCCGCGGCCGAGGCCGGGCACGTCGCCGACCCAGCGCACCTGGCCGGCGGCGATGGCGCGCACCGTCTGGCCGGCGTGCGTGCGCAGCTCGACGCCGCGGCGCGAGCGCTCGAGGCCCAGCTCGGGATCGCGAAACGCGCCGAACGCGCCGACGATCGGCCCCGGCACCGGCCGCGACAATTTTCCCGCGCGCGCCTCGAGGCCCGTCGGTGGCTCTTCGCTGGCGAGGCGCAGCTCGTGGCCGAGCGCCACCGCGCGCGCCAGCTGATCCACGCGGCGCGCTTGATCGGCGTCGAGCGCGGCCGCCTCTTCGCGCACCGCCAAGAGCTCCTCGAGATCGCGCGACAGCACGCGGCCGATCGCCTGGTGGCGCGTGCCCAGCTCCGCCGCCGACTCCGCGCCGGCGAGCAGGCGCAGGTAGCCGCCCGACGACAACTTGTAGAGCGCGCGGATGCGCTGGCGCAATCGATCCTGGCGCAGCGCCGCCTGCTCGTCGAGCGCGTGGGCGCGGCGCTCGAGATCGCGCACCTCGGCCTCGGCCGCCTGGCGATCGGCCTCCAGCGCTTGCGTCGGGCGATTGGCGCTCGCGTCGACGGCAAATCCGAAGACGAGCGCGGCCGCGAGCGCGCGCGCGGTCATACCTTCACGTAGCGGCCGAGCGCGAGCGCGCTGCCGGCGAGCCCGAGCAGCGCGCCGGCGGCGACGGCGAGGACGAGCTCGCGCGGCTGAAAAAAAGTCAGCGGGCTGGCCGCGAGCAGACTGCCGAGCGCCGACTCGACGCGCGGCTGCGCCAGGCGGAACAGCCCGTAGAGCAGCCCGCCCGCGAGCGCGGTGCCGAGCGCGCCCTGCAGCGCGCCCTCGACGAGAAACGGCCCTTTGACGAAACCATTGGTCGCGCCGACCAGCTTGAGGATCTCGATCTCGTCGCGGCGCGCGAACACACCCAGGCGGATCGTCGATCCGACGATGTATAAGCAGGCGCAGAGCACCAGCAGCCCGACCGCGAGGCCCGCCTGGCGCAGCAGCGTCTCCATCGCGCGCAGCCGCGCCGACCAGTCGCCCATCAGGTCCACGTCCTCGACGCCGGCGGTGTGGCGCAGCCGCTCGAACGCCGGGTGCGCGCGGATCACGTCGGCGACGCCCGGCTTGAGCGCCACCTCGATCGACGCCGGCAGGAAGCTGTCTTCGACGCCGTCGAGCAGCGCGGCGCGCGCGCCGAGGCTGCGGCGCAGGCGCTGGTACGCCTCGCGCGAATCGACGCTGGCGACGCGCTCGACGCCGGGCAACTTTCCCAGCGCGGCGGCGATCTGCTGCGCGCGCGCCGGCGCGATGCCGTCCTCGAGGTACACGGTCATCTGCACGTCGCCGCCCCAACCGGACGCGAGGCGCGCCACGTTCGACGCCGCCAGCTCGACGGTGCCGACCAAGAGCAGCGACAGCGCGATGGTGCCGACCGCGATCAGCTGGATCATCGGATTGCGCCGCACGCCCGCGACTCCTCGACGGAGCGTACGCAGGAGGCGAATCATTCGCCGACCGCCGGGCGGATGCGCACGACGTTGGTGGCGTCGGGCGCGGCGCGATCGGCGAAGCCGGCGGTCTCCTCGTCGAGCCGCGCCGGGCGCGCCACCGGAAGATCCACGTCGAGCAATTCGCCGTCGACGAGGCGGGCGCGGCGCCAGCCGGCGGCGACGCCGAAGTCGACCACCTGCGGATCGTGCGTGGCGATCAAGATCGTGGTGCCGCGGCGATGAATGTCGTCGAGCAGCGCCAGCAGATCGTGCGAGCGCTCGGGATCGAGATTTCCCGTCGGCTCGTCGCACAGCAGGATCGCCGGCTCGCCGACGATGGCGCGCGCGACGGCGACGCGCTGCTGCTCGCCGCCCGAGAGCGAGCCGCAGCGGGCCTGCGCGCGCGCCGCCAATCCGACGGCGCCGAGCGCCTGCAGCGAGCGCAGCTCGACGTCGCGGCGCGGGAGATCGAGGATCTCGACGGCGACGGCGACGTTCTCGAGCGCGCTGCGATCGGGTAGCAGCTTGAAGTCTTGAAACACCACGCCGATGTTTCGCCGCACGTAGGGGATCGACGACGCGCGCAGGCGCGCGAGGCTGCGGCCGGCGACGGAGAGCTCGCCGCGATCGGCGCGCTCGGCGGCGAAGATGAGACGCAACAGCGTCGTCTTGCCCGCGCCCGACGGACCGGTGAGCAGCACCGCGTCGCCCGCCGCCACCGACAGCGAAACGCCGCGCAGCGCCGGCGCGCCGGCGAACGACTTCCACACGCCGTCGAGAACGATCATGGAACCCCCAGCCTCGCCCATCGTCGATCGACCGCTACCATGCAACCCTGATCGGCGCAAAAAACCGCGCGCGCGAAGATACCGATCAGAAACTTTGATCTCAGTCGAGTCGCCAGGTTATAAATTCGTTATTGCAACGTAATGCAGTTGCCATATACTGCAACACCTGGGAGCCTGTCGGCCATGCACAGAACTGAGGCAGACACGGAGATTCTCGCGGTATTGGGTTGCCCGCCCACAGAAAACCCACAGATCGTAACAGGTAATTCACAGACTTATCCACAGCAAGTATTTGAAACTATTATGATTTTGTCGTTGACACGCACGTCACACGCAAGTAGCTTCGCCAGCACTCCGACATCCTGAATTCAATCCACGCGGGCGGTGGTCGCCAGGCGTGGAGTGCTTTTTGTTGACCGGCGCGGGAGGGACGCATGATTTCGAAGACAGACGCGCGCAATGGCCACGGCAACGGGAAAAAAGAGAAGTTCGCGGCGAATCCCCGGCGGCGCAAAGGGGACCGTCACGCTCCGGTGAACGCGAGGGGGATGACCGTGCCGCGCTTCTTCACGCGCGCCGGCGTGCACCCGTTCGATGAAGTGCAGTGGGAGCTGCGCACCGCCGCGATCACGGGCGAAGGCGGGCAGGTGTTCTTCGAGCAGAAGGACGTCGAGGTGCCGGCCGGCTGGTCGCAGATGGCGACCAACGTCGTCGTGCAGAAATATTTCCGCGGCGCCATCGGCACGCCCGCGCGCGAGCGCTCGGTGCGCCAGCTGATCGGCCGCGTCGTCGACACCATCACCGGCTGGGGCACCAAACAAAAATATTTCGCCACCGACCGCGACGCCGAGGCGTTCTCCGCCGAGCTGAGCCACCTGCTGGTCGAGCAGAAGATGTCGTTCAACTCGCCGGTCTGGTTCAACGTCGGCGTCGAGGCGCAGCCGCAGTGCTCGGCGTGCTTCATCAACTCCGTCGACGATTCGATGGAGTCGATCCTCGGCCTGGCCAAGACCGAGGGCATGCTCTTCAAGTACGGCTCGGGCACCGGCACCAACCTGTCGCCGATCCGCTCGTCGAAGGAGCTGCTCAACGGCGGCGGCACCGCGTCCGGCCCCGTCTCCTTCATGAAGGGGTTCGACGCCTTCGCCGGCGTGATCAAGTCCGGCGGCAAGACGCGCCGCGCGGCCAAGATGGTCATCCTCAACGCCGACCACCCCGACGTGGTCGAGTTCATCGACTGCAAATCGTCCGAGGAGAAAAAAGCCTGGGCGCTGATCGACGCCGGCTACGACGGCTCGTTCACCGGCGAGGCGTACGGCTCGGTGTTCTTCCAGAACTCGAACAACTCGGTGCGCGTCACCGACGAGTTCATGGACGCGGTTCGCCACGATCGCGTGTGGCACACCCGCGCGGTGCTCACCGGCGCGATCGTCGAGACGCATCGCGCGCGCGACCTGTGGCGCAAGATCGCCGAGGCGGCGTGGCAGTGCGGCGATCCCGGCCTGCAGTTCGACACCACGGTCAACGACTGGCACACGTCGCGGAACACGGCGCGCATCAACGCGTCCAATCCGTGCAGCGAGTACATGTACCTCGACGACAGCGCGTGCAACCTGGCGTCGCTGAACCTGCGCAAGTTCCAGAAAGCCGACGGTGAGCTCGACATCGAGGCGTACAAGCGCGCCGTCGAGATCACCATCCTCGCGCAGGAGATCATCGTCGACAACGCCAAGTACCCGTCGGAGAAGATCGCGGCCAACTCGCACGCGTTCCGTCCGCTCGGGCTCGGCTACGCCAACCTCGGCGCGCTCCTCATGTCGCGCGGCCTGCCCTACGACTCGGACGCCGGCCGCGCGTACGCCGGCGCGGTGACGTCGCTGATGTGCGGCCACGCGTATGCCACGTCGGCGAAGATCGCGCGCGACGTCACCGGGCCGTTCGACGGCTACCCGGTGAACAAGGAGCCGTTCCTCGGCGTGATGGAGAAGCATCGCCGCCACGTCGACAAGATCGATCACGCGCTGGTGCCGTACGAGCTGATGAACGCGGCGCGCGACGCGTGGGACGAGACGCTCACCGTCGGCCGCGAGTTCGGCTTCCGCAACGGGCAGGTCACGGTGCTCGCGCCCACCGGCACCATCGGCTTCATGATGGACTGCGACACCACCGGCATCGAGCCCGACATCGCGCTGGTCAAGTACAAGCGGCTCGTCGGCGGCGGCATGCTCAAGATCGTCAACGGCACCGTGCCCGAGGCGCTCGGCAAGCTCGGCTACACCGAGGACGAGACCAAGCGGATCCTCGACTACATCAACGAGAAGGAAACCATCGAGGGCGCGCCCGGGCTCAAAGAGGAGCACCTGCCGGTGTTCGACTGCGCGTTCCGCGCGCAGAACGGCAAGCGCTCGATCCATCACATGGGCCACCTGAAGATGATGGCGGCCGCGCAGCCGTTCCTCTCCGGCGCGATCTCGAAGACCGTCAACCTGCCGAACGAGTGCAGCGTCGAGGACATCGAGAGCGCGTACCTCGAGGCGTGGCGGCTCGGGCTCAAGGCGGTGGCGGTGTATCGCGACGGCTGCAAGCGTTCGCAGCCGCTGTCGACGACGCGCAAGACCAACACCGACGGCACTATCGGCGGGCAAGCGGCGGCGCTGCTGCAGTTCGAAGCGGGGCTGACGCCGGAGGAGCTGGTGCTCAAGGTCGCGGCGCAGGCGAACCCGAAGGGCGCGCCGGTGGCCGTGCGGCGCAAGCTGCCCGACGAGCGCAACTCGAAGACGCACAAATTCTCCATCGCCGGCCACGACGGCTACATCCACGTCGGCATGTACGAGGACGGCACGCCGGGCGAGATCTTCGTGCGCATGGCGAAGGAGGGCTCGACGATCTCGGGGCTGATGGACAGCTTCGCGACCGCGATTTCTCTTGCGCTGCAGCATGGCGTTCCGCTGAAGCTGCTGGTCGACAAGTTCTCGCACACGCGCTTCGAGCCGTCGGGCTGGACGGGCAACCCGGACATCTCGCGCGCGTCGTCGATCATGGACTACATCTTCCGCTGGCTCGGCTCGAAGTTCCTGCCGAACCGGCCGGCCGAGCAGCTCCCGCTGCCGGCGGTGGATCCGGATGCGCCGCAGCTCAAAGCGGCGACGCCGGTGTCCTCGTCCATCGACCCGACGGTGAACACGCACGGCGCGTGGGCCGCGGAGACCGACGCGCCCGCGTGTCACGAGTGCGGGACGATCATGGTGCGCTCGGGCGCCTGCTACAAGTGCGGCAACTGCGGCGCCACCAGCGGGTGCTCGTAGGCCGCGTCATGCGTGACTGCGAAGCGGTTCATCGCCTTCTTCTAGACTGCGGATTTCGCGACGCGCCGTGGCCTCCTCGGGGGCCACGGCGTTGGAGCGTCATCGGCGTCCTCGAGCAAGGCTTTGGAATGGTCGTGGCGTGCGTCGCGGAGAAGAGCGGCTTCTACCTGCGCGTGCCGTCGGAGAGCGCCCGTGAGTGGCTCGCCGACGTGCTGGCGCAGAACGGCGCCGGCGAAGTTTCAGTGCGCGCCGATTCCGAGACCGAGAAGAGCCAGGCGCGTGGTCCCTGGCTCGCGCTCGGTCTCGGGATCGGTGCGGTCGCGCTGTTCGCCTGGTCGCTGATCAATTGAGCCGGCGCTCGGCCACCGTCGAGTCCTCCTGCTGCCGCTGCCGCTCGTCGTCCTCCATCGCCAGCTGAACCAGCGTCTGTAACTTCGCGCGCGCCTGCGCCTCGTCGCGCAGCGGCACCAGCTGCGCGTGCAGCGAGCGCGCGCCCGCCGGCCGCCGCCCCGGATCGGGATCGAGCGCCGCCGCGATCACCTGCCGCAGCGCCTCGGGCGCCCGCTCGAGCGCGCGGCTGCGCTGCAATTCGCCGGCGACGATGTCGCGCAGCATCGTCTGCTCCGAGTCGCCCTCGAACGGCCGCGCGCCGGTCACCAATTCGTAGAGCACCACGCCCACCGCGTAGAGATCCACCTGCTGCCCATACGCCAGCCCCTGGATCTGCTCGGGCGCCATGTACGAGAGCTTGCCCTTGAGCACGCCGGTCGCCGTGTGCACCGTGTGCAGCGCCGAGCGCGCGATGCCGAAGTCGGCGAGCTTGACGTGCCCGTCGACGGTGAGCAGCACATTCTGCGGCGAGACGTCGCGATGGATCAGCTCGAGCGATCGCCCGTCTTCGCCCACCGCCGCGTGCGCGTAGGCGAGCGCGTCGGCGAGCCGCACGCCGATCTCCGCCGCCACGTCGGGATCGATCGGCCGCCGCCGCGCGCGCGAGACCTTGAGCAGCCGCGACAGCGTCGGCCCGTCGACGAGCTCCATCGCCAGATACAATTCGCCGCGGCTCTGCCCGACGTCGTGCAGCGTGACGATGTTGGGATGCGACAGCCGCGCGACGATGCGCGCCTCGTCGAGGAACATGTGCACGAACGCCGGATCGTCGTTGAACTCGGGACGCAGCCGCTTGAGCGCCACGCGCCGCATGACGCGCTTGACGTCGCCCGAGCCGATGCGCCGCGCCGCGAACACGTCGGCCATCCCGCCGCCGCCGATGCGCCGCTCGACGAGGTAGTGCCCCACCAGCGAGCCGCCGTGCGCCAGCGCGCGAAACCGCTCGGCTAGAACGAACGCGCCGACCAATCCGGCGAGGGCGGTGAAATAGCCGCCGAGCGGGATCGACGGCCCGACGCCGAACGCGACCAGGATCTCGTGCACCGCCACCAGCGGCGCGAGCAGGATCGGCACCGCCACCATGCGCCGCTCGCCGCGCCGCGGCCCGCGCCGGAGGAGCAGCGGCCCGAGCAGCACCAGGTTGGCCAGCGAGAACGCCTGCAGCGCGAGATAGCCCGACACCGTCACCGCGCACACCGTCGAGCGCACGCCCCACAATTCGGGCGTGCGCGTCGCGCCGTGATCGAACGCGCCCGAGAACAGCGACGCCTCGATCGCCGCCGCCCAGATCGCGTACACGATCACGCCGCGCGCCCACCAGCGCCGCTCGCCGCGCGACAGCACGTCGGGCCCGTAGGTGTCGTGCAGCCCGATGACGATCGTCAGGTACAAGATGATCATCAGCCCGAGATAGCCGCGCGCCCACCACAGCGACGGGTGCGTGACCAGCAGCATCTCGACGAGCGCGCCCGAGCCGGTGAGCGTGAAGATGCTCGAAAACCAGAAGTCCGAGCGCGCGCCCGGCACGCGCAGCGCCGAGAGGGCAAACGCCAGCGCCATGGCCAGCGAGAACGCGGCCGTGAACAGGTGCCCGTTGACGTAAAGCGCGGCGAACATTCCCCCGCGCTCGATTTGGCGCGCACTCGCGCCCGAGGTCAACAGCGGTTCAGAAGTGGTCGTTCTTGCAGTCGGTGACCTGCTGCAGGCACTGGTGGCACTCGGGGGCGTTGGGCGGATTGCACGTCGCGGTCATCGAGAGCTGCGCGTTGGCGAGGCACTGCTTGCACGCGGCGGAGCGCATGTTGTTGTTGTCGAGCGCGCAGATCGCCATGCCGAGATCGTTCTGCTGCGGGCAGTATTGATTGAAGCACTGCTGCACCGCTTGATCCTTCATCTGCGCCGACGGCGTGGCGTTGTTGTGGCAGGCGGTCTGGCAGAGCTGGTTCTGGCAGAGCGGATCGCTCTCGCACGCGTTGAGCTGGGCGCAGTTGTAGTCGCCGGCGAAGTCGATGCCGAACAGGTCGGCGTTCGGCGGGCGCATGTCGACCACCGCCGAGAGATCGGGCGGGCCGCCGCCGCCCGAGTCCGAGCAGCCGGCGGCGAGGAGCGCTGCGATGACGAGCGCGCGCATCACCGTCGAGATTACTACATCGTGAGGTCGTTGGCGCAGGTGATGAGCGGATCGACGCACAGCCCGCAGACCGGGTCGGACGACGTCGAGCACGCGCCGTTCACCTGGCCCGACGGGCTGCGGCCCGACTGCGTGTTCATCACGCACGTGTTGCAGCCGTTGCGATCGCCGAGCGCGCACGGGCCCATGCCGCCGTCGGGCGCGGTGGCGCAAAGCCCGCTGATGCAGTCGAACAGGATCGTGTGCAGCATCTTGGCCTGCGCCGTCGCCATGCTCTCGCACTTGGTGAGGCACGCCTGCGTCTTGCACATGTTGTCGCAGAGGATCAGGTCCATGCAGCCGATGAGCAGCATCGACTGATCGCCGCCGCCGAGATCGATCGCGCCCTGGTCGCCCGTCGAGAAATCGAACCCCGACGTCTCGCCGTTGCCGCACCCGGCGAACGCGAGCGCGGCGACCAGGGCGAGGAGCCAGACGCGCATGGAGGCGATTTTACATCACGCGCGGCTACATCGTGAGGTCGTTGGCGCACGCGATGAGC
>DASREC010000520.1:0-4513 GCA_035652295.1 Polyangia bacterium
CGTGGTGATCGACGAGACCAGCAAGACTTCGCGCGGCCCGTCGGAGACGGTGCAGGTTCCCGTCGAGGTTCCCGAAGGCGTGCGCGGCGTGATCGCAGGATTGGGCGGCAGCGAATACGGCGCGAATTTTAGCGGCGGCGGGCTCGGGCTGAGCGGCGTCGGCTATGGCGGCGGCGGCGGCACGGGCCAGGGCACCATCGGCCTCGGTTCCATCGGCACCATCGGCAAAGGCGCGGGCGGCAGCTCGGCGATGAGCGGCTTCGGCGCGCAGCACGTGCTCACCGCCCACGCCGCGCGCGCGCCCGAGGTCCTGATCGGCGAGGCGCGCGTGCTCGGCTCGCTCGACAAATCGATCATCCGCCGCGTGGTGCGCCGCCGCCTGAACGCGATCCGCTTCTGCTACGAAAAAGAGGCGCAGAAGCACGCGTCGCTCGCCGGGCGCATCGAGCTGCGCCTGTTCATCGATTCCTCGACGGGGCGCGTGACCGCGAGCGGCATCCAGTCGACGACGATGGACAACGCCGAGGTCGAGAACTGCGTCGCCGAGGAGGCCGCGAAGTGGGAGTTCCCGATCGCGGTCGGCGGCGGGATGGTGCAGGTGAGCTATCCGCTCGTCTTCAAGCTCGCCGACGAGACGCCGTCGGAGAAGACAATCGTTTCGCCCGATCCCTATCCGGAGGAGTGACGCTCATGCGCCTCATGATCTCGTTCGCGCTGCTCGCCGGCGCCTGTCACGCGCGCAACGCAGCGACGGCAAAATCGCCCGCGCCCGCCGCGACCGCGACGGCGCCCGCGCTCGAACCGGGCGCCGAGCTCGACGGTCCGCCGCCGGCGCCGAAGCGCGGCGACGTCAAGCGGCACGCGCACGCCGCCGCGCCGCTCGATCTCGGCCGCGATCGCCCGGCGATCCCGGTCGCCATGCCCGAGGCGCCGATGGGCGGCGCCGTGCCGTTCCAATTCGCCGACGATCGCGGCGGCTGGGTCGCGCACGTCCCCGGCTCGCGCCAACTGCCCGCGGTCGCTTACGGCGACGGCAAGGTCTTCGTCTCGGGCGGCTTCGAGGGCTACGAGTTCTACGCGCTCGACGCCGAGGACGGCCACATCCTCTGGGCCTCGCAGCGCCTCGAGGACAACGGCCCGACGGCGCCGACCTACGACGAGGGCCACGTCATCTTCAACACCGAGAGCTGCACGCTGTTCTGCCTCGACGCCGCGACCGGCAAGAAGCTGTGGCACAAGTATCTCGGCGACCCGACGCTCTCGCAGCCGGCGGTCGCCGGCGGGCTGGTGTTCGCCGCGCATCCGAGCCCCGCGGGTCCGGCGTTCAGCGCGTATCGCGTGCGCGACGGCGAGGAGGTGTGGACGCGCACCGTCGGCGGCGAGCTGCTGGCCGCGCCGATCGTCGACGGCGATTCGGTGTACGTGTCGACCATCGAGGGGCAGCTCTTCCGCTTCGCGCGCAAGAGCGGCCGCGAGGTGTGGGCGCGCAAGATCGGTGCGACCACCGCGCCGTGGATCGCCGGCGGCGAATTGTTCGTGAGCCGGCGCGCGCACGGGCGCGAGACGCAGGTGGTGCTCTCGACGGAGAATGGGCGCACCTTGCGCGCGGGAGGGGCGGTGGACGCGCCGTATCTCGACGACGTGCCCGCGTCGCTCGGCGACTGGAAGCAGGTGTGGGCGTTCGAAGGCTCGCGGCCGGTGGTGCTGGGCGGCGTGCGCTATGTGGCGATGGGCGGGCGGCTAGAGGCGTCGGATCCGGCGACCGGCGAATCGCTCTGGCTGCGGCATTATGCCGCAGGGCTGAATTCACGCTCGCTCGGCACCATCGCGCTCGCCGGTCCGGCGGTGGTGGTGTCGACGCGCGCGGGCGAGCTGTTCGGCCTCGACGTCGACACCGGCTACACGCTGTGGGCCTATCACCTGAGCCATCGCGTCACCGCCGAGCCGATCGTCGCGCGCGGCTGGATCTACACCGCCACCAACGACGGCCGCGTGGTGGCGCTCAACGTCTCCGATCCCACGCTCGACGGCTGGCACATGTTCGGCGGCAACGCGCAGCACAACGGCCCCGTCGCCGGCGCGATGTAGCGCGCTACTTTCCGATCTCTTTGGCCAGCTTCTCGGCGAGGTCGCGCTTGGCGTGGCCCTGCTCGAGCAGCGCGCGATCGTTCTTGGCGACGCCGTCGGCGACGAGCTGCCAGCCGTCGGCGCGCGCGGTGATGTAGTCGCAGAGCTGGTCGCGCACCTTGGCCTGCCGCCCGCGCAGCCCGGGCAGCGCGGCCAGGTGCGCGCTCGCGGCGCGCCACTCGGGGATGATGTCCGTGAGCAGCCGGCCGAACTCCTGGTTGCTGACGGTGCCGGCTTCGTTCTTTTTCGCGCTGTCGTTGATCAGCGTCAGCGTGCGGTGCTCCATCTCGCCGAACTTGTGGATCTCGGCCTGCAGATCGATCGGACGCGGCAGCGCGAACGTGGCGCCGCCGAGCACCAGCACCGCGGCGGCCGCCAGCACGAGCGTGCGTCGCGCGCGGCCGGCCACCGACGCGGCGTCGAGCGGATGGCCGAGGATCGCCCCGCCCGCGAATCCCGCCACCAGCCCGCCGAAGTGCGCCGCCATGTCGATGCCGGTCTGCCCCAGCCCGTAGATCAGGTTGTAGCCGAGGAACAGGAACGCGCTCTTCTGAAGCTGCGTCAGCACGTCGCGCGGAATGGTGCCGCGCGCGCGCAGCAAGAATCCGAGCAGCGCGCCGTAGAGCCCGAACACCGCCCCCGAGGCGCCGGCCGCGACGATGTGCGGATCGTGCGCCACGCTGACGATGCTGCCCGCCACGCCGCACACCAGGTACAGCACCGCGAAGCTCGCCTGCCCGAGCAGCCGCTCGACGAAGCGGCCGATCGAGAACAGCACGATCATGTTCATCGCCAGGTGCAGCGCGCCGATGTGCAGGAAGGTGTTGCTCGCGAGGCGCCACCACTCGTGCGCGGTGACGGTGCGCGGACCGTAGTCGGCGCCCCACGCGATCAGCGAGTCGATGGTCGGCGAGATCGCGCTCACGCCCGTCGCCACCGCGGCGCCCCACAGCGCGACGTTGGCGGCGATGATGACGTACGTGACCCAGATGCGCGGCGTGAACGGGCGGAGCTGATCGTGAAACGCGGCCAGGCGCTGCGCCGGCGTGAGCGGCCTGGGCGGAAGCGGCGGCGGCGAGTCGGGCGCGGGCGTCGGCGAATCGGCGGCGGGCGGCGCGGGGTCGCTCATGAACGAGCCTTACCACGAACCGCGAGGCGCGCGATCAGCGCCAGCTCGAGCCAGCCGTGGAACAGCACCAGCGAGAGGTAGAGCGCGCGCGTGCGGGCGGGCGCGAACAGGCCGCACGCGGGAACTGCGAGCGCGAGCGCGGCGGCGACCAGCAGGCCCGGCGTGCCGAGCTCGGCGCGCAGCGACGAGAGCAGCGGCGCGCGCGGAGCGACGGCGCGCGGCAGCAGCGAGAGCCACACCGCGTAGTGGACCGCTTGCGCGAACGCGAATAGCAAGACGAGGCGCAGCGCGAGCGTCGGCGCGAGGCCGGGCGCGAGCGTGGCGGTGAGGCCGGCGAAGTCGAGGCCCGTCGACGGCGCGGCGAATCCGCCGGCGGCGCGCGACAGCGGATCGAGCGCGCCGAGCGCGATCAGCGCCGCGCACGCCGCGAACACGAGCGCCACCGCCGCGCGATTTCTCGACGGGGCGGGCCACCACGCGAGCAGGAGCCCGAACGCCACCAGGTTGTGCGCGTGACCGAGCCACAGCGCGATTTGCCGCGGCGCGAGCAGGCCGGCGGCGATCAGCAGCGCGGCGGCGGCGAGCGCGATCGCGGCGCGCTGCGTGCTCGCCCGCTCGACGGAGAACGCGATCGCGCCGGCGATGGCCGCGCCGCCGAGCGCGATCTCGACGGCCGGCCACGATCCGCCGCCGGCGAGGTTGATCACGCGCAGCGCGGTCATCGCCGCGAGCGGCGGCGCGATCGCCACGAGCACGCGCCGCTCGACGCCGGGGCGCAGCACCAGCCAGCGCAGATCGGCCACCACGTGCGGCACGCCGAGCACGATCGGCGCGAGCAGCAGGAGCCACAGCGGCGCGAGCACCGTCGCCGCCAGCGACGCGAGCAGCAGCAGCGACGCGCGCGCCGTCAGCCGCGCGTGCGGCGAAGCTTCGCGCGGCGCGTTCGCGCTCGACGGGCCGCCGTGCGTCTCAGCCGCGGCCGCGATCGCCGGCACGATTCCGCCGCCGCCCGAGCGCCAGCGCGCCGCCGAGCAGTGCCAGCCCGGCCGCCGCCGCCATCAGCGGCGTCGCTTCGCTGCGCGCCGACTTCTTCACCGGCTTGCACAGCACGCAGTCCACCTCGCGATAGCTCGGCGGCGGACCCTTCGAATAGTCCGGCCGCGTGCACTTCGACGCCGTGCACAGCCCGGCCACGCCGTCGACGGCGCACTTGTCGCCCGCCTTCTTGCCGCTGCACTCCACCTGGCCCGGCGGTGC
>DASREC010000521.1:0-6733 GCA_035652295.1 Polyangia bacterium
ATCGTCGCTCCGCGAATCCTTGCTCCCGAATCGTCGCTCCGCGAATCGTCGCTCCACGAATCGTCGTTCCACGAATCGTCGTTCCACGAATCGTCGTCCCGCGAATCGTCGCCCCGCGAATCGTCGCTCCGCGAATCGTGCGTGGGGCTGCTAGACTTCGCGCATGGTTTGGCGCGGATTGCTTTTGCTGGCGGTCGTCGTCGGCGCGGGCGGTTGCGGCGGCGGGCCGGGGCGCGTCGAGTTCGTCAACGGGCAGTGCTTGATCGACGGCGCGGCCGCCACGCTGCCGCAGGTGGAGACGCGGCAGGCGCAGATGTCCGAGCGCATCCTCGCGCGCCAGCCGCTGTTCGCGGTCATCACCGTGCTGGTGCTGGTGCTCGCCGGCATGAGCCACATCGAGAAGCTGATCCTGCTGTTCTCGACGAGAAAATCGGGCGCGCAGGGTCTCGGCGAGCGGCTGAAGCTGGCGCTCGAGCGCTACCGCGCGCACCCCTTGCGCTACTTCGCGATCGTCTCGGGCACGCTGACGCTGCTGCTGCTGGCGGTCGGGGCGTACATCTATCTCGACGTCGACAAGCGGGCGAGCGAGCGCTCGCTCGGCATGCTGCAGTTCTGCCACCTGGCGCTGCGCACCGCCGACGAGCAGGGCGTGCTCGATCAGCAGCGCTCGAACCTGCAGGCGATCCAGTCGACCGCCGGCGACATCCGCGCGCTCGTCGACAAGCTGCCGCCCGAGGAGCAGCACAAGGCGCAGCAGATCGTCGACCAGATGAACGCGGCGCTCGGCAAGCAGGGCAAGCTGGTCGGCGAGTACCTTCAGCGCACCGAGGAGTCGACGCGCGCGGTCAAGGAGCACACCGCCACCGTCGAGCGCGGCCTGTCGACGGTGGAGGCGGGCGTGCTCGGGCTCAAGTCGCTGCCGGCCGGGCTGCACGATCTCTCCGACCAGGTGCACAAGCTCGACGGGCGGCTCGGCGGCGTCGACGGCAAGCTGGGCGGGGTCGACGGCAAGGTCGGCGCGCTCGACGCCAAGCTGAGCGCGCTCGATGCCAAGCTGGCCGCGCTCGACGCCAAGCTGGCGCAGGCCGACGCCGCGCTCAAGTCGCTGTCGACGCGCCCGGGGGCGCCGGCGGCCGCGGTCGGCTCGGGCGAGGCGCGCACCGACGGCGGAACCCGCGTCTCTGCTGCGCCGCAACATTAATCGACCGCGACCTGACGCGACATTAATGGAGCGTGCCGGCGATTGATTCACGAAGCCGCGCGCGCGTCTGTACGCTGCGAAGCAACGGCGGGCGAATGACGATCCGCACAAGTTCGCTTGCGTGGAGCCGGAACCGGCTTCACATACGTAGATAGGGCAATGAAGTCGTTTCCGCCCACGGCGCGCCTGGTGATCCTCGCCGGCGCGCAGCTACTCGCCGCCGCGCCGCTCTTCGCGCAGCCGCGCTCCCCCGCCGCCCGCCCCGAGCCTGCCGCCCGCGAGCGCAGCGCCGCCGCCGATCGCGCGCGCGCCAACGCGTCGCCCTACTGCGCCGGCGCCTACGCCGACGATCTCACCAAGCTGGCGCCGCGCGTCCGCGAGTACGAGCGCCAGACGTACAGCTACTGCGTGCGCAACACCGCCACGTACGAGTGTCTCTCCTACGGCGCCGACGGCACCTTGCGCCGCGCGCGCCGCCGCGCGGTGGCGCACGGCACGGCGTTCGCGTACAAGCAGACCGCGGGCGAGACGCTCCTGCTGACCAACCAGCACGTCGCCGAGTGGCCCTCGGTCACCGACGAGGAGCACCCGGTCGACGGCGTGCCCGCCGGCTGCAAGAAGATCTCGGACGCGCTGCGCATCGTCGACGGCGAGGAGGACGCCTACGAGCGCGACGACACCGCGCTCACGCGCATCGTCGCCGACGCGCAGCTCGACGTGGCGGTGCTCAAGGCGCACTCGCTCCTGCCGGTGATGCCGTGGAAGCTCGGCCGCTCGTCGGCGCTGCGCGAGCGCAACGTGGTCGAGGTGCGCGGCTTCCCGCTGGCCGCGTCGTTCCACGCCACCAACGTCGGCAAGGTGGTCTCGGCGTACGATCACGACAGCTACCGCGACTGGGAGCACGACGACTTCGTGATCGACGCGCTCTTGTCGCAAGGCAACTCGGGCTCGCCGGTGCTGGCGGTCTCGTGCAAGACCGGCGAGTTCGAGCTGGTCGGCATCTACCACGCCGGCTACTCGGAGGGCTCGGCGCTCAACGTGGTGGTCGGCATCGACCAGGTGCGCGACCTCATGACCACGCTCAAGCGCACCAAGCGCGGCGGCGAGGCGCAGTCGCTCGACGCGCGCGAGCGGCGCAAGCTCGAGGCGGCGCTGTCGGAGCCGGGCGCGCAGTTCTTTCCGTTCGGCGGCGCGACCGCGTCGGTGCGCCAGCGCTCCGACGGAGCGCTCATCTTCGAGCTGATGTCGCGCGACTTCCCGCTCAAGACGCACCCGATGGTGGCGCTGGAGGATCTGCCCGCGGGCGACGCGCCGGCCGACCCGTTCGGCGAGCTGGGACGCATCTGGTTCGGCGGGACGGTGGGGCTCAAGAGCTACGCGCGCTCGGAGCTGGACGGCGACGCGCAGGCGGCGGTGACCCATCTGCTCGACGGGCTGCGGCGCGACGCGCTGCTGGCGTTCGAGTACCGCGCGGCGGCGCGCGAGGGGCAGCGCTCGCGCGAGCGCTACGAGCACATGTCGCGGCTCGAGCGCGCGCTCAAGCGGGCGGCCGCGGCGCAGCGCGACCAGACGCAGGCGCTGACCGATCTCGCCGAGCGGTTGCAGCCGCACGGCGCGGAGACGGCGGCGCCGATGGCCGAGGTGCTGACCGCGCCGGCGCCCGCGCGCCTGCCGCCGGCCAAGCGCGGCATCCGGCCGATCGCCGACGGCAAGACCGAGACGCGCTGACCGCGCGCCGGCGTGGCGTTCGGTACCGGCGCGGCGCGATACCGGCGTGACGTTTGGCACCGGCGCGACGTTGGTCGCGGCGACGGCTTTCGTCTCGCGACGACATTCGTCGGACATCGTCCGACGACGCGGCGCGGTTGCGGCATATTGCCGCAGGCGGTCGGCCGCAGAAGATCGAGACACGCGCGTCATGGGTGGGCAGCAGTCAGGCCGCGATTCGCGGGCGGGCCGATCGCGCGGTCTTCGCGCGCGCCGCGAGAAAAATAAAGCCGTGCTTGCGCGCGGTTCACGCGCGAGGACTTGCATCGTCACCGCTCGGCCCTAACACCGCCAACCTGCGATTTTCGTACGCGCGCAACCGCTGCGCGCTCCGCCCGCCGATGTGCAAATCGCGGCGTTGACCCGCAGGCGCATCGGGCTTGGCATGTAGCTAGAGACGTCCTTGACCGCCTACCAGACCAAGCTGCGGCTGAGCGAGCTGCGGCAAACGATCGGCGACGCGATCCGCTCGCAGCGGCTCCCCGCGTGGCTGCAGCTCACGGCCAAGGGCTGCTACGCCGAGCTCGGCCACCTGGTGGTCACCGCCGTGCGGCCGGACGATCCGGCGGTCATCGCGGCGATCGCGCGCGCCGAGACGCTGCTCGAGGTGAGCGGGCTCGCGCCGTCGAGCCAGCGCCCGGTGGCCGCGCACGACGGCGCGTCGCCGCCGCTCGAGCCCACGCTGCCGCGCGGCTCGGGGCGCACCATCGTGCTGGTCGAGGACGACGTCGACGTGCGGCTGTCGGTGCGCGAGATCCTCGAAGAGGAAGGCTATCGCGTGATCGCGCTGCGCGACGGTATGGAGGCGCTGTCGGTGCTCGAGCACGTCGAGCCGTCGATGATCCTGATCGACTTGATGATGCCGCGCCTGAACGGCTGGGAGCTGGTCAAGCGCATGAGCGCCGACACGCGCTGGGCGGCGATCCCCATCTGCATCATCTCGGCCTTCGCCAACCTGCGCGCCCCCAACCGCGCCGTCGCCGCTCTACAAAAACCGCTCGACCTCGATCACCTGCTCTCGACCGTCGCCACGCACGCCCGCTAGCGGTCGGCTCCAACGGTTCAAGATGCGCTCGAGCACCGCTGCACTCCGCGCGCGGGCGGAAAATCGTTTTTCGCGGGACGTTCCGCTGCCGCGGCGAGGACTCGCAGAACTGGTCCGTTTGGCGATTCTCGTTGGTTTACGCTATGTCGAGTCTTGCGCGTAACGCAGCGCCGTCATGCGAGCAAGTCTGAAGTGTCAGCGGGTGCGGAACGAGCGCGGCGGAATCTCGAGCGTCTTCGAGCCGCGTTCGCCGTCGGAGCGTTCCAGCTCGATGCGCCAGCGCTTGTGGGTGAAGCCGAAGTCGGCGTCGACGGTGAGGTAGAGCGCGCCCACGCGGTGCTGGTAGTTGACGGTGAAGCGCGGCGACACCTGGTACTGGTTCTTCGCCGGCTGCATGTCGAGCGCCGTCTCGGCCGCGAACGTGTCGTCGGCGAGCGTCAGGCTCCCCTCGAGCGCGAACTTCACCGGCACCACCGCGCCGCCCGTCGCGTCGACCGTCAGCTTCACCCACGGCGCCGACTGGAGCTGCAGCCGCCCCGACTCGTCGCACTGCTCGGGCGCGTGATCGAGCGGCAGCGACACCTTGCCGATCGCCGCCGTCACCGTCGCGCGCGGGAACACGCGCATCACGATCGGCCCGGCGTGCACGTCGACCGCCGGCACCCAGATCTTGGCGCTCGACTGCGCCTTGGTCTGCGTCGTCCCGTGCAGCCCGAGGCTCGAGCCGGGCAGCGGGCCGAGCCCCTTGTCGCCGCGCGCCTTGGCCCAGTCGACGTCGGCGTGCATCTTGGCCGCCTCGGCGCGCGCGCCGAACAGCACCACGCGCGCGATCATGTTCTGCCACTGGTGCAGCAGCATCGACTGCTCGTCGCGGCGGTACTTGAGCAGCGTGGTGAACTCGCCGCACAGGTCGACGCCGAACCAGCCGTCGTTGCCGCTCGCGTCGTCGAGGCACGCGGTGGCGTCGAGCCAGCCCGAGTCGATGTAGCCGTCGAAGAAGCACGCGTCGGTGGTGGCGGTGTCGTTGGTCGGGTGGCGCGGATCGCCGAACGTGCCCGGCGACGACGGCGTGTTCTTCGGCGCCGTCGGCTTGAGGCGCAAGAGCACGGCCGGCTCGCCGTCGGGATCGCGCAGGCTCGCGCCCAGCTCGTTCAAGAATTTTTCGTACGCGTTGAGCAGCTCGAGGTAGCGCGCCCAGCCGAGCTCGCCGCCGTCGAGCTTGACGGTGTCGCGGCGCAGGCGCTTGCCGAGCCTGGCGCGCGCTTCGCCGTCGGTGAACGGCTGGAAGGCGCGCGGCGGCGGCGCGTTCTCGGGCGGCACCAGCTCGGCGTCGGCGGCGTCGCGCCCGCGGTAGCTCAGCTCGATGGGCGGCACGGGCTTGCCGGCGATGGTCGGCAAGACGCCGCTGCACGAGCACAGCACGAGCGAAGTCAGGCACCAGGCTCTCATGTGCGCGGAAGAATGCGTCGAGCGCGTCGGCGCGCGCAAGTCCATTCGAGTATCATCGTCGCGTGGACGCCGACGACCTGTATCGCGCCGTGGCCGCGGCCCTCAAGCGCGCGCACGACGCCGAGGCGCGCAGCGACGGAGAATTGGCCGAGGTGCGCGCGCGGCTCGCGCAGTTGGTGGCGCTGCTCGAGGCGCGCGGCGCGATCAACGACGGCCACGTGCGCGCCATCGATCGCGCCGGCGAACGCGCGCGCGCCGCCGAGCGCCCGAAGGTGCGCCTGCGCCAGTACGTCGACAAGTACCAGGTGCCCGGCGGCGACATCG
Source organism: Polyangia bacterium (assembly GCA_035652295.1). GTDB lineage: Bacteria > Myxococcota_A > Polyangia > Palsa-1104 > Palsa-1104 > DASREC01. Next base: position 5,787 of record DASREC010000521.1, read on the forward strand.
ACTGCGAGGCGCGGCTGCACCTGTGCCACGCGCGCTGCTGCGCGTTCTCGTTCGAGCTGAGCGCGCAGGATCTCGACGAGGGCGTGGTGCGCTGGGAGCTGGAGCAGCCGTACGTCATCCGCCACGAGGCGGACGGCTACTGCACGCACGTCGATCGCAAAACGCTCGGCTGCACCATCTACGCGAAGCGGCCGGCGGCGTGCCGCGGCTTCGACTGCCGCGGCGACGCGCGCGTGTGGCTCGACTTCGACGCGCGCATCCCCGCGCCGATGCCGGGCGGCCTTCAAGCGCCCGAGCGCTGAACGTTCTCGCCGAGCGCGCGCCCGACGGCGGCGAGCAGCACCTCGGCGGCGAACGGCTTGCGCAGCACGTCGTTCACGCGGCAGCCGTCGAGCTCGAGCGGCCCGGGCGCTGCGGTCATGATCACGATCGGCAGCCGCTCGAACGCCGGGTGCGCGCGCAGCGTGCGGCACAGCTCGTAGCCGTCGAGCCGCGGCATCATCAGATCGGTGAGCACCAGGTCGGGCGGCGAGCGAGCGATGCGCTCGAGCGCCTCGCACCCGTCGCCCGCCGTCTGTACGCGGTGGCCGTCGATCTCGAGGATGTACGCCAGCACGTCGGCGACCTCGTCCTCGTCGTCGACGATCAGGATCTCCGCCATGATCGCGCCGCGCGTCAGCGCACCGCCGCCTCGCGCTCACCCGCCGCCAGCTCGGCCGACTCCAGCCGGCGGCGAAAATCTTCGATGGTGCGCATCAGCCCCACGCGCAGCGGCACGCGCGGCTGAAACCCGATGATCTCGCGCGCGCGCCGGAGGTCGGGCCGCCGCTGCTTCGGATCGTCGGCGGGCAGCGGCCGGTGCACCACGCGGCTCGACGTTCCCGTCAGCTCGACGACCAGCGCGACCAGCGCCGAGATGGTGAACTCCTCGGGGTTGCCGAGGTTCA
>DASREC010000522.1:0-27841 GCA_035652295.1 Polyangia bacterium
GCCGGGCCCGGCCGCGCGGTGGCCGACGGCGATCGCGTGCGCGGCACCGATCCGCCCGAGATCGATCGCTTCCTCCAGTACACCGAGGCCAACGTGCGCACCGTGCTGGCGCTCCTGCGCGAGACGCGTCCGGAGGCCGACGAGCTGCTGGCGGCGGGCGACTCGCTGCTGCACACGCTGTCGGGGCTGCCGGCGGATCGCGGGCAGCTCGTGCGCATCCGCGATCAGGCGGTGGCGGCGCTCGATCGCGGCGAGGCGCTACTGGCCACGCTGCGCGACGCCGGCGCCGTCGAGCGCACGCGCAAGATCGTCGCCGAGCTGGGCGCCATCGCCGATCGCGCCGGCCCGGAGCTGCGCGACCTCGGCCTCAAAGCCGAACGCTCGATCGCGCGCGTCGAGGAGCTGGGCGCCCTGCTCGGCGAACGCCGGGCCGATCTGCAACGCGCGCTCACGTCACTGCGCCGGACGGCCGAGATCGGCGAACGCGTCGCCGCCGACGTGCGCGCAATGCAAAAGCGAGTCGAGAGCGGCCGCGGCGCCCTAGGCGCCTTCCTCCTCGACCGCGAGCTCTTCGACGACCTCCACGAAACCCACCGCATCCTCAAGTCCCAACCCCTCCGCTTCCTCTGGCGCGTCACCGACAAAGAGCGCGCCAAGGAGCGGCAGTAGCCTTCACGAAAGCGCGAAACGACCGCGCGGCTCCCGCCCACGTTTGCTTCGTTCGGCGGTACTCAGGCGCTATATGGCTGACTTCCGACTCCTTGCCGCTCTGGCGACAGCGGCTTACCCGAAGCCATAGGACTGTTTGGTCCTCTTAACTGCGCGCCCTCCGTTCCGGCGACCGAAGCAAACATGGGCTCCGCCGCGCTACCTCGGCCATTCCAGGAAGTCTCCAGAACGCCTCCATTTGCCGATTTGATTCACTTTACCAACATTGAAGACTCTTTGAATCCGCTTTGAAGCCGCTTTAAAAACATCGACTGAATGGCCAAGTAGCGCGGGCGGACTCGCATTCTTTTTTTTCGCCAGCCCGGAGGGCGCGCAGCTCAAAGGACCACAAACAGTCCTATGGCTTCGGGTAAGCCGCTGTCGCCAGAGCGGCAAGGAGTCGGAAGTCAGCCATATAGCGCCTGAGGACTGCCGAAAAAAAAGAATGCGAGTCGCAAGCCCGCGCGTGACTCCCGTCCGTCAGCCGCTCCAGCAAGTTCAACACATGGCGACGGCAGCCACGTAAACCGCCGCCTCGATGAGCTCGGTGGCCGCGCCCATGACGTCGCCGGTGACGCCGCCGATGCGGCGGCGGCTCTCGATGCCGATGGCGATGGTCACCGCCGCAGCGACGGCGAACCAGATCGCGCCGCGCGCGCCGCACAAGCCGATCGCGATGCCCGCAGCGAGCAGCGTCGCGCCGAGCAGCTCTGCCGGGCCGACGTGGTCGGTCACCGCCGCGCCCAGCCCGCCCTCGTCGCGGCGCGCGTAGCGCAGGAAGCGCCCGAGCGGCACCGAGCTCCAGCGCGAGAGCGCCGCGGCGACGACCAGCGCGCGCCAGCCGTCGCCCGCGCCGATCAGCGCCGCGATCGCCGCGATCTTCACCGCTACGACGAGCACGATCGCCACCACGCCGTACGCGCCGACCGCGTGATCGCGCATGATGCGCAGGACGTCGTCGCGCGTGCGCCCGCCGCCGAAGCCGTCGGCCATGTCGGCCAGCCCGTCGAGGTGCAGCGCGCCGGTGACCAGCGCGCCGAGCGCCACCACCAGCACCGCCGCCAGCAGCGGGGGCAGGCGCGCGCCGAGCGTCAGCGCGGCGGCCGCCTGGATCGCGCCGAGCAGCGCGCCGGCGAGCGGGAACACCAGCGTCGCCTTGCCGATGTCGGCGGCCTCGAGCTCGCCGATCGGCACCGGCAGCCGCGAGAGGAACGCGAGCGCCGCGAGCAGCCGGCGCATTACCGCCCCGTGTCGCTCACGCCGGCGGCGGCGAAGGTCGCCATCTCGTGCAGGATGCGCAGCGACGACTCGACCAGGCCCATCGCCAGCGCCGCGCCGGTGCCTTCGCCGAGGCGCAGCTCGAGATCGAACAGCGGGCGCAGCTCGAGCGCCTGCAGCACCAGGCGGTGGCCGACCTCGACCGAGCGGTGCGACGGCAGGAGGCACGCGGCCGCGCGCGGCTCGATCCGCGCCGCGCACAGCGCCGCCACGCCGGCGATGAAGCCGTCGGCGATCACCGGCACGCGCGCCGCCGCCGCGCCGAGCACCACGCCGGCGAGCCCGGCGATCTCGAAGCCGCCGAGCTGCGCCAGCGCCGACAGCGCGTCGCCGCCCGGCCGGTGCAGCGCCAGGCCGCGGCGGATGGCGTCCACCTTACGGCGTAAGCCTGCGTCGTCGATGCCGGTGCCGCGGCCGGTCACCTCCTCGGGCGCCGCGCCGGTCAGCAGCGCGGTGAGCGCGCTCGCCGACGTGGTGTTGCCGATGCCCATCTCGCCGATGCCGACGAGCCCGACGCCCGACGCCGCCAGCTCCTCGGCGATCGCCGCGCCGGCGCCGATCGCCTCGAGCGCCTGCTCGCGCGACATCGCCGGACCGCGCGTGAAGTTTTGCGTGCCCGGCCCGACGCGCCGCGCGCGGATCTCCGGCGGCGCGCCCGCGAGCGGCTCGCGCACGCCCATGTCGACCACCACCACGCGCGCGCCCGCCTGCCGCGCCAGCACGTTGATGGCCGCGCCGCCGCGCGCGAAGTTGAGCAGCATCTGCGCCGTCACCTCTTGCGGGTAGGCGCTCACGCCCTCCTCGGCGACGCCGTGATCGGCGGCCATCACCACCATCGCCTTGTCGCCGAGCGCGGGCGCGTCCTCGCCGCGGATGGCGGCGACGCGGCAGGCCAGCTCCTCCAGGCGCCCGAGGCTGCGGCGCGGCTTGGTCTTGCCGTCGAGCAGCGCCTGCGTGCGCGCGGCGACGGCGGGGTCGAGGGCGGGGATGCGGGCGCACAGGGCGCGCAGCGCGGGCTCGTTCATGGCGGCGCAGCTTATCAGAGACAAAAGTGAAATCGGCTTCGCTTTTTCTCGCGAAAGTGAAATCGGTTTCACTTTCGCCGCGAAAAGTGAAATTGGATTCACTTTTCGCCGCGCTCGTCGGCGGCGCGGTATAACGCGCGCGTGGGACGCATCGTGCTGGTGACCGGAGGCGCGCGCTCGGGCAAGAGCCGCTTCGCCGAGGCGCGGCTGCGCGAATTGCAACCCGAGCCGCCGTGGCTCTACTTCGCCACCGCCGAGCCGTTCGACGACGAGCTGCGCGCGCGCATCGCGCGGCACCAGGCGGCGCGCGGCGACGGCTTCCGCACCATCGAGGCGCCGCGCGACCTGGCGCCCGCGATCGCCGCCGCGCCCGATCACGCCGCGCTCGTCGACTGCGTCACCGTGTGGCTCTCGAACCGCCTGCTCGACGGCGCGCTCGACGAGGCGCTGCTCGACGCCGCGGTCGACCTGGCCACCGCCGCCAAGCTGCACCCCGCGCCGGTCGTGCTGGTCACCAACGAGGTGGGCGCCGGCATCGTCCCCGAGACGCCGCTCGGCCGCCGCTTCCGCGATCTCGCCGGCCTGGTGAACCAGCGCCTGGCCGCCGCCGCCGACGAGGTGGTGCTCGTCACCTGCGGATTGCCGCTGCGCCTTCGCTGATCGCTTGTACCCGGCGCTCGGGGATCTAATGGAGGTGATCGGAGGTCTCGCATGGCCCGCTCGTGGCTCGCGCTTCCGATCGTGCTGCTCGTCGCCGCGCCGGCGATGGCGCAAGACTACGACTCACCCCCGCCGCCGCCCGACGACTACTCGCAAGGCTACGCGCCGCAGCCGGCGGCGCAGATTCCGTCGACGGTGGCGGAGTTCTACGACGCGCTCGCGCCCTACGGCAGCTGGTTTCAGCTCCCCGATCGCGGCTGGGTTTGGCAGCCGAGCGCCGAGCAGGTGGGCGCCGATTTCGCGCCGTACACCGAGGGGCACTGGGTCTACACCGACGTCGGCTGGACCTGGGTGAGCGACTACCCGTGGGGCTGGGCGCCGTTTCACTACGGGCGATGGTTCTACGATCCGCAGTACGGCTGGCTGTGGCAGCCGGGCACCGAGTGGGCGCCGGCGTGGGTCGATTGGCGATCGGGTGACGGCTACGTCGGATGGGCGCCGCAGCCGCCCGATTGGTGGGGACCGTCGTTCGGCGCCGACGCTGGGTTCGGTTACGGCTGGGCGATCGTGCCGGAGCCGTTCTTCCTGGCGAGCGACGTGCGGCGACACTTCGTGCCGCGGCGGTTCGCGACGCGCGTGCTGCCGTCGACGCGGCCGATTCGCGAGGCGCACGTCGTCGGCGGGACGCGCGTGTTCGTCGGGCCGCAGCGCGAGCGCATCGAGGCGCGCGTCGGCGCGCCGGTGAGGCCGACGCCGATCGCCACGCTGCAGGCGCGCACGCGGCTGTGGTCGCCGCGGCTCGCGCCGCCCGTCGCCGGCGGTCCGGTGCAGGGCCGCGCGGCGCCGAACGAGCGCGCGCGCGTCACCCGCCCGCCGACTCCGCCGCCGCGCACGATCGCGCCGGCCGCGCCGCGCACGATCGCGCCCGCCGCGCCGCACGCGAACGCGCCGAATCAACCCGCCGCCGCTCCGCGCGCGAACGCGCCGAATCAACCGGCCGCCGCTCCGCGGCCGTCGCAGCCGCAGCGGCCGATCACGCCGGCCACGCCGCGCACGATCACGCCGAGCCAACGCCCGTCAGCCACGCCGGGCGCGACTGCGCCGAATCAACCGCCCGTTGCGCCGCGTACGACTGCGCCGAATCAACCGCCCGTGGCGCCACGTACGACTGCGCCGAATCAACCGCCCGTTGCGCCGCGTGCCGCGCCTCCGACGCAGCGGCCGATCTCGCCGCCGCCTTCGCGCGCGACTGCGCCGAATCAACCCGCGCCGGTCGCGCCGCGCGCCGCGCCTCCGACGCAGCGGCCGATCGCGCCGGCCACTCCGCAAACGACTGCGCCGAATCAACCGCCGCCGGTTGCGCCGCGCGCCGCGCCTCCGACGCAGCGGCCGAGCGCGCCGCCGCCTCCGCGCGCGACTGCGCCGAATCAACCGCCGCCGGAGGCGCCGCGCGCCGCGCCTCCGACGCAGCGGCCGAGCGCGCCGCCGCCTCCGCGCGCGACTGCGCCAAATCAACCGCCGCCCGTCGCGCCGCGGCCTGCGCCTCCGCCGTCGCGGCCGATCGCACCGGCGGTTCCGCGCTCGGCTCCGCCGCCGATGGCGCATCCGGCTCCGCCGCCAATGGCGCATCCCGCTCCGCCGTCGATGGCGCATCCCGCCGCGCCGCCGCAGCCTGCTCCGCCGCCGCATCCCGCTCCGCCGCCGCCGGCGCATCCGGCTCCGCCGCCGCCGGCGCATCCCGCGCCGCAAGGGCACCAGCCGCAGCGGTGAGCGCGCGCCGGTCGGACCGTCGCCCCGATTGCGCTTGACTCGCCCGCACCGTCGAGCGTAAACGGATCGCCGACAACCGAATAGCGCCTCGAGGTGAAGGGAAGCCGGTGCGAAGCCGGCGCGGTCCCGCCACTGTAAGCGGTCGCCTCGCTCCACAACCACTCGTCAGCGACGGGGAAGGAGGAGCGAAGTCGAGCCAGTCTCGAAACCGCCAGCCAGGAAACCTGCCTCGAGGTCCACCCGCTCCACTTCTCCGGAGGAGAGAAGATGAGCCACCCGCTCCGCGTCGCGCTCGCGAAAAATCGCTCGGCCCCGGCATGACGGAGCGCGCCGCGATCCTTATCGTCGGGCACGGCAGCCGCGAGGCGGAGGCCAACGCCGAGTTCGAGGCGCTGGTGGCGGCGTATCGCGCGGCGCGCCCCGACCTCGACGTGGCGCACGGCTACGTCGAATTGGCGCAGCCGTCGCTCGAGGCGGCGCTCGAGTCGCTCGCGGCGCGCGCATCGCTCGACGGCAGCGCGAATGGCGACGGCGCTGTGAGCGGCGACGCTGCGAGCGACGGCGGGGTGAGCGGCGATCGCGCGGGCGCGCGGCGCGTGGTGGCGGTGCCGCTGTTCCTGTTCGCCGCCGGCCACGTCAAGAACGATCTCCCGCTCGCGCTCGACCACGCGCGCCGCCGTTTTCCGCGCGTCGCGTTCACCGCCGCGCGCGCGCTCGGCGTCGATCCGCGCCTGCAGTCGCTCTTGGCCGCGCGCATCGCCGAGCACGGCGCGCCGAGCGCCGGCACCGCGGTGATCGTCGTCGGCCGCGGCGCCAGCGATCCGGACGCCAACGGCGACTTCTGCAAGCTCGTGCGCCTGTTCGGCGAGGGCCGCGGCTTCCAGCAGGTGGCGCCGAGCTTCATCGGCATCACCCGCCCGCTCGTCGACGAGACGCTGGAGCTGGTGGCGCGCGCGCGCCCGGAGCGCGTCGTGGTCGCGCCCTATTTCCTGTTCGGCGGCCGCCTGATCGCCAAGCTCGAGGCGTTCGTGCGCGCGTTTCGCGAGCGCTACCCGTGGATCCCCGTCGAGGTCGCGCGTCACCTCGGCGCCGATCCGCTGCTGTTCGACCTCATCGACGAGCGCGTGCGCGAGGCGCTCGACGGCCAGGCGCCGCTCGCCTGCGACAATTGCCAATATCGCCTGCCGATGCCGGGCCGCGAGCAGAACGTCGGCGGCCTGCGCGCGATGCTGTGGAGCCTGCGCCACGGCTTCACGCACACGCAGGCGGTGCCGCACCTGCACGCGCACAAGCCGCTCGCGAAGCACGTGCTCGTGTGCGGCAACGTCGACTGCGCCGATCGCGGCTCGGTGGCGCTGGTCGAGTCGCTGCGCCGCCTGCTCAAAGACGCCGGCCGCGAGCGCGACATCAAAATCACGCGCACGTCGTGCATGGGCCGCTGCGGCGAAGGCCCGACGGTGGCGGTGTATCCCGACGGCATCTGGTACCGCGGCGTGCGCGAGGCGGACGCGGGCGAGCTGGTGCGCGAGCACCTCCTCGGCGATCGCTTGGTGGCGCGGCTCGTCGACAACATCATGCAATGAGGAGAACGAATGGCGTGTCATGAGGTAGCGGCGCTGCGGCTCGGACTGATGAACGTGCTCGGCATCGTCGACGAAGCCGAGCGGCAGCACGAGCTGGCCGAGCTCGGCGGAGCCGCGCGCGAGGCGGGCCCGATCAAGTCGCTCTCCGAGTCGCGCGACTTCGCGTCGCTCAAGCGCACGTTCGAAGCGTCGCTGGCGCGCCTCGACGAGAAAGTGGCCAAGACGCCGGCGAACGATCCCAAGCTGCCCTACTACCGCTCGCTGATCCTGCTGACGAAGAAGGTCGAGCTCGATCTGCGCAACCACACCGACAGCTTGCAGCGCTTCTACCGCGACCTCGAGGAGATGCACGACTTCGTCCACGAGATCTACCCGGCGGAGTGACGATGGCGACGGCGAAGACGGCGCGCATCATCGAGGCGCGGGCGCTCGGGCCCGAGACGCGGCTGCTCGACCTCGAGCCGGCCGAGCCGCTCGGCTTCGTCGGCGGGCAGTACGTGATCGTCGACTCGGGCGTGGTGCTCGACGGCGGCAAGAAGGCCAAGCGCGCCTACTCGATCCTGTCGAGCGACGCGCGCCAGGATCGCGTGCAGATCGCGGTGCGGCGAATTGCCGCAGGTCCGGGATCGAGCTACATGCACGCGCTCGCCGTCGGCGATACGGTGACGTTCTCGGGGCCGTGGGGACAGTATCTGCCCGACGACGCGCGGCCGCGCGCCACCTGGGTGATCGCCACCGACACCGGCGTCACCGCCGCGCTCGGGCTCACGCGCGGGCTCAAGTTCGCGCCGCAGCGCGAGCGCGCGCGCCGCGTGTGGCTGGTCGAGTCGGCGAATTATTTTCTGCCGCGCGAATTTCTCGACGAGGGATGGATCGTCTTGCCGCTCCCGCCGCCCGGCCATCCCGAGCGCGTGGACGCGGCGCTCGATGCGCTGCGCGCGATGCTCGAACGCGAAGGCGCGCCTGAGAGCGCGTTCCTCTCGGGCGACGGCGCCGTGCTGTGGCCGCTGCGCGACGCGCTGGCGCAGGCCGGTCTCGCGCCCGAGCGCGTGCGCCTCGAGGCCTTCTTCAACAACCCGGCGAAGAAGTCGACGTGACCGACGAGCTCTTCAACGTGCTGCGCGACGCGCTCGCCACCGACGGCACGCGCGTCTCGGTGCGCACCGACGGCGCGATCGCCGAGGTGCTCGGCCCGCTGGAGATCCGGCGCGGCGACGAGTGGCTCACGCTCGGCGCGGACGGCGGCTCGCACGTGCACGTGAAGACGGCCGCGATCGCCGCGCTGCGCTTCTCCGCGCCGCCCGACGGAAACGCCGCCCTCGAAGTGGTGAACGCCGACGGCGCGCGCCTGTGCCGTGTCGGCTTCGCGCGCGCCGATCGCGAGCGCGCCATCGAGCGCTTCGGCCACCTCGGGCAAATTGCCGCAGCCGGATCGCGCGATGGCTGAGCGCGGCACGCGCACCGGCTTCACCACCGGCGCCTGCTCCGCCGCCGCCGCCAAGGCCGCCGCGCGCGCGCTCGTCCGCCGCGCGACGCTCACCGAGATCGAGACCACGCTCCCCAACAAACAGCGCGTCACCTTCGCGCTCAAAGTCTGCATCCTCGACGGAGAACGCGCGCGCGCCAGCATCATCAAGGACGCCGGCGACGATCCCGATTGCACGCACGGCGCCGAGTTGGTCGCCGACGTCGAGCTCACGCGCGAGCCCGGCATCGTCCTGCGCGGCGGCGCCGGCGTCGCCACCGTCACCAAGCCCGGCCTCGGCCTCGACGTCGGCGCGCCCGCGATCAACCCGATCCCGCGCCGCAACATCACCGACATGGTCGACGAGGAGCTGCGCGGCAGCGAGTGGCGCGGCGCCATCGTCACGCTCTCGGTCCCCGGCGGCGAGGAGATGGCCAAGCAGACGCTCAACGCGCGCCTCGGCCTCGTCGGCGGCATCTCGATCCTCGGCACCACCGGCATCGTCAAGCCGTACTCGACCGCCGCGTACAAAGCGTCGGTGGTGCAGGGCATCGACGTGGCGAAGAACCGCGGGCTCGACGAGTTGGTGCTCACCACCGGCGGCAAGTCCGAGAGCTACGCGATGAAGCTGCACGCGCACCTGCCGGAAGAGGCGTTCATCCAGGTCGGCGACTTCATCGGCACCGGCGTCAAGCACTGCGCGCGGCGCAAGGTCCGGCGCGCGATCGTCGTCGGCATGATGGGCAAGCTGTCGAAGATGGCCAACGGCAAGATGCAGACGCACGCCGCCGGCTCCGAGGTGAACATGGAGCTGCTCGCCGAGCTGGCCGGCGAATTGGGCGCGCCCGACGAGCTGCGCGCGCAGATCCGCGCCGCCAACACCGCGCGCCACGTGCTCGAATTGTGCAGCGCAGCAAAATTCGGCGGCATCACGTCGCTGGTGTGCCGCAAGGTGGCCGAGCACTGCACCGCGCACGCCGGCGCGCCGCTCGAGGTGCACGCGTATCTGGTCGACTTCAACGGCGCGCTGCTCGGCCGCTACCCGGAGGCAAGTGCTTCATGAGCGATCGAAACGACCCGGCGAACGACATGCGGCAGATGACCAGCCTCGGGCGCAACATCGAGGACAGCTCGTTCGCCATCATCGACGCGGAGGCGGGGCCGCACGAGTTCGGCGCCGCCGAGTGGCAGGTGGTGCGGCGCGTGATCCACGCGACCGCCGACTTCGAGTTCAAGTCGCTGTTGCGCTTCTCGCCCGACGCGGTGCGGGCCGGCATCGCGGCGCTGCGGGGCGGCTGCCCGGTGGTCGCCGACGTGAAGATGATCCTCGCCGGCCTCAACGAGGAGCGGCTGCGCGCGTACGGCTGCGCCACGCACTGCTTCATCTCCGACGAGGACGTGATCGCGCGCGCCAAGGCGAGCAACTCGACGCGCGCGATCGAGGCCATGCGCAAGGCGCACGCGCTCGGCCTGCTCGACGGCGCGGTGGTGGCGGTGGGCAACGCGCCGACGGCGCTGATCGAAACCGCTCGGCTGATCCGCGAAGAAAACGCCAAACCGGCGCTGATCATCGGCGTGCCGGTCGGCTTCGTCTCGGCGGCGGAGTCGAAGGAGATCGCGCTGGCGGCGCCGGCGCCGTTCATCGTGGCGCGCGGGCGCAAGGGCGGCAGCACCATCGCGGTGGCGATCATCCACGCGCTGCTGCTGCTGTCGACGACGGAGAAAGCATGAAACGCAAAGCGGTGATGGTGATCGGCATCGGCGACGACGGCTGCGCGGGATTGACCAGCCGCGCGGCCAACGCGGTCGCGGCGGCGCAAGTCCTCGTCGGCGGCGAGCGCCACCTCGAATTTTTTCCGCAGTTCAAGGGCGAGCGCATCGTGCTCAAGGACGGCCTCGGCGCGGCGCTCGAACGCGTCGCCGAGCTGGCGGGCGAGCACAACGTGTGCGTCCTCGCGTCGGGCGATCCGCTGTTCTTCGGCGTCGGCGCGCTGGTGATCAAGAAGCTCGGCGCCGAGCACGTCGAGGTGCTGCCGCAGCCGAGCGCGATCCAGTGGGCGTTCGCGCGCGTCGGGCTCAAGTGGGACGACGCCGCGTTCGTGTCGCTGCACGGCCGCCCGCGCGACGGCTTCGCGGTGCGCGCGCGCCGGCTCGCCAAGATCGCCTGCTTCACCGACGAGGAGAACTCGCCCGCGCGGCTGGCGCAGCACCTCCACGAGTGGGGCCAGGGCGACTTCGACGCGTGGGTGTGCGAGAACCTCGGCGGCACCGGCGAGCGCGTGCGCAAGTTCTCGCTCGACGAATTGCGCGCCGCCACCGACATCGCGCCGCTCAACGTATTAATATTGCAGCGCAGCAATGCGGCGTGGCGCGTTCCTCCGTCGGTGAGCTTCCTGCACGAGGACGCGTTCGCCAAGCGCATGCCGAAGAAGGGCCTCATCACCAAGCGCGAGGCGCGGCTGCTCTCGATCGCGCAGCTTCAGCTTCGCCCGTCGAGCGTTGTGTGGGACGTGGGCGCGGGCTCGGGCTCGGTGTCGATCGAGGCGGCGATGCTGGCGTACGAAGGCCGCGTCTACGCCGTCGAGGTCGATCCGGAAGGCGTCGAGATCTGCCGCGACAACGCGCGCGCGCACGGCACCGACAACGTGCGCGTCGTCGCCGGCCGCGCGCCCGAGGCGCTCGCCGAGCTCGAGGTGCCCGACGCCGTGTTCGTCGGCGGCTCCAAGGGCGCGATGGACGAGATCCTCGACGTGGCGCTCGAACGGCTGCGCCCGGGCGGCCGCCTGGTCGTCAACGCCATCACCTTCGAGAACGTCGGCGAGACCTACGCGTGCCTGCGCCGCCGCGGCTTCGAGCCCGACGTGACGCTGCTCCAGGTCTCGCGCGCCGAGCCGCTCGCGCGCTACATGCGCTACGAGGCGCAGAACCCGATTCACATCTTCGCCGTGGAGAAGCCGCTATGACGACGCTCGGCAAGCTGTACGGCGTCGGCGTCGGGCCGGGCGCGCCCGACCTGATGACGCTGCGGGCGGTGAACGTGCTCCGGGCCGCCGACGTGATCGCCATCCCGCGCCGCTCGGAGTTCGATCGCTCGGTCGCGTGGTCGATCGCCGAGCCGAGCGTCGGCGCGGTCGACGGGCAGGAGCGGCTGTACCTCAATTTCCCGATGACCAAGGATCCGGAGCGGCTGCGGCCGGCGTGGGACACGGCGTTCGGCGAGATCGGTAAAAGGCTTCAAATCGGCAAATCGGTGGCTTTTATCACCGAGGGCGATCCGTTCGTCTATTCGACGTTCATTTATTTGTTCGCCGAGGCGCCGTCGCGCTGGCCGGGCGTGGCGATCGAGATCGTGCCGGGCGTGTCGTCGATCAACGCGGTGGCGTCCTCGACGCTGATTCCGCTCGCCGACGGCAAGGAGCGCATCGCGGTCTTACCCGCGACCTACGGCACCGACGATCTCAAGCGCGTGCTGGCCGAGTTCGACACCGTGCTGCTGATGAAGGTCTCATCGGTGATGCCGCAGGTCGTGGCGGTGCTCGAGGAGCTCGGGCTGCTCGATCGCGCGATCTACATTTCGAAAGCGACGACGGCGCAGGAGAAGATCGTGCGCGACCTGCGATCGATCCGGAACGACAAGTGCGACTACTTCTCGATGGTGGTGGTGTCGAAGAAGGATCGATCGGGACTCTTGCAAGGAAGGGCGGCGTCATGAGCGAGCGCAAGCCGTACGCGATCTACGCCATCACCACGCACGGCATCGGCATCGCCGAGAAGCTGCGCGCGGCGCTCCCGGGCGCGGATCTGTTCGTCTCGGAGAAGCTGCTGGCGAAGGCCGGGCCGGGCGCGATCAAGCTGCCGCTGCCAATGGGCCCGACGCTCGCCGAGACCTTCACCGCCTACGACTGCCACGTGCACGTGATCAGCGTCGGCGCGGTGGTGCGCATGATCGCCCCGCTCCTGCAAAACAAGAAAGTCGATCCGGCGATCGTGTGCGTCGACGACGCGGCGCGCTTCGCCATCTGCGTCCTGTCGGGGCACGTCGGGCGCGGCAACTTCTTCACCGAGCGGATCGCGGGCGCGCTCTCGGCGACGCCGGTGATCACCACCGCCTCGGACGTGCGCGGCACGCTCACCGTCGATATCCTCGGGCGCGATCTCGGCTGGACGCTCGACGATCCCGATCGCAACGTCACGCGCGGCTGCGCGGCGGTGGTCAACGCGCAGCCGGTGATGTTCGTGCAGGAGACCGGCGAGCCCGACTGGTGGCCGCTCGGCGATCCGCTGCCGGAGGGCGTGCGCTACGCGACCTCGCTCGACGGACTGGATCCTTCGAATTGGGAGATGTTGCTGATCGCGACGGACCGCGAGCTGCGCGAGACCCATCGCGCGATCTGGGAGCGCGCGGTCATCTATCGGCCGAAGAGCCTGGTGCTCGGCATCGGCTGCGACAAGCTGACGCCGCCCGACCTCGTCGAGCGCGGCGTGCGCGCGCTCTTGGCGAAGCACGGCCTGTCGCCGGCGTCGGTGAAGTCAGTGGCGTCGATCGACGTCAAGCAGGAGGAGCCGGCGCTGCACCATCTGAAGGCGCGCTTCGGCTGGCCGCTCGCGTTCTTCAGCGCGGCCGAGCTCGACGCCACGCCGGGCATCGAATCGCCGTCGGAGATGGTGAAGAAGCACGTGGGCACGCGCGGAGTCGCCGAGCCGGCGGCGCTGCTGGCGGCGGGCGCGCGCGAGCTGATCGTGCCGAAGCAGGTCTACACCGAAGAGGGCGCGGGGCGATCGATGACGTTCGCGGTCGCGCGAATTCCGTTCGCCGCGCGCGAGGTGAAGCATGGCTGAGCCGGGAATTCTCTACGTCGTCGGCATCGGGCCCGGCGCCGAGGAGCACGCGACGCCCGCCGCGATCCGCGCCATCGCCGACGCGCAGTTGGTCGTCGGTTACCGCACGTACATCGGCCTGGTCGCGCATCTCCTCGACGGGAAAGAGGTGGTGCAGACCGGCATGACCGAGGAGATCGGGCGCGCGCGCGCGGCGGTCGAGCGGGCGCGCGGCGGCGGGCGCGTGGCGCTGATCTCGTCGGGCGACGCGGGCGTGTACGGCATGGCGGGGCTGGTGTTCGAGGTGCTCAAGGAGATCGGCTGGAAGCGCGGCGACTCGCCGGAGCTGCGCATCGTGCCGGGCATCACCGCCATCAACTCGTGCGCGTCGCGCGTGGGCGCGCCGCTGGTGCACGACTTCTGCTCCATCTCGCTCTCGGATCTGCTGACGCCGTGGCCGGCGATCGCGAAGAAGCTCGAAGCCGCCGCGTCGGCCGACTTCGTCATCGGCCTCTACAACCCGGCGTCGGGGCGGCGCACGCGGCAGATCCTCGAGGCGCAGCGGATCATCCGCGCGCACCGCGACGGCGCGACGCCGGTGGCGCTGGTCAAGAGCGCGTACCGCGAGTTGGAGAACGTGGTGCTCACCGACCTCGATCACTTCACCGACTACGAGATCGGCATGCTGACGACGGTGCTGGTCGGCTCGACGAACACGTTCGTGTTCGAGGGCTACATGGTCACGCCGCGCGGCTACACCAACAAGTACACGTGGGACGGCGAGGTGCTGCCGGGCCAGAAGCCGGCGCGCTCGCTGCGCGTGCCGGGCGCGCTGGAGGAGTAGCGATGGCGCGCATCGGACGCTACGCCGGATCGATCATCGTCGAGCACGACGGCAAGCAGATCCTCGTCGGCAATCCCAAGGAGCCGTGCGCGGTCGGCGACACGCTCGCGCCGCCGTACACGCTGCCGCTCGACGGCAAATTGCCGCTGTCGGGCTGCGCGCTCCTGGTCGAGCACGACGATCTAGCGGCGCTCGCGCAGCTCATCTCGGACAAGCTGGTGATCGCGCGCAACGGCTCGGTGTCGGAGCGGCTGTGGCGCGTGGTGACCAACCAGCAGCCGTCGGGAGAATTGCGCGCGCAGTGGCTGATCGAGATCCCGCAGCCGGTCTGGAACATCGTGCGCGACACCATGCTCAAGTGCTCGTGAGGAGATCATGAAGGTCTACATCATCGGCGCGGGGCCCGGCGATCCCGGCCTCATCACCGTCAAGGGCGCGGAGCTGATCGCGCGTTGCCCGGTCGTGCTCTACACCGGCTCGCTGGTGCCGGCGGAAGTCGTCGCGCGCGCGCGGCCCGACGCGCAGGTGCTCGACTCGTCGGGGATGACGCTCGACGAGATCGTCGCGGTGATGACGGCCGCGCGCGACGCCGATCGCGACGTGGCGCGCGTGCACACCGGCGATCCGTCGATCTTCGGCTCGACGGCGGAGCAGATGCGCCGGCTCGAGGCGCTCGGCATCGCGTACGAGATCGTGCCGGGCGTGTCGTCGTTCACCGCGGCTGCCGCCGCGCTCGGCCGCGAGCTGACGCTGCCCGAGCTGTGCCAGACCGTGATCCTGACGCGCGCCGAGGGACGCACGTCGATGCCGGAAAAGGAAAAGCTGCACGACCTCGCCAAGCATCAAGCGACGCTCGCGCTCTTCCTCTCGATCACGCTGCTCGACGAGGTGGCGCGCGATCTGATCCCGTCGTACGGCGCGGACTGCCCGGTCGCGGTGGTGCACAAGGCGACGTGGCCCGATCAGACGATCGTGAGCGGCACGCTCGCCGACATCGCCGCGAAGGTGAAGGCGGCCGGCATCAAGTCGACGTCGATGGTGCTGGTCGGGCGCGTGCTCACCGCCAGCGAGTTCGCCGACTCGCGGCTCTACGCCGCCGACTTCAGCCACGGGTACCGCAAGGCGCAGCGTTCATGAACCAGAGCGGGACGGTTTTTCTCGTCGGCGCGGGGCCCGGCGATCCGAAATTGCTGACGGTGCGCGCGGCGGAGCTGCTGCGCGACGCCGAGGTCGTCGCCTACGACGCGCTGATCTCGGACGCGGTGCTCGCCGAGATCGGCCCGCGCGCCGAGCGAATCTCCGTCGGGCATCGCGGCAAGGGCGCGTCGAGCGCCGAGTACAAGATCCACCCCGACGTGATCGCGCGCGCGCGCGAAGGCAAGAACGTCGTGCGGCTCAAGCAGGGCGATCCGCTGGTGTTCGGGCGCGGCGGCGAAGAGGCGGAGGAGCTGCACGCGGCCGGCATCGCGTTCGAGATCGTGCCCGGCGTCTCGGCGGCGCTCGGCGCGGCGGCGTACGCGGGCATTCCGCTCACGCACCGGCGCGTCTCCTCCGACGTCACGTTCGCCACCGGGCACGATCTGCTCGCGGGCACGCCGGCGTCCACCGATTGGGCGGCGCTCGCCCGCGCGCGCGGCACGGTGGTGCTGTTCATGGCGGCGAAGAAGCTGGGCGAGAACCTCGCGCGGCTCGTCGAGAACGGGCGCGCGCCGTCGACGCCGGCGGCCTGGATCGCGCGCGCGACCACCGCCAGGCAGCGCGTGATCGTCGGGACGCTCGGCGATCTGGTAGCGAAGACCGCCGACGTGGATCGCGACGATCCGGCGCTGATCGTCGTCGGCGAGGTGGTGTCGCTGCGCGAGACGCTCGGCTGGATCGAGAAGCGCCCGCTGCACGGCCGGCGCATCCTGGTCGCGCGCGCGCGCCCGGGCGAGTCGCAGCTGGCCGCCGGCTTGCGCGCGCTCGGCGCCGAGGTGATCGAAGCGCCGTCGGTGAGCGCGGCCGCGGTCGATCCGGCTGCGCTGCGCGAACAGCTCGCGCGCGCCGGCGCGTGGGATTGGGTGATGCTGCCGAGCGCCGAGGCGGTCGACGCCGCGCGCGCCGAGCTGGCTCATCGCGCGATCATCACCGTCGGTGAACGCGCCCGCGCGCGGCTGCGCGAGGCGGGGCTCGAGCCCGCGCTGCACGTCGCCGGATCGTGCCGCGACGAATTGTCGGCGCGCGCCGAGCTGGTGCGCGGCCGAACGATCCTGATCGTCACCGACGAGTCGCGCCGCCCGAACCTGGTCGCCGAGCTGAAGGAGCTGGGCGCGCTCGCCGCCACCGCCGTCGGTTACGCGACGCGCGCGCAGTTCCCGCCGCCGCCGCGCGAGCCGTTCGACGCCGTCGTGCTGCCGAGCTCGAGCGCCGCCGAGCTGCTCTACGGCTCCGACTACGGCCGCGCGCTCGCGCCGGCGCCGGCGATCGCCATCGGCCCGCTGACCGAAGCCGCGGCGCGCCCGCACGCCGCGCGCGTGATCGTCGCCGGCGCCGATCGCGTCGACGCAGTGATCGCGAAGGTGCGCGAGGTGCTCGCGTGAGCGGCGAATCCTCGGCGGCAGCGCCCGCGACCGGCCTGGTCGTCGTCTACACGGGAAATGGCAAGGGCAAGACCACCGCCGCGCTCGGCATCGCGTTTCGCGCGCTCGGCCGCGAGCTGCGCGTCGCCGTGGTGCAGTTCATCAAGGGCAAGTGGAAGACCGGCGAGCGCGACTTCGCGGCGCGCCTGCCGCAGCTCGAGTTTCACGTGATGGGGCTCGGCTTCACGTGGGAGTCGGACGACCTGTCGCGCGACAAGGCGGCGGCAGCGGCGGCGTGGCAGCGCTCGCGCGAGCTGATCGCGGGCGGCGCGCGCGACATCGTGATCCTCGACGAGCTGACCTACGTGCTCAACTACGGCTTCGTTCCCGTCGAGGAGGTGCTGGAGACGCTGCGCGCGCGCCCGCCGCACGTGCACGTGGTGATCACCGGACGCAACGCGCCCGAGGCGCTGCTCGCCGCCGCCGATCTGGTGACCGAGATGAAGTCGGTGAAGCACCCGTTCGAAAAAGGCGTGCGCGCGCAGCCGGGGCTCGACTTCTGATGGCGGCGGCGATCCCGCGCCTGGTCGTCGCCGGCACCGCGTCGGGCGTCGGCAAGACCACGGTGATGGTCGCGCTCACCGAGGCGCTGCGCCGTCGCGGGCGGCGCGTGGCGGTGTTCAAGTGCGGGCCCGACTATCTCGATCCGACGTACCACGCGCGCGCGAGCGGCGGCGCGTGCCACAACCTCGACGGCTGGATGATGGGGCGCGAGGCGGTGCTGCAGACGTTCGCGCGCGGTTCGGCGGGCGCCGACGTGGCGCTGATCGAGGGCGTGATGGGTTTGTACGACGGTGCGTCGCCCGACTCCGACGAGGGCAGCGCGGCCGAGATCGCCAAGTGGCTCGACGCGCCGGTGCTCGCGGTCGTCGACGCGTCGGGCATGGCGCGCACCGTCGCGGCGATCGCGCTCGGGCTGGCCGCGTTCGATCCGGCGCTGCGCATCGGCGGGCTGTTCGCCAACCGCGTCGGCTCGACGGGGCACCTCGACATCTTGCGCTCGGCGTGCGCCAGGCGCGGCGTCGCGCCGGTGCTCGGCGGATTGCCCGACGAGCCAGGCCTGGCGTTTCCCGAGCGGCACCTCGGCTTGCGCACCGCCGATCGCGCCGCCGTGCCCGACGAGAAGTTGGCGGCGTGGGGCGCGCTCGTCGAGAAGATGACCGATCCGCTGGCGCTCGAGCGGCTGGCGCAATCGGCGCCCGCGCTCGACGTGCCCGCACCCGGCGAACGCGAGCGCGCGCCCCGCCGCTGCCGCGTCGCGCTCGCCGACGACGCCGCGTTCCACTTCTACTACGACGACAACCTGCGGCGGCTCGAGGCGCTCGGCGCCGAGCTGGTGCGCTTCTCGCCGATCGCCGACGCGCGGCTGCCGCCCGCCGACGGCGTCTACCTCGGCGGCGGCTATCCCGAGGCGCACGCCGCCGCGCTCGCCGCGAATCGCTCGATGCGCGAGTCGCTGCGCGCGTTCGCCGCCTCGGGCGCGCCGGTCTACGCCGAGTGCGGCGGGCTCATGTATCTGTCGCGCGCCATCCGCACGCTCGACGGGCGCGAGCACGAGATGGTGGGCCTGGTGCCGGGCGTCGCGGTGATGAGCGATCGCTTGCAGGCGCTCGGCTACGTCGAAGTCGAGACGCAGCGGCGCACGATCCTCGGCGGCGCGGGGCTGCGTTTGCGCGGCCACCAGTTCCGCTACTCGACGCTCGAAGGCGCGGACGGCGGCGGCGCGTACAGCGTGCGGCGGCGGCGCGGCGGCGCGACCCACGTCGAAGGGTACGGCGGCGAGAACGTGCTGGCGTCGTACGTCCACGCGCACTGGGCGTCGAACCCGCTCTGCGCCGAAGGGTTCGTCGCCTCGTGCGCCGCGCGCGCCGGAGCACATCGATGAGCGCACCGATGATCGGCGACGCCGCGCCGCTCGAGACCGCGCGCTCGACGGTGGAGCGCGCGGGCCGCCTGCTCGTCGTGCGCTTCGCCCGGCCGCACGCGACGCTCTCGTGGGCGCCGATCGGCGGCGGCCGCGCGCGCGCGAGCGCGGTCGTGTGGCGTCACGTCGACGATCGCGAGCTCGGCCGCGACGCCGATCCGGAAGCGCTCTTGCGCGCGTCGCTCGCCGGCGCCGGCCTCGACGGCGCGATCGGCCTGCTCACCGCGCGCGACCTCGACGCCTACGAAGACGTCACGCTCTCGGGCGGCGCGCTCGCGGTCCGCTGCGTCGCCACCGTCGGGCTCGGCAACGCGCTCGCCGCCGGCGATCCGCCCGGCCCGCTCCTGCGCGCGGTCGGCACCATTAATGTGGTGGTGCAGACGTCGTGCGCGCTCGCCGAGCCGGCGCTGGTCGAAGTCTGCGCGCTCGCCGCCGAGGCGCGCACCGCCGCGCTCCTCGAACGGCGCGTGCCCAGCCGCCGCAGCGGCCGCCCGTCGACCGGCACCGGCACCGACTGCATCGTGATCGCCGCGCCCGACGAAAAAAGCGGCGAGCGCTGGGCCGGCAAGCACACCGCGCTCGGCGCGCTGGTCGGCGCGGCGGTGCGCGCAGCGACGGAGCGCGGCGTCGATCGCTGGCTCGCCGAATTCGGGGCGCGGCGATGACCGGCTTCGAGCACGCGGCGATCGCGCTCGGCGGCGCGCTGGCGTTCGATCTCGCCGTCGGTGAGCCACCGAACCTGCTGCACCCGGTGGTGTGGATGGGCCGCTTGCAGCGCGCGCTCCGCCGCCGCGCCCCGCGCTCGCCCGGCGCCGCGTTCGCGTACGGCGCGCTGATGGCGCTCTCCGGTCCGCTGATCTTCGGCGGCGGCGCGTGGCTGCTGCTGCACGCGCTGGCCGCGTGGCCGTGGGCGCAGCTCGCCGTCGAGATCTACCTGCTCAAGAGCGCGTTCGCGATCCGCGCGCTCGGCGCGGCGGCGGCGCGGGTGGCGCGCGCGCTGCGCGACGGCGACGTGCCGGCCGCGCGCGCGGCGCTGCGCAGCCTGGTCTCGCGCGACGTGAGCGCGCTCGGCGAGCCGCTGCTGGCCGCCGCCGCGATCGAGTCGGTCGCCGAGAACACCTCCGACTCGCTGGTGGCGCCGCTCGTCTACTACCTCGCGCTCGGCGTGCCGGGCGCGCTCGCCTATCGCGCCGCCAACACGCTCGACGCGCTCATCGGCTACCACGGCGAGACCGAGTGGCTGGGCAAGGCGGCGGCGCGCCTCGACGACGCGCTCAACCTGATCCCGGCGCGCCTGACCGCGCTGCTACTGGTCGCGGGTGCGGCAATTTGCCGCAGGTCGCCGGCGCGCGCGCTGCGCACCTGGTGGCGCGACGCGGCGGCGACCGAGAGCCCCAACGCCGGCCGGCCGATGGCGGCGATGGCCGGCGCGCTCGGCGTGCAGCTGGAGAAGGTCGGCTGCTATCGGCTGGGCGCGGGCGGCGCCGAGCCGGCGGCGGGCGACGTCGAGCGGTCGATCGCGATCATGGCGATCGCGTGCGCGCTCGCGGCTGCGCTGGTGGCGCTCGGCGCGTGGATGAAGGCCCATGGCGCCTGAGCCGCGCGTCGAGCCGCGCCCCGAATTGCGCGCGCTCGCGCCGGCGGTGCACGGCGGCGACGCGCCCGACGGCGTGCTCGATTTCTCGACGGGAGTTTCGCCGTTCGCGCCGCCGCCGTCGATCCTGCGCGCGGCGCGCGAGGCCGATCTATCCCGCTATCCGCACCCGACGGCGCGGCCGCTGCGCGAGCGGATCGCGGCGGTGCTCGACGGCGCGCGCGGCGCAGACCAGGTGGTCGCGGGCGCCGGCTCGGTCGAGCTGATCTGGGCGCTGGCGCGCGCGTTCGGCGGGCCCGGCCGCCGCGTGCTGGTGCTCGGCCCGACGTTCGGCGAGTACGCGCAAGCCGCGCGCGCGAGCGGCGCCGAGTGGCTGGAGCTGCGCGCACCCGCGCCGTTCGCCGGCGCGTCCTCGATCGATCGCGACGCCGCGCTCGCCGCCTTGCGCGCGTCGCCGTCGCTGGCGTTCGTGTGCCGCCCGTCGAATCCGTGCCTGTCGAGCGCGCCGCTCGCGCTGATCGATGATCTGGCGCGCGCCTCGCCGTCGACGCTGTGGGTGATCGACGAGGCGTACCTGCCGATGTTCGACGACGTCGCGCCGGTGAGCGAACTCGGGCCGCGCGAGAACGTCGCGTCGCTGCGCTCGTTCACCAAGCTGTTCGCGCTGCCGGGGCTGCGGCTCGGCTGCCTGCTGGCGGGCGCGCCGATCGCGCGCGCGGTGCAGGCGTCGCTGCCGCCGTGGAACGTCTCGGCGCCGGCGATCGCCGCCGGCCTCGCCGCGCTCGACGAGTGGAGCGTGCTGCCCGCGCTCCGTCGCGAGCTCGCGCGGCTGAGACGCGCGCTCGCGGCGCGGCTGGCTCCGTTCGGCGCGCCGCTCGACGGCGAGGGCGGCCCGTTCCTGCTCTACCGCGTCGGCGACGCGCCAACGTTCAGCCGCTGCATCCTGAGCCTCGGCTGCCGCGTGCGCGACGCCTCCAGCTTCGGCCTGCCCGAGCACGTGCGCGTCGGCGTGCGCAGCGAAGCCGATCAGGAAATGCTCGCGCGCGCCTGGAGCAAAGCGTCGTGAGCGCGCGGACGCTGATGGTGCAGGGCACCGCCTCCTCCGTCGGCAAGAGCCTGCTCGTCACCGCGCTGTGCCGGCTGTACGCGCGGCGTGGCCTCAGAGTTGCGCCGTTCAAAGCGCAAAACATGGCGCTCAACTCCGCGGTCACGCCCGACGGCGCCGAGATCGGCCGCGCGCAATTCGCGCAGGCGGAGGCGGCGCGCGCGCGCCCGTCGGCCGACATGAACCCGATCCTGCTCAAGCCCGAGGGACTGTCGTCGTCGCAGGTCGTGGTGCTCGGCCGGCCGATCGGCTCGTTCCATTTTCGCGACTACCACGAGCGCAAGCTGGAGCTGCGCACGATCGTCGGGCAGTCGATCGATCGCCTGCGCGCCGAGCACGATCTGATCGTCATCGAGGGCGCGGGCAGCCCTGCCGAGGTGAACCTGAAAGATCGCGACCTCGTGAACATGTGGGTCGCCGAGCGGGCCGAGGCGCGCGTCGTCTTGGTCACCGACATCGAGCGCGGCGGCGCGCTGGCGGCGCTGGTCGGCACGCTCGAACTGCTCGACCCCGCCGAGCGCGCGCGCGTGGGCGCGCTGGTGATCAACAAGTTTCGCGGCGACCCGTCGCTGTTCGCCGGCGGCGTGAAGTTCCTCGAAGCGCGCACCGGCGTGCGCGTGGCCGGCGTGGTGCCGCACCTCGGCGACACCGGCATCGCCAGCGAGGACTCGCTCGATCTCAAGCGCGATCATTCGCGGCCGGGCCGCGCGCGCATCGCGGTCGTGAAGCTGCCGCGGCTGTCGAACTTCGACGAGCTCGAGCCGCTCATGCGCGAGCCGGCGCTCGACGTGCGCTGGTGCGAGCGGCCCGGCGAGCTCGACGGCGCGGCGCTGGTGATCCTGCCCGGCACCAAGTGCACGGTGAACGACCTCGCGTGGCTGCGCTCGACGGGGATCGCCGGCGCGATCGCGGCGCGCGCGCACGCGGGGCAGCCGGTGCTCGGGATCTGCGGCGGCTTCCAGATGCTGGGCGAGCGCGTGCTCGATCCGCTCGGCGTCGAATCCTCGACGGAGGACGCGCCCGGACTCGGCCTGCTCCCGATCGTCACGCGCTTCGAGCGCGACAAGGTGACCACGCCGGTGGAGCTGCGGCTCGGCGAAGGGCTGCCGCTGCTCGACCGCGCGGGCGGCGCGCGCGTGCGCGGCTACGAGATCCACTGCGGGCGCGTCACCGTCGGCGCGGCGCGGCCGTTCGCGCGCGTCGAGCCGTCGGGCGCGGCGGAGGGCGCGGTGCTGCGCAGCGTCGCCGGCACGCTGGTGCACGGGCTCTTCGAGAACGCGGCGGTGCGCGACGCGCTGGTGGCGGCGGTCACCGGGCGCGCGGCGAGCTCGGCAGGCGAAGGCGCGGGCGCGAACGATCGCGATGCTTATGACGTCCTGGCCGATCATTTCGGCGCTGCCCTGGATCTGGCTCAAATCGACGTTTTGGCGGGGATCGCATGAATACATGCTCATACGTGGATGAATTCAGCGAGTCGGCGCGCGAGGCCGTGTACCAGGTGATCGCCCGCCGCCGCGACGTGCGCCTGTTCCGCGACGGCGCGCCGCTCGACGAGGCGGTGCTCACGCGCATCCTGTCGGCCGCGCACCAGGCGCCGAGCGTCGGCTACTCGCAGCCGTGGGACTTCATCGTGGTGCGCGACCGCGAGCGGCGCGCGCGCATCCGCGAGAGCTTCCTGCGCTGCCGCGAGCGCGAGGCGGCGCGCTACGAGGAGCCACGCCGCGCCAAGTACCTCGCCTATCGCCTCGAGGGGATCCTCGAGTCGGCGCTCAACCTGTGCGTCACCTGCGACACGCGCCCGCGCGACGAGGCGGTGCTCGGCTCGACCGCGCAGCCGGACGCGCTGCGCTGGAGCGTGTGCTGCGCCGTCGAGAACTTATGGCTGGCGGCGCGCGTCGAGGGCGTGGGCGTCGGCTGGGTGTCGATCGTCGAGCCGGAGGTGCTCAAGGGCGAGCTGGCGCTGCCGGCCGGCGTCGATCCGGTGGCGTACCTGTGCGTCGGCTATCCGCTCGAGTTTCGCGAGCGGCCGATGCTCGAGGAGACCGAGTGGCGGCGGCGCCGCCCGCTCGACGAGGTGGTGCACGCCGAGCGGTTCCGCGATCCGAAGTAGCCGGGACGCGAAGCGGACCCGGATATCTGCTCTGCCGAGCGCGTGATCACACGCGGCGCCATTCGTGGCCGTCCCACTGCCACGTCGACTCGTCCTCCTCGTCAGCGGAGGTGATCACGAACTCCAGCGTATCCTCGTCCTCGAACGCGTCGATGTCGTGGTTCGCGTCGGCCGAAGCGGAGATCCAATCCTCGTCGAAATCCGTGGGCATCGAGCACCTCTGCCCGGGAGAGGGAGCAGGCGCCGTGCCAGCGCGCCGGCTGGCGCTCGCCGGGGCGAATGGAAATGGTTTTCCTCGACGTGGAATCGCGTTTACGTGGCGTTCCAATCGGCCGCGAGCTTGAACGCGCGCGCGTGCTCGGCCACCGCCAGGTAGCTGTCGCGCAGCTCGGGATCTTCGTTGCGCGACGAGCGCTCGAGCAGCACCGCGCGCAGCTCGGCGATGGCGCGGCGCGCGCCGTCGAGATCGCCGGTGTCGTGCAGCGCCTCGGCGTACGCCAGCTCGGGGCGGACGTCGAGCTGCGTGGCGGCGATCACCGTGCGGCGGATGCTCACCGCCTCGGCGGCGAAGCCGAGCGCCTCCTCGGCGCGGCCGCGCGTGAGCAGGATCCGCGCGAGCGCGGCCAGCGCCAGCGGGCGGTGCATCGGCACGCGCCCGAGCAGCTCCAGCGCCTCGCGCGCGTGACGCTCGGCCTCGTCGAGCGCGCCGAGCGCGAGGTGCATGTACGCGAGCTGCACGCGCGCGGTGCCCTCGTAGCGCCAGTCGCCGAGCGCGCGAAACGTCTCGGCCGCCTCGCGCTCGATCGCCAGCGCCTCCTCGACGCGGCCCTGGCGCGCCACCGCGCCGCCGAGCGTCACGCGCGCGACGTTGGTCACCCGCTCGAGCCCGAGCCGCCCGCCGATCGCCAGCACGTCGCGCATCACCGACTCGGCGTGCGGATAGCGCCCCATCTCGAACAGGCCGAAGCCGATGTTGATCCGCTGCGCGCACGAGTTGCGCAGATCGCCGGCCTGCTCGAACGCCTCGACGGCGGCGAGGATCTGCACGATGCCGGCGCCGAAGCTGTTGGTGATCATGATGCTGAAGAACGAGCGCGCCTCGTGCAGCGGGCCGGCGACGGCCGGGTCGCGCTCGGCGATCGCGCCGGCGATCTCGTCGAGGCGCGCGATCAGGCGCGCGGCCAGCTCCTGCTTGCCGATGATCACCACCTGCGCGGTCAGGCGCGAGGCCGCGATCACGTAGGCGCGCAGCGCGGCGTCGTCGGGGCGCAGCGCCAGGAGCTCCTCGCCGAGCGCGACGATGCGATCGCGATCGACCAGCCGGCCCGACGCCAGCGCGACCTCGCCGGCGGCCTTGCACCACGGCTCGCCGCCGCGCGGCAGCGACGCCAGCGCCGCCTCGCCGGCGGTGATGGTCTCGCGGAAGTGGCCCTGCCACGCGTGCGCCTCGGCGTCGAGGAGCTGGAGTGCGCCGCGCACCTCGCCGTCGGCGCCCGAGCGGATCGCGCGCGCCACGCGGTCGTGCACGCCGGCGAAGTCGTTGCCCTCGAGCGCCTGCTCGGCGGCGCGGCGATATCCGAGAACGGCGCGCGCCGCTTCGCCGCCGCGCTCGAAGTGCTCGGCCAGCGTCATCGCGTCGCGCTCACCGGCCGACTCCAGCCACTCGCCGGCGAGGCGGTGGCCGACCGCGCGATCCTCGGCGCTGAGCGTGGCGTACGCGGCCTCGCGCACCAGCGCGTGGCGGAACACCCACTCGTCGCCCGCGTCGGGAAAGCGCGCCTCGGGCCGCCGCTGCAAAAGCTCGCGCCGCCCGAGCTCGTCGAACGCCGCGCCCGCGTCTGCGGTGCGCACGCCACCGAGGAGCGCCTGCACGCCCGCGCGCCAGAACACCTGGCCGAACACGCTCGACGCGCGCAAGACGTGGCGCGCGCGCGCATCCAGCGCCTCGAGCCGCGCCTGCACCATCGCCAGCACCGTGCCCGGCAGATCGTCGCCTTTGCCGTCGGCGACCGCGCGGATCAACTCCTCAAGATAGAACGCGTTGCCCTCGGCGCGCTCGACCACGCGCGCGATCGTCTGCGCGTCCACGTCGCCGAGCACCTGGCGCACGAGGCGCTCGGCGGCGCGCCTGGTCAGCTCGGCGAGCCGCAGCTCCTGCACGCCGCGCTCGGCCCACAGCCGCGGAAACAGCTCGTGCACCTCGGGCCGCGCCAGCGCCAGCACGAAGAACGGCCGATCGCGCAGGTTGCGCAACGCCGCGTCGACGAACTTCACCGTCGGCAGATCGCCCCAGTGCAGATCCTCCAGCACCAGCACCACCGGGCGCGCGCCGCACTCCGCCGAGAGCCAGTCCTCCCACGCGCGGCACATCTGGTCGCCCATGAGGATGGCGTCGCGGCGCGCGGCGGCGAGCGGTACCGACGCGTCGTCGGGAAACGGCGCGCCCGCCAGCTCGCCGAGGAACTGCGCCACGCGCGCGCGATCGATCTCCGGCACGCGCGCGGCCACGCGGGCGCACAATTTTTCGCGCGCGGTCTCGGGCGGCTCGCCGTCGCGCAGCCCGAGCGCGCCGCGGATCGCGCGGCGCAGGAGACCGAACGGCGAGCCGGCGCTCATCGGATCGCCGCGCGCCTGCCACAGCTCGACCGGCTCGGCGCGCGCGTCGAGCTTGCGCACGAACTCGTGGCGCACGCGCGATTTGCCGACGCCGGTCGGCGCGGTCACCAGCACCACGCGCGCCACCGGCTCGCCGGCGCACTCGGCCAGCGTGGCGTCGAGCAGCGCCAATTCGCGCTCGCGCCCGACGCACGGCGTGGGTTTGCCGAGCAGTGTGCGCGTGGCCGACGGCGCGTCGCGCTCGGCGTGCAGCTCCGGTCCGCGCGCGCCCGCGCGCACGTCGAAGCCCGCCTCGAGCAATCCCGCCGAGACCTCGTCGAGGCGGATCGCCGGCTCGCCGCCGGTCACCGCGGTCTCGCGCAGCATGCGCGCCGCGCGATCCACCGCTTCGCCGACGGGGAGCCGGCCGGCGACCACGCCGCGCCCGGTGGCCAGCACCATCGGCGCGCCGCCGGCGAGCGGGCGCAGCGCCAGCGCGCAGCGCGCGGCGTGCGCGACTTGATCGTTGGCAGCGCCCGCGCCGGCGAACACCGCCACCAGCGAGCCGTCGGCCAGCCACTCGGCGCGCGCCGAGAACGGCGCGACGATCGATGCCAGCCGATCGTGGTTGGCGATCGCCTCCTCGGGCGTGAGCGTGCGATCGCCGATCAGCGTCTCGCCGCGCCCGAGGTGCGCCGCCACGACGGTGACCAGCCGCTCGTCGGAGATCGTCAGCGCCGACGGGCGCTCGCCGCGCGGCGACGCGGAGGGCGCCGCGGCGCCGGGCGCGGCCACCTGCGCGAGCAGCCCGCCGTCGACCAGCGCCGACAGCTCGGCGTAGAGCGCGGCGCCGTCGCGCGGGCGGCCGTCGGGATCCTTGCTCATCATGCGCGCCACCAGCGCGTCGACGGCGGGCGGCAGCTCGGCGCGCAATTCGCGCGGGCGCGGCGCGTCTTCGAGCAAAATCTTGGCGAGCAGCGCCATCAGGTGCTCGCCGACGAACGCCGGCCGCCCGGTCAAACATTCGAACAGCACGCAGCCGAGCGCGTACACGTCGGCGCGCCCGTCGACGGCGCGGGCGCCGCGCGCCTGCTCGGGCGCCATGTAGCCGGGCGTGCCGATCATGACGCCGGTGCGCGTGGCCGCGCGCGTCGCCTGCCAGCGCGCGATGCCGAAGTCGAGCAGCTTCACGCCGGCGATCGCCCCCGACGGCAGAAAAAGATTCGACGGCTTGATGTCGCGATGCACGATGCCGTGCGCGTGCGCGGCCGCCAGCGCATCGGCCACGCGCGTCGCCAGCTCGACGCTCTCGGCGAGCGTGAGCCCGGCGCGCTGCAGCCGCTGATCGAGATCCTCGCCCTCCAGCCACTCCATCGCCAGGTAGCGCTCGCCCGCGTCGGTCACGCCGTCGGCGACGTGGCGCACGATGTGCGGATGGCGCAGCTCGGCGAGCAGCCGCGCCTCGCGCGCGAAGCGATCGCCCTCGCCGCCGCCGCCCGGCGCGTGCAGGAGCTTGAGCGCCACCGGCTCGCCGGTCTCGCGATCGACGGCGCGCCACACCTCGCCCATGCCGCCGCGTCCGGCGAGGCGCTCCACCTGGAAGCGAGCGGCGACCGCTTCGCCTGGGCGCATCCGATCATTATCGCACACGCGCGCCACTTGAATCGCGCGGCCGTCTGACGTTCCATCACGGGATGCTGCGATCGCTCGACGAGAACCTGTGGGTCTGTGAACAACCGCTGAG
>DASREC010000523.1:0-12124 GCA_035652295.1 Polyangia bacterium
GGTCTTGCCCGACTCCACTTTCGACAGATCGAGGATCTGGTTGATCAGCGTCAGCAGGTTCCGCCCCGACTCCAGGATCCCGTCGAGGCCCTCGCGCTGCTCGCCGGTCGTCGGGCCGTAGACCTCCTCGTGGATCAGCTCGGTGTAGCCGAGGATCGCGTTGAGCGGCGTGCGCAGCTCGTGCGAGACGTTGGCCAGGAACTCCGACTTGAGCCGGTTCATCTCCGAGAGCTGATCGCGCTGCTTCTCCAGCGCGCTGTTGCGCTCCTTCAGCTCCTGCGCGAGATGTTGCAACGCAGCATAAGCGCGCGCGTTGGAGATCGCGATCGCCAGCTGGCCGGCGGCGCGCGCGGCGAACTCGACGGCGAACGTCGACACCGGATCGTCCATCAACACGATCGCGCCCTCGGGCTGCCCGCGGAACAAGAGCGGCACCACCGCGCGGCCGGCCTCGACGATCGGGCGCGCCTGCTTGAGCGACTCGAGCGACGGCATGGCGCCGAACGCGCGCGCCTCCGCGCCGCGCGCCGCCGCCACCTGCAACTGAAAATCGAGCGCGTACTCCCACGAGAGCAGCACCGCCGCCGCGCGCACCGCGGTGCCGGCTTGCAGCGAGATCAGCGCGGCGTCGAGCAGGTGGCTCAGCTCGGGGTGCGCGCCCGTCGAGGCGGTGGTGTGGCCGCGATCGATCGGCGCGTTGAGCACCTCGGTGAACTCGGCGGAGCGGCGGATCTCGTCGGTGCGGCGCGACACCTCCGACTCGAGGTTGCGGTTGAGCTGCTCGAGCTTGGCGACCGTCTCGCGCAATCGCGCGGCCATTCGGTTGAACGAATCGGCCAGCACGCCGATCTCGTCGTGCGAGGTGATCGGGATCTTCACGTCGAGGTTGCCGCCGCGGATCTCGTCGGCGCCGCGCGCCAGCGCCAGGATCGGACCCGAGATGCGCCCCGCGATCAGGAGCGCCGCGATCGCGCCGAGCGCGAGCAGGCCGATCGAGAGATAGATCCCCGTCGAGATCACCTCGCGCAATTGCTCGCGCGCGGGCGTGAGCGAGAGGCCGACGCGCGCCAGGCCGACGACCTCGCGACGCGACGGTGCGCCGCCCGGCTCCGACGACGCCGCGACGGCGGCGGGACGCGCGGTGGTCACGATCGGCGCCCACAGATCGTCGTAGCCGTCGGCCGCCAGCCGCACCGGCGGCGCGTCGGGGTCCTCGATCAAGCGCTGCAATTTATCGAGCGGCGGCGGCGCGGGCGACGAGAGCTGCGGCGCCGACAGGTGCGTGATCTCCTTGCCGCGCGGATCGTAGATGCCGACCAGCACCACGTCCTCTTCGCGGAACGTGCGCGTCACCGGCAGATCGCACAGCGCCGCGTCGCCGGCGTAGGCGCCCAGCTCCGCCTGCGTCGCCAGCGACGTGAGCAGCGTGTGCGCGCGGCGCGTGCGGTCCTTCTCGATGAACTGCACCTGCCGCATGTAGTAGGCGAGGCCCGACACCGCCGAGGTGATCAGCGTCAGCGTCATCAGGTAGAAGAACACGCGCACGCGGAAGCGGCGCGATCGCTGCGGCGCGATCACGTGCTCGCCCGAGTGCGGCGTCAGGTTATCGATCACTCGCGCCTTCGATCTTCGCGCCCATGTTCTCGAGCGCCTTGCCGTCGACGCCGAGCCGGCGCGCGACCACCGCGTTGATGGTGATGCGCGCGCCGCCGTAGAGATCGACGTCGTCGACGTCGCCGGCTTCGCGCCCGTCGAGGAAACGGTTGGCGAGATCGGCGGCGACGCGGCCGGCGGCGCGCGGCGCGAAGTCGACGGCCATGAGCGCGCCCGAGTGGACCTGCTGGCGCGTGGCGGCGGCGACCGGCAGGCCGCGCTCGAGCTGCTCGCGCAGCGCGTACTGGAAGACCTGCGGCGTGATCACGTCGGTGTCGCCGGGCAGCCAGATGGCGTCGATCTTCGGCACCAGCTTGACCAGCGCGCGCAGCGCCTGCGGGCCGTCCTTCACCTGCGTCGCGATGAGCGTGAGCCCCGCGCGCTCGGCCGCCTGCTGCGCCGCCTTGGCCAGCGCCGCGGAGCGCGGGCCGTACACCGCGCCGACGATCTTGATCGTCGGGCGCGCGGTGGCGAGCACGCGTAGGAGCAACTCCGGCGGCGGCGCGGCCGGCGGACCGACGAGACCCGCCGGCGTGTGAAACGCCAGCGTCGGGATCAGCCGCGCGCCCGAGTGCGCCGCCGCGTCGAACGCCTCCTGCCCGACGGTGACCACCAGGTCGCCCGCGTCGATGCGCGCCGCGCGCAGCTGCACGCCCTCGTCGCCGAAGCTGACCACGCGCGCCTTGACGCGGCAGCGCTCGGCGAACTCCTCCGAGACTTCCTCGTACGCGGTCACGCCCGCGCGCTTGAGCACCACCACCTCGACGGCGCGCGAGCCCTCGCCCGAGGCCACGCCCGCCGCGAGCAGCGCCAAGGCCGCGGCGAGCGCGCGCGTCATTTCCAGCTCACCGCCTTGATGTCGGAGCTCTGCGTCTTCACGAAGTGCAAGAGGGTCGTCCGGCTGGTCACCGGGTGCGTGACCACCACGCGGTAGTCGGCGGTGAACGTCGCCAGGTTGCCGTCGATGTCCAGGTTCACCGTCAGCTCGGGATCGTTGACGTTCGCCTTCTTGATGATGTCGGCGCGCGTCTTGTCGACGAGCGCGCGCAGCTCCTGCGACCGCTCGGGCTCGCTCAGCCGGTTGGTGCGGTACACCGCGGCCGCCGACTCCTTGAGCACGTGATCGACCGTCCAGCCGTCGAAGTACGCGGGAAAAAATCGCCAGAACCAGTAGCACGCGCCGAGCGCCAGGAGGATCAGCGTGATGCTGACGGCGTTCAGTCGGCGCGGCTGCTGGTAGTCGGTCATGTCAGCTCGACGCGGCTTCCCCTGCGGGCTCGCTGGCCGGCGCGCCGAGGCCGAGCACCGTGCCGCGGCGCAGGCACAAAAGCCCGAGCACGAGCTGGAGCAGGATCGAGACGCCCGAGGTGCCGAGGCTGTAGGCGATCACGGTGGCCTTCTGCGCGCCGGCGACGTCGACGGTGCCCGGCGGCACGACGGCGAAGCGCGAGAAGAACTCGATCGCCACCAGCTGCGCCACGCCGAGGCCGTTGACGTTGATCGGCAGCGACGACACCGCGAAGTACGCCGGCAGGTACAGCAGCGCCGCCTTCCAGGTGACGTCGATGCCGAACGCGCGCAGCGAGAAGTAGTGCCACAAAAGTAGCACTCCGATGTGCGGCAGCCGCACGCCGACGCCCTTGACGTGGCCCGGGATCCCCATTTCGAACAACGGCGCTAAAAGCGCTCGGTTTGCCAAAATGCGCGGTTTTAGCACCAGCAGCGCGCTGTAGACGACCACGCCCACGCCGCACGCCACCGGCACCAGCCGCAAGATCTCGAGCTCGCTCGACGCCTGCGACGCGCCCCACGACGCGAGCAGGAACAGCGTGCCGACGTTGATGCCGATGATGAACAGGATCCAGCCGGTCGCGCGCAGGAGCGGCACCTTGCGCGCTTTATAGAGGTAGCCGATGAGCGCGGCCTGCCCGACGTGATAGTTGACGACCGCGACCAGGTACGTCGACGCGCGCACGAAGAACAGATCCCAATACGGCACGCGGCAGCCGAACCAGCGGAACACGGTGCCCATGGCGAACGTGTC
The DNA here is from genome assembly GCA_035652295.1 of Polyangia bacterium. GTDB lineage: Bacteria > Myxococcota_A > Polyangia > Palsa-1104 > Palsa-1104 > DASREC01. The sequence goes on from DASREC010000523.1 coordinate 3,698, forward strand.
GGCCATGCAGTTGACCACCAGCGCCACCGCCGAGACGGCGACGAACAGCGCGATCGGCGCGTGGCGGAACGCCAGCAGCATCTCGTGCAGGTCGACGTGGCGGAACACCCAGACGAGCGCGACGACTGCGATCAGGTAGGGAGCGAGACGCTTGAGGATGATCCAAGGCCGCGACGGGCCCTCAGAAGGCATCCAAAGATCCTAGCACACGAAATCAATTACACGGCGTGGCGGTCGTGCCGGGAGTCGCCGAGCTCGTGGGCGAGGCGCACCACGTCGTCGAGGTTGAACGGCTTCGAGAGGAAGCGCGCCACGCCGAGGCGGCGCGCCTCTTCGGACAGCTCGCGCACCGCCGAGAGCAGCACCACCGGCGCGTGCAGCTCGGGGAAGCGGCGCCGCGCCTCCTGGAGAAAACGCCAGCCGTCCATCACCGGCATCATCAGGTCGAGGAAGATGAGATCGATCGGGCCGCTCTCGAGCTGCGACAGTGCCTGGTAGCCGTTGGCGGCCGACGAGACCTCGAAGCCCTCGTCGCGCATCACCTCGACGAGCGAGCTGAGGATGTCGGTGTCGTCTTCGACCACCAGGACGTGCTGGGGCATACCGGATAGCTAGTCCCCAATCGGGGTGGGATCAAGCGTCTTGACAGCCGGGAAGTTGGATGTACATTGTCTGCGGACAACAGACAAATGGCGCCGGTGCTGCGCATCGACCTGGCTTCGCCCGTGCCGGCCTACCGGCAGATCGCGAACGCCTTGCGCGCGCTGCTGGTGGCCGGGGAGTTTTCGCCGGGCGATCAGCTGCCGACGGTGCGTGAGCTGGCGCTCGATCTCGGCGTGCACCACAACACGGTCGCCGAGGCCTACCGCATCCTCTCGGACGAGCGGTGGCTCGACCTCAGGCGGCGGCGCGGCGTGATGGTGCTCGAGCGGGCGATGCCGCGCGCGCACCCGGACGTCGGGGCGGGGTTCAAGCGGCGGCTGCAGGAGCTGGTGGCGGAGGCGCGGGCGGGGGGCGTGTCGCAACACGAGCTGGCGGGCGAGCTGCGGCAAATTGCCGCACAGCTGGCCAAGGAGAAGGGATCATGAGTCGCTCGAGGACGATGTCGATGGCGATCGCGATCGCGGCGGGGTGGCTCGTCCCGTCGGTGGCGCGCGGCGCGGAGCCGGAGGACTCGGCGCGCAAGGTGCTCGCGCAGCTGGTGGCGCAGGACTTCGCCGGCGTGCACGCGCGCTTCGCCAAGGAGATGGCGGCGGCGGTGCCGGCGCCGGCGATGCTGGGCGCGGTGTGGCAGCAGTTCGCCGGCGGGCTGGGAAAGTTTCAGCGGGTCGAGTCGGCGGCGGCGGTGAAGAGCGGTGCGCTCGAGGTGGCGACGCTGCGCTGCGCGTTCGAGAAGGGGCGGCTCGACGTGCGCCTGGCGTTCGACGGCGACGGCAAGATCGCCGGCCTGTTCTTTCCGCCGATCGCGCCGGCGTGGTCGCCGCCGCCCTACGCCGCGGCCGATCGCTTCGACGAGCGCGACGTCACCGTCGGCGCGCCGCCGTTCGCGCTCGCCGGCAAGCTGACCGTGCCGCGCGGCGCCGGGCCGTTTCCCGCGGTGGTGCTGGTGCACGGCTCCGGCTCCTCCGACGAGAACGAGACCATCGGGCCCAACCAGCCGTTCCGCGATCTCGCGGTCGGGCTGTCGTCGCGCGGCGTGGCGGTGCTGCGCTACCCGAAGCGCTCGTTCGTCTATCCGAAGGCGTTCATCGCGCCGGCGCGCTTCACCATCCGCGAGGAGACGATCGACGACGCGCGCGCGGGCGTGGCGCTCTTGGCGCGCACCGCGAAGATCGATCCCAAGCGCGTGTTCGTGCTCGGCCACAGCCTCGGCGCGATGATGGCGCCGCGCATCGCCGACGGGGAGCCGCGCGTCGCGGGGCTGGTCATCTGCGCCGGGCCGACGCGGCCGCTCGAGGAGGTCGTGCTCGAGCAGATGAAGGCGCGCGGGACGCCGGCCGACGTGGCGGCCGCCGAGGCGTCGCTCGCGCGCGTGCGCGATCCCAAGTTGGCGGCGAGCGACTGGGTCGAGGTCCTCGGGCAAAAAACCTCGGCGGGCTACTTTCTCGACTTGCGCGGCTATCGTCCGGCCGAGGTGGCGGCGAAGCTCGACCTGCCGATCCTGGTGCTGCAGGGCGATCGCGACATCCAGGTGCGGCGCGCCGACTACGACGGCTGGCAGCGCGCGCTCGGGTCGCGGCCGCGCGCGCGGCTCAAGCTGTACCCGACGTTGACGCACCTGTTCGTCGAGGGCGAGGGCACGCTCGACGACTACGCGCGGCCGGCGCACGTGGCGGCGGCGGTGATCGACGACGTGGCGGCGTTCGTCGAGGAAGCGCGCAGATGAACGCGGCGTGGATCTCGACGGCGGCGACCACGCTGCTGGTGGCGCTGGTGTTTCACGCCATGCCGCGGCTCACGCGGCCGGAGCTGTACTTCGCCGTCACGGTGCCGGCCGGATTTCGCGACGGGGCGGAGGCGCGGCGCATCTTGCGGCGCTATCGCGCGTCGCTGTGGGCGAGCGCGGCGCTGGCTGGCGCAATCGGCGCGGTAGCGGTGTATTTGCGCCAGCCGCTGTGGAGCGGGGCGGGCACGCTGTGGCTGCTCGCCGGCGCGACGCTGGCGTTCGCCGACGCGCGGCGCCGCGTGCGCCCGCACGCGGTCGAGCCGTCGACGGTGCGCGAGGCCGCGCTCGCGCCGCGCGCGCGTGCGCCGGTCGGCGGCCTGGCGGCGCAGCTCGGGCCGTTCGCGCTGCTCGCGGCGGCGGGCGCGCTCTTGTGGCGCCGCTTCGGCGAGCTGCCCGAGCGCATCCCCACGCACTGGAACTTCGCCGGCCAACCCGATCACTTCGTCGCGCGCACGCCGGCCGCCGTCGGGGGCGTGCTCGCCGTCGGCGCGAGCACGTGCGCGGCGCTGGCGCTGCTCGCGCTCGGCCTGCAAAAATTTTCGCGCCCCGTGGCGGCCGGCGGAGATCCGGCGCGCGCCGAGCGCGGCTTCCGCCGGCTCAACGCGTTCGTGCTGCTCGGCGCCGAGTACCTGGTGGCGATCACCTTCGGCGCGATCGCGCTGGCGCCGCTCGCGCGCGCGGGCGCGGCGCTGGTCCCGTCGCTGGCGCTGGCGCAGGCGGCGCTCGCCGTCGGCGTGGTGGTCGCGCTCGCGCGCCTCGGCCAGGGCGGCACGCGCCGCGCCGCGCCCGCGCCGCGCGACGGCGCGCCCGTCGGCGATCGCACCTCCGACGCGCGCTGGAAGTGGGGGCTGTTCTACGCCGACGCGGACGATCCGGCGCTGTTCGTCGAGAAGCGCTTCGGCATCGGCTACACGCTCAACTTCGGCAATCGCTGGTCGTGGATCATCCTCGCGCTCGCCGCGGCGATCCCCGTCGCCGCGGCGCTGCTCGCGCGCTGACGCTCAGTTGCACTGCGTGAGGCACATGCCGCCGTCGGTGCACACCACGCTCACCGCGGTCATCGCGCAGGTCTTGCCGTCGTCGGCTTTGATCGGCTGCGCCGCGCAGCCGCACGCCGGGCAGGTCGCCTCCCACGCGGTCTCGGCGGAGTCGAACGCCGTGCGCTGATCGTGATTGAAGCCGACCGCGATCATCGAGCCGCAGCAGTCCACCTGGTGGAAGCCGAACGAGCAGCTCGCAGTGTTGGTGCACGCCTTGGGGAACGTCGGGAACTGCTGGCCGGCGCCGCAGGTGCCGCCCATCGGCGGCGGGCACACGCCGCCCATGCACGTGGTGCCCGACGAGCACTTGCTGCCGGTCGCGACGCAGGTGACGTTGGCCGAGTCGCAGCAGCCCGACGAGCACGCGCCGCCCTGGCAGCACGCCTGGCCGTTGCCGCCGCACTGCACGCAGGTGTTGTCGCCGCAGGTGAGGCCCGACGCCGAGCAGGCGCGGCCCGCGCAGCAGACCTGGCCCGCGCCGCCGCACTGTTCGCACACGCCGGTGTCGCCGCACGCCACGCCTTGCGCGGTGCACGATCGTCCGGCGCAGCAGGGCTGACCCGCGCCGCCGCAGGCGACGCACTGCCCGGCTTGCGAGCACACCGCGTTCTGCGCGGTGCAGGTGGTCCTCGCCGGCGGCATGGTCTCCTGGCAGCACGGCTGCCCGACGGCGCCGCAGGTCCCGCAGCTGCCGTTCGCGCAGTTGCCGCCCACCGACGGGCACATCGAGCCCGAGCCGGTGCACGTCTGCTGGATGCAGCAGCCGCCTCCCGCGCAGCTGTTGCCGCCGCAGCACGGTTGCCCCGCGCCGCCGCACACCGCGCAGGTGCCGCCGTTGCACACCGCGCCGCTCGAGCACTGCTGGCCGGCGCAACAGGTTTGTCCCGGCCCGCCGCACTGGCTGCAGCTTCCGCCGACGCACGCGCCGCCGGTCTTGCAGGTTCCGTCGGGGCAGCACGCGGCGCCGAGCGCGCCGCAGTTGAACAGCGGATTGTTCGCGGTGCAGCCGGCGAACGAGAGCACGAAGCACGCAAGCATCAACGCGCGCATAGGCGACCTCCTCCAAGCAAAGATATGGTCCTCAGGATACGACAGCCGGGCGGCGGGCGATACTTGCGACCCGCCCCGACATCGCCCTGCATCGCTCCGGCGAGCGCGCTAGAACAGGTGCGCGAGCTGCAAATTCGCCGAGAGGATCGCGGTGCGGTTCGCCTTCAGCCACTCGGCGTCGTGACGCTCGAGCGCGCCGATCAAGTAGCCCGGCTTCGGTCCCGGCTTGAGCAGCTCGTCGTGGATCAGCGGCAGCGGCGCGCGATCGCCCTCCTCGACGCGGCAGGCGAGCGCCTGCAGCACGAAGTAGAGCAGGTCCGTCTCCGGCGCGTTCGGATTGGCCACGCCGGCGAACCAGTCGCGGTGCTCGCGCGCGAGCGCCAGCAGGTCCTCGGCGCCCGGCGCCGACGGATTGCGCCGGAAGAAATCGATCGCCGCCACGCGCACCGCCAGGTTCGCCGACGAGATCTGGCCGAACGCCGCGCGCCCGAGCCGCCCGCCGAGCTCGTGGTGCTTGATCAAGTGATAGAGGCGGCTCAGCCAGAGATCGCCGAAGGTCGCCGTCGCCGGCACCTCGCTCGCGAGCCGCTCCGACAGCGCGCGCTCCGCCAGCGCGTCCCAATCGGTGTCGCGCCCGAGCGCGATTCCGTCGAGCGCGCCCGGCAGCGCCAGCCGCGGGTGCCCGGCGCATCGCCACGGCGGCGGCGGGTCGATCACCTGCCACGCGTTTTCGTCGTCGAGGTAGCGCTCGAGCGTCTCCATGTGCTGCGTGTGCGCGCAGACGTAGAGGCGATGCAAGTCGCTTCGCCGCAGCACGTTCGCCGCCACCAGCGCGTCCCAGTCGGTCGACGGATAGATCTCCTGCCAGCGCGACATGATCTCGGGGCCGGAGCTCAAGCGGTTGCCGCTGCGCACCGTCGCGCCGCACTCGCTGCACTTCAGGTGATTGCAGCCGACGGGCCTGTCCGCGAGCGGCCAGCAGTAGTCGAACGGCTCGGGGCCGAAGATCCGCTCCGGCCCGACGAGCACGCCGCTCGAATGGCAATGGTTGAGATCGTCGCTCACGTCTTCTTGCTGCCGCTATTTTGGGGCGGAGCGCCGGCGTTTCCAGCGTCCTTCGGCTCGTGCGGAAATTTGCCGCCGCCGCACGTCTTCAGCTCGGCTTCGCTGAGCGGCTTCACGTTGGTGTAGAGCTTCTGGCCGTCGGTGAAGTCGCAGCCGTACGTGCTCGCCGCCAGCATGATCTCGTGCAAGCTGTGCGCGCGGATCGGCAGCAGGTAGCCGATGCACGCCAGGCGCGCGGCGTAGGTGTCGCCGTAGCCGAGCAGCTGCGCCATCGACATGATGCGATCGGTGGTTCCCGATGGGCCGGCGCCGAACGGCAGCTTGAGCGAGCGCAGCTTCTGCACGTACTCCGAGTCCGCCTTCGCCTTCCACTTGTCCGCGCCCTCTTTCCACTTGAGCGTCTGCTGCACCGCCTCGTTCGCCGATCCGTCGGGCTTGGCCTGCAGCCCCTGGAACTTCACCTCGCGTTTGCTCAGCTCGGCGCCCTTCGGCAGCGACGAGGCGTCGCGCGAGCTTTGCTTTTCGCCGCCGTCTTCGCGCGCCGCGTTCTGCATCTTCGCCATCGTCTGCGCCGGATCGCCGACGAGCTGCATCTTCGGATCGGTCTTCATCTTGTCGAGGCGCTGCTTGATCTGCTCGCCGTTGAGGTGCAGCTCCTGGATGAACTTCTCGCGCTCCTGCACGTCGGCGGCGACCAGCGTCGCCGAGAACGGCCGCATGAAGTTGAAGATGATGGTCAGCCGCTCGCGCAGATTTCCGTCGGCGAACACCTCCTCGAGCACCGCCGCGTCGTTGCCGACCGCGCCGGCGATCCCCATGCTCTTCACGCCCGGCTCGTTGCCCGCCATCGCGCCGAGCGTCTCCTGGAACTTCTTCTCGTACTCCTTCTGCTTGTCGGCCGCCTCGTTCCCCTTCTTGGCGATCATCTGCACCATCTTGTGCGCCTTGTCGGTCATCGCCTTGGCGGCGGCGTTGGCCGCGCCGTGGCTCATGGCCTTGCCGCCGAGCGCGGTCTCGAACGCGATCGCGTCCTTCTCGAAGTCGGGGTTCTCTTTTTCTTTCTCTTTCGATTTGTCGGTGGGCGTCGTCGTGGTGGCCGGTTTCTTGTCGCCGCCGGCGAGGTAGATCTTGCGCCCGACGCCCTCGAGATTGGCGGCGATCGGCGGCGCCTGCTCGTGCGCGCCGCCCGCGTCCTGCGCACCGCCGGTCTCGTGCGCGCCGTCCTTCGCGCCGTCGCTGGCGTGGCCCGCCGCCGGCGCGCCCGCGCCCTGCTTCTCGTCCTTCTTGTCGCCCTTCTTTTTCTTCTTGCCGCCGGCGCCGTGTTCTTTTTCGGCGAAGCGATCGCCGGAGTCGTCGGCCTCCTTCTCCGCCGGCTCGCCCGGCTGCGAGACCTCGAGCTGCTCGCCCTGCTGCTCGGCGCCGCCGTGCGCCGCGTCTTCACCCGTGGTCTTGCGCTTGACGCCGGAGCGCTGCCCCTGCACGACGTGCGTGAGCTCGTGCGCCAGCAGCCGATCGCCCTCCTTGGTGCCGGGCGCGTATTGGCCGGACGCGAAGTGGACGTCGCCGCCGACGGTGAACGCGCGCGCGCCGAGCTGGCCGGCCGCGGTTTGCGACTCGCCGGAGGTGTGGACCTTCACGTCGTCGAGCGGCGCGCCGAGGTGGCCCTCCATCTTCGAGCGAACGCCGCCGTCGAGCGGTGCGCCGCCGGTCTCGGGAATCTTGGCGCGTCCGCCGCCCGGCCCGGCGGCCTTGCGCGGAATTCGCCGCCCGAGATCCGCGCCCACGCGCTCGCGATCGGCGCGGATGCGCGCGAATCGCGCCTGCGGCTGCTCCGCCGCGATGCGCTCGCCGGCCGGCTTGAGCCAGTGGCTGCGCTCCTGCGCCGGCAGCGCCTCGGGGTCCGCGGCCGACGGGGCGGTCTTCTCCGCGCCGCTCGCGCCCGGCTTCTGCGAGTGTCCGCTCTCGGCCATACGCCCCTCCATAGAGGTTATCGCAGATCGCGGCGCGCGAGTTGCGCTTCACGAGTTGCCCGCGCCCGGCGTCGGCGCGCCGACGGAGAAGTCGGCGGCGTTGTCGTCGCTGTTGCGGCCGTCGGGATGGCGCGCGAGACTCTTTCCCGACGGTGGCGCGGCCGCGGCGGCGCCGCGCACCAGCGGGTTCGAGGCGTTGCCCCAGCCGAGCGAATCGCGCGCCGCTCCGCCCGCATCGCGCAGCGCCAGCCCGCCGCCCGTCGCCGCCAGCCCGCCGCCGTAACGAAGGTCGGCTTTGCCCGCGAACGCCTTGCCGGCGCAAACCACGAATCCGCCCGGCGCGATCGGACCCGCGAGATCGAGCAGCGTCACGTCGACGGCGCCCGCCGCCGAGCGGTGCACCAGCCGCCAGCCGCCGAGATCGATCGCCGCGGCGCACGGGTTGTACAGCTCCACGAATTCGTCGCTCGCCCCGTTCGCGCCGGCGGTCTGCACCTCATTAATGAGGGGCGCGCAGCCGTCCGCGAGATCGTCCGGCGCGGCGAGATCGGCAGGCGACGCCAGATCGATCGCCGCGCCGCCGTCGCTGCCGTCCGCTTCGCTGTCGTCGCCTTTCAACGGCGGGCAGCTCGACGGTGGCACCGCGTTCGCGACCGGCACGAGCGATCGCAGGTAGGCGACGATCGCGCTCGCTTCGCTGTCGGTCATCGACGCGAAGCGCGGCATCGGCGGGCAGAGCGGCGCGCCTTGGTCGTCCACGCCTGCGCGTAGCGCGCGCACGATCTCGTCGTCGCTCCAGTCGCCGATCCCGGTCTCGCCGTCGGGCGTCAGGTTCGCCGGATAGGCCGCGGTGCCG
>DASREC010000524.1:0-19625 GCA_035652295.1 Polyangia bacterium
GGATCTCGGCCTTGACCTCGTCCATGATCGCCTTGCCGGTGAGCTTGCCGAGCTGCACGGTCACCGTCATGTCGAAGTAGTCGGCGTCGTCTTTGAACGGCTTCATCTCGGCGACCAGCGCCTTCTCGCGGTCACCCATGACGATCTTGTTGTAGTGATCGCTGGTGGCGATCACGTTCGCGCCCTTCTTGAAGCCCGAGCCCATGAACTGGTCGGCGATGATGTGCGCGCGGTTGAGGCCGGCGTTGCCCTTCCACTTCTCGGGCGACTCGGTCTTGCCGCGCGCCTTGCCGGCCGGCTTGATGTTGAGCTTGCCGCTGTTGACCGTGATGGTGTTCTGGTCCTTCGAGATCGTGACCTTGAACTCGCGGCCGTTGCGCGTCTTGTAGCTGATGGTGGTGATGCCGGTCTTCTGATCGGTCTTCTTGTCGATCTTGCCGACCGGTTCGTACTCGTCGTGGCCGTCCTCTTCCGCCTGGTTCTTGACCTGCGCCTTGAACTCGTCGGAGAGGATCTTGGTGGTGGCGGCGATGAGCGACCGATCCCAGAACTGATCCTGGAGCGCCTTGAGGCTCTTCTTGAACTCGCCTTCGCCCTGCGTCAGCAGATCGACCCAGTGGCTGACGATGTCGTCCTTCTTGTCCTTCTTGCCGCCGATCTCGACGCCCTCTTTCTTGGCGGCGGTGAGCGCGGCGTGCAGCGCCGAGACGGCCTGGTCGTGCGTCGCTTCGCCATAGGCGTGCGACTGCGTGAGCGGCTTGTCGAGGACGCCCTTCACGTCCTTGTTGCTCTCGAGGAACTTGCGCGCCTTGGTCGCGTCCATGCCGATCTTCTTGTACTTCGGCTCGGAGTCGATGACGCCCTGGATGACGGGCCACGCCTTGGTGTGCAGCTCGAGCTTCCAGTCCTTGGCCCACTGCTGCTTGCTGGGCACGATGGACCCGGTCTTCATCTTCTTCTGCGTATTGGCGTTGACGATGAAGTTGACGCCGACGTCATCTTCGTTGACGTCGAGCGTGATCTTGGAGACGCCGGTGGCCGAGCCGAGCTTCTGGCCGACCTCGGCGGCGGTCTTGGCGGTGCTGGCGTCCGCCGACGGCAGCGTCAGCGTGAAGCCCTCCATCTTGGCGTCGGGGTGCGCGGCCAGGATGCCTTTGGTGGTCTCTTCGGGCGTGCTGCCGCCGCCGGAGTAGACGACCGCGCCCGACGACGTCTTGCCGAGTGAATCGGCGAGCTCGGGCGAGATGCTGCCGACGTCACCGGACGGCTCGACGAGCGAGGTCGGTGCTTTGACTTCGTCCTTCGGATCCTTGGCGTCGTCGGGCTTCTTGTCGCCCGGTTTGGCGTCCTTCGGATCCTTGCCGTCGGCTTTGGCGTCTTTGCCGTCGGCGGGCTTGGCGGGATCGCCGGGTTTGGGCGCGCCGTCGGCAGGCTTCGCGCCGCCCGCGTCGGGCGCCTTCGCGCCGCCGGCGTCGGCTTTCGCTCCGCCCGCTGCTTTCGCGTCGGCGGGTTTCGCGCCCGCGTCGGCCGGTTTTGCGCCGCCCGCGTCGGCCGGTTTTGCGCCGCCCGCATCGGCCGGTTTCGCGCCGCCCGCGTCGGCCGGTTTCGCGCCGCCCGCATCCGCCGCTTTCGCGCCGCCCGCTCCGCCGCCCGCGTCGCCGCCGCCCGGCGGTTTCGGATCGCCCGGCTTCGCCGCGTCACCCGGCTTCGAGTCGGGCCCCTTGCCGCCCGCCGCCGCCGCGTCCTCTTTGCGCTGCTCGCCCTGCGCCACGACCGTCTTGCCGGTCATGTCCTTCTGGTGATCGTCGACGGTCTTCTTGTCTTTCGGATCCGGATCCTTCCCGTCCTTCTTGGCCTTCTTGTTCTTGTTCTCCGCGTCGAGGATCGCCTGGTACTTGGCGTCGATCGCCACGCACACCCACTTCGCCGGATCGATGTCGGCCCAGTCGACTTTGATGAGCGCCTCGCGCACGCCGCCGCCCGACTTGCCCCAGTTGTGATCGCGGTTGTCCCGCTGCATCCACAGCGGCGAGAGCGTGCCGTCGAACACCGTCGGCTTCTTGAGCCCGCCGGCCGCGACCTTGGCCAGCGCCGCGTCGCGCTTGATGACCATGCGCAGGTGACCCTGCGGATACCAGTTGGCGTAGAGCGCGAGCAGATCGCAGTACTCCGAGAACACCGCATCGGCTTTGATCTGCGGCTCGGGGAACACCCAGCCCGGATACTTCACGAACGACGATCCGTCCTTCAGATATTTCTGGATCGCGGCCGGCGCGGCGTTCTTCAGCTGCACCATGATGTGCGCCATCGCCACGTCATCCGACGGATCGGCATCCGGATCGCTCTTCTTGATCTCGTCCTTGGCGAGATCGATCCGCATCAGCGCCGGCTGCAGCTTGTCGGTGCCGATGACGCGCGCGAGCGACTCGTCCTTGCACGCGGCGTTGAAGTCGTCCGCGGTGATCGCCTTGCCCTTCATCAGATAAGCGGTCTTGGCCACCTCGTTGAACAGCGTCTCGAAGTCGCTCGCCTTCGGGAACGTGTCGGCGTGGAACGCGGCCAGCACGTCGGTCTTGAACTTCGCCGGCAGGTTGGCGTTCTCCGGCGCGAGGCCCTTCTCCTCGTCGAGCTGCTTGGACTTCTCGAGCGCGGTGGCCGACATCGCCGCCTTCAAGCTGTCGAAGGTCGCGAAGTACTGGTGGCGGATCGCCGAGTCTTCCTTCGCCGCGAGATCGATCTTGGCCTGATCGCCGAGCGACTTGATCTCGGCCGGCAGCTTGTCGCCGCAGACGTGGAACGCCTTCTTGATCTTCTCCTCGGCGGCGTGGACCTTGTCGGGATCGATCGCCTTCGGATCCTTGGCGTCGGGCGCCGACGGATCTTTGGCGTCCTTCGGATCGGGCGCTTTCGGATCTTTGCCGGCGTCGGCCGCCTTCGGATCTTTCTTGTCCTTGTCTTTGTCGTCGGGCTTGGCCTTGGGGTCACTCGATGGCGGCTTGGCCGACGGATCGGCCTTCTTCTCGTCGGCCTTGGCCGCCGCGTCGCCCGGTTTTCCCGTCGGAGCCGGCGGCGCGCCGCTCTTCGCGTCGGCGGCGTCGGGCGCCTTCTTGTCCTTCGGATCGTCCTTCGCGTCCTTCGGCAGATCCTTGCGCGCGTCCTCGATGTCCTTGGCTTCGAACTTCTCGAACGTCGCGTCGATCCACGACGGATCGAGCATCGGGTTCCAATCCGAGCCGCCGACCGGCGCCGAGATCACCGCCGCGTCGACCTTCTCCTCGGGCTTGCAATCCGACGGGTTCAGCTCACCGGCCGCGAACACCAGCTTGTTGGATCCGACGCGATGGCGGAACTCGCTCACCGCGTGCGCCACCGCGTCGGCGTCGAGCCGCGGCTGCTTGGCGCGCAGCTGCGCGATCAAGTTGCCGTACGACTTCGACAGCGCCGCCGCCGCGCGATTCTGCTCGATGGTCTTCGGGTGCGCCTTGTCCTTCCACGCCTTGAAGATCTCCTCGGGCTTCAGCTTCGGCTGCGCCTTGGCGAGCTCGGTGATCTCTTTCTTCTTCTGCGCGAGCGCCGCGGCCTGGTTCGACGACAGATCGCCGCCCGCCTTGACGCCGAGCTGTCCGAGCACCGTCTCGAGCGCCTTGTCGCCCTTGAGCGCGTCGAACTGCGCCTGCGCCTCCGCCCACTTCATCATCGGCGGCGGCTCGTCCTTCTTCTTGTCGCCGTCCTTGCCCTTGTCCTTCGACGCGTCCTTCGGCTTGGCGTCCTCGAGCGCCTTGAGCACGGCGTTGATCTGCGCGATGCCCGGCTGCCCCGCCTGGAAGCTGGCGCCGATCTTGGTCCAGAACGCCGGCCCGTCGATGCCCTTGCCGGCGTCGACCTCGGCGAGCTTCTTCTGCACTTCGCTCGTCGGGCCGAGCTTCTCGAGCGCCGCGCGCACCGCCTTCTGCGGATTGAGCGTGAGCGCGATCGGCTCGAGCACGGTGTGGATGAACGACGTCTTCGCCGCGTCGGGCAGCTTGTCGGTCTCGGCGATCAAGTAGTCGCCGGCCTTGTTGCCCTTGTAGTTGTTCTTGAACTTGTCGAACAGCTCGAGCGCCTTGATCGCGTCCTCGGTGAGCGAGTACGACGGATCGTAGCCGGCCGACTTCTTGAACTCTTTGCCCTCCCACGTGTTGCCCGTGTAGAGCTTCTCGGCGAACTCCTTCGGATCCGGCAGCGGATCTTCCGGCTTGAGATCTTTGAGCACCTTCTCGTAGTCGGCGAGGACCTGGCCCCAGACCTTGGTCTCGAAGTTGAAGTAGCGCCGCATGGCGAGCTTCTCTTGGAACAGCGCGTACGTCTCGCCTTCGCGCTTGAGCTTGAGCCAGTTCGAGAACGCCACGCGCGCCTGCTCGGGCGACGCCATCGGGAACGCACCGACGGGCGGCATGGTGTGGCGCTTGGTCTCGTCCTGCGCCGCCTTGTCGACGCGCTCGGAGGCCGAGCCCTCGATCTTTTTCTTCTGATCGATCTTCTGCTGGTACTCGAGCTGCTTCTGCTTCGCCTCGGCGGCCTGCTTGTCCTCGGCGGCCTTGCCGGCGTCGACCGATTGCTTGACGCCCGGATCGGTCGGCGCGGCTCCGCCTCCGCCACCTGCGCCGCCTGCAGGCGCAGCTCCGCCCGCGGCCGGCGCGGCCGCTCCCGGCTTCGCGCCACCAGCGGGCGCCGCTCCGCCCGCGGCCGGCGGTCCACCTGCCGCGGCGGCGTTTGCCGTCGGTGCCGGCGGTGCGGCCGGCGGCGGCGTGGGAGGCGCGCCTTTGCCCTGCTTCGGCTGCCCGCCGAGCTCGGCGAGCTGCTTGTCGAGCTGCTTGCCCTGCTGCGACATGTTGGCCGCCGCGGACTCCATCGCCGGCGACGGTCCACCACCGCCGCCGCCTCCGCCGCCACCACCGGCGCCCGCGGGCGCGCCACCTTTTCCACCACCGCCGCCACCACCGCCACCTTGCGAGCCCGGCTGCCCGCCGCCGCTCTTGGCGACCGCCTCCGAATCTTGCGGCGACGGCGGCGCGGGCGGCGTGCCCCCCGGCGGCGCCGGCTTCGGCCCCGGCGTCGGCGGCACCGGTCCACCCGGCTTGAGATCGTCCACGTCCGTCGGCATCGGCGGCACGTGCACCGGCTCCGGCAGCTTCGGCGCCGGCGGAATCGGAATCGGCGGCTTCGGCGGCACCGGGGCCGGCTTCGCGAGCGGCACCGGCGGCGCGGGCGGCGGCGGGATCGGCGGCGGCGGCGCTTTCTCTTCCGCCTTGAGCTTGTCCTTCTGCTTCATGCCGTCTTTGTTGTCGCCGGCCTTCTGCTTCTCCTCCGCCTTCTGAACCGCCGCTTTCCCCTCTTGCTGGAGGATGGCGACCTTCTGCTGATACTCCTGCTTGACCTGATCGACCTTCTTCTCGTGCTCCTTCTCGGCGGCCTCGTACTCCTGCTGCTGCTTCGCGAGCGCCGCTTTGTGCTCCTCGTCCTGCTGCTTCTGCTTCTTCGCCGCCTCGTCGACTTCCTTCTGGTGCTTCTGGTTCTGGAGGTCGATGACCTTCTGGCGCTCGTCGACCAGGCTGGCGCCGGTGTCCGGGTTGATGCCCTGGTTGGCGATCTGCGCGCGCTGCCAACCCATCACGATCAACTTGGCGCGGTACTGCTCGAACGGACCGAGCACCGCCACCGCCTTCGCCATCTTCTCCGACGGAGATTTGGCCGCGAGCTCCGGGATCCAGGTCTCGGCGTCGCCGGCCTTCTTGGCGTAGAACTCGCGCGCGTCGTAGTCGACGCCGATCAGATCGTCGATGCCGGGCGGCTCGTTGATGCCGTCGCGCCAGTTGGGCGGCAGCTGCGCGAAGCGGGCACCCATGTTCTTGATGCCCTGCATGACCGGCTTGACCTTCTCTTTGGCCTCTTTGTTCTTGGCCTCGTCGGTCGCCTGCTCGCCGCCCTTCTTCGCGCCCTCGAGCATGCCCGGCGGCTTGTCGGGCGACGCCTGCGGCAAGCCGCCCTTGAAGCCGGGATTGGAGCCGCCGATGTTGAAGCCGAACGGCTGGAACGGCTTCCACGCCGGCAGATCGAACTTGGCGAGATCGAACGACGCCAGCTCCCAATCTTTGTCGATGATGGTGAAGCCGAAGACTTTCGCCTTGAACGTCGCGTGCAGCGACGCGTTGAGCGTGACCTCGGGCGAGACCACCGGCGTGACGTTGATGTCGATGCCGTCGGTGTCGCCGCCGAAGGTGACCGACGCCTCGGCGTAGGCGTTGAACTTGAGCGACGCGGTGAAGCGTCCGTCGATGCCCGCCTTGGCGCTGGCGATGAGCAGCTGCACCTGGCCCGAGATGCCGACGCCGATGTACACCGACGCGGCGGCGCCCATGCCGAGCTTGGCGGTGGCGACGATCTTCGGCAGCTTGCCCGCTTGCAGCTGCTTGAGCGAGCCGGTGATCGAGAGCCCGGCGAACTCGATGTACGGCATGATGATGGACAGCTTCGCGCCGCCCTTGATGTCCATGCCGATGTCCGCGACGCCGACGGAGGCGAGCGGAATGTGGATGTCCATGTCGAAGCCGCCGAGCTGCTTCTCGCTCTTCTCCTGCGGCTTCTGGTTGGGCTTGATCTCGCCCTTGAAGAGGAAGTCGTCGCTCTCCTGGTCGTACTCGATGTCGACCGAGCCTTCGAGGTTCTCGGTCAGCTTGAGCGTGATCGAGCCGCCCATGTAGAAGGCGCCGTTGCGATAGCCCATGCGGACCGACGCCGCTTTGACCAGCTTCGGATCTTCCGCCTCGAGCGAGCCCGAGACGTCGAAGTCACCCTTGGCGTTGGCGTGCCCCGCGATGTGGCACTCTTTGAAACCGGGCGCTTTGAGATCGGCGTTGATGGCGATGTCCCATTTCTCGGGACCGCCGAACTTGGCCACCAATTGGCCCTTCTTGCCGTCGGCGCCGAACGGGATCTTGAACGTCGTGTCGAGCGTCCCGGTGATGTCGTCGCCCTCTTTCTTGATCTCGATCTCCGCCTTCTCGACTTTGAGGAGCGGTGGCGGCCTGAGGACGATCTTGCCGGAGGCGCTGGCGAGCTGGCCGTCTTTGATGGCGGCTTTGACCTGGCCCGACTCGAGCCACTGAATCGCCGAGCCCTCTTTGGGCGTGACGTTGATTTCGGCGTCGGCGTTGAGCTTGTCCATGTCGCCGGCCTGAACGTTGATCGCGCCCTTCAGGTTCACGCCGGGGATGTCGGCCTCGACGGTGAGGCCGGCCTTCTCGAACTTCGACTCCTTGATGCTGAGCGAGCCGCCCAGCTTGAACATCTTCACTTTGAGCTTGTTGATGACGATCGACGCGTCGAAGCCCTTGTCCTTCACGTACGACGCGGCGAGATCGATGTTGCACTCGTCGACGCCCTTGATGCCGGTGATGGACGTCTGGAAGTTGTCCATCCCGTACTCGACGTCGCCGCCGGCGCTCTTGGCCCAGAACGTCACCGACGGATCTTTGCTGAACGTGACGCCGAACTTCTTCGACAGCCCGGTGGCGGTGATCTTGCCGGTGATGATGAACTGCGCGCCCGCGCTCTCGTCGAACGCGGCGTTGGCGTCGCCCTCGGCTTTCTCGCTGGTCGACGCCTTCAGGTCGACCTCGACCATGCCGTAGACGTCGGCGTGCACCGAGCCCTTGACGTAGAACTTGCCCGGCTGCCAGCTGAAGGTGAGGCCGCCGGTGATCTTGGCGCCGCCGAACGACTTGAACTTGACGTCGCCGGCGATGCCGAAGTTGCCGTCGTCGTACTTGAGCGTGAGCGTCGAGCCGGCGTCGAGGCCCGGGATCTTCGAGATGTCGAAGGTGCCCGACGCCTTGAGCTTGCCGCCCTCGTAGCTGACCTCGCCGCCTTTGAGCGTCTCGCCGACGGCGCCGATATTATTAATCTTGTTTATCTTGCCGTGGATGTCGACCTTGCCGGCGACGATCGACAGCTTGATGTCGCCGTCGATGTACTTCTTGAACTGATCGGCCCACTCGAGGACGATCGGCGCGGTCGTCGAGACCACGTTGTTCTCGAACTTGAGGTGGATCTCGACGCCCTCTTTGAGGCCCGGGATCTTGCCGAGCTTCATGTCGATGGTGCCGTTGAGCGCGGTGCCGTTCCACGCCAGGTCGAACGTGCCCGAGGCGACGGTGCCGAGCTTGGCCGAGCCTTTGACCGAGCCGGTGATCTGCCCGTCGGCGTACTTGAGCGTCGAGGTGGCGTCGAGCGTGGCCTCTACGGTGCCGCCGGCCAGCTTGAGCGTCTTGGCGTCGGTGAGCGCGACGCCGACGTCGAGCGCACCGTCTTTGTAACCGACGTTGGCCTTGATGCCGGCGAGCGCGCTCGGGATCAGCTCGAGCTCGGCTTTGACGGCGAACGCGCCGGTCTTGAAGTTGGTGCCGGTGAGGTCGAGCTTTCCGTCTTTGATGATGTTGGCGACGCCGAAGTGGAGCTCGCCGGTGATCATGCCGGTGTCGAGATCGAGCCCGACGTTCTTCGGCACGATGTGCTTGTCGATGTCGACGTTCACCTTCGACACCGAGCCGCCGAACTTCTCCTTCTCGTAGCTGAGCGTAAAGTCGCCCGACAGGATCTTCTTGCTCGACGCGTTGACCTCGACCGAGCCTTTGACGCTGCCGTCGACGTGCAGCGAGCCGTCGTACTTGAAGCCGACCTTGCCGCCCTCCATCGTGACTTTGACGAAGTCGCCGAGGTTGAGCGATTTCTTGATCGCGTCGAGCGAGACCTTGAAGCCGAAGTTGGTGCCGGTCTTCATGCCCTGGAGGCTGCCCGACAGCTCCTCGAGCGTGACGTTGGGCAGCGCCTTGATGCTGACCGGCGCGGTGATCTCCCACTTGATGTTGCCGCCCGTCGAGCCGCCGGCTTTGACCTTGCCGGTAACCGCGCCCTTGGTGACCTCGCCGAGATCGACCTCGACCTCGCCCTCGACGTCCCACTTGCCGTCCTTGTAGCTGATCTTGCCGTTGCCCGTCGCCGAGCCCATCCCCATGTTGATCTCGATGTCGCCCGAGATCTTGTCGTCCTCGAGCGTCAGCGAGCCGGCCTTGAGCTGTCCGGTGACGTTCTTGCCGCCGACGTTGTATTCGAACTTGGCGCTGGCGAAGGTGATCTTTCCCGAGAGCTTGCCGTCCTTGTAGAGGACGTGCTCGACCTTGCAGTACTTGGCGATGTTGGGATCGGTGGCGGTGATGTCCTTGCCCTCGATCGTGATCGGATCGGCCGCCGACTTGTCGTAGCCGACTTTGAGATTTCCCGAGAGCGCCGGGATGAGCTGCTTGATGTCGATGTCGGCGTCGGCTTTGACGTCGGAGATGTCGCCGCCCGCGAACGTGACCTTGAGGTGGATGGTCGACGACTTGAACCCGATGGTGCCGCCGACGTCGCCGGAGAAACCCTTGTCCTCGGAGTACGAGAGCGTCGAGCCGGCGTCGAGCTTGACGGTGACCGGGCCGAGCGTGAGCCCGGCGGCGGGCGCGGTGACCGAGCCCTGGAACTTGCCGCCGACCAGGCCGCCCGAGAGCACCCAGCCTTTGAGCTTGCCGGTGGTGAAGGCGACGTTCTCGGCGTAGGCGGTCAGCTCGTCGTCTTTCTGACCGACGGTGATCGACGCGCCCGAGTCGACCACGCCCAGGCTCTTGAGCGTCGCCTTGACGAAGCCGGTGATCTTGCCGCTGGCGACGTCGTACTTCAGCTCCTTCAAGCTGGCGGTCGTCCACAGCGGGCTCTCGCCGAACTTGCCGTCGACGGTGAACGAGTTGATCGCGTTGTCGGCGACCTCGGCCTCGAGCCAGCCGTCGAAATATTTGCCGGCCTTGAGCGTGATGCGCGGCTTGCCGTCGACGTGGACCGAGCCGTCCTCTTTGAGCGCGATGGTGAAGCCGGAGAGCGCCGCGGTGACCGACTTGCCGAACGACAGCTTGAGCCCGCTGTCGGAGACGGTGACCGAGCCCGAGAAGACGCCGTTGACGTAGGAGACGCTGAAGGCGCCGTCGAAGACTTCCTTCTCGCCGATCTTGACGTTGGCGTTCGCCTTGGCGGTGCCGTCGAACTTGACCGAGCCTTCGCCGCCGGTGACCTTGATGTCGCCGGTGAAGCCGGTGATCGAGACGCCCTTGAACTTGAAGTTGGCGTCGGTGACGGCGACCTTGGCGGAGAACGCCTTCGACTTGGTGTCGTAGGTGGCCTCGACGATCTCGACCGAGTCGAACGGCTTCTTGATGACCTTCGCGCCCTGG
The DNA here is from genome assembly GCA_035652295.1 of Polyangia bacterium. Taxonomy (GTDB): domain Bacteria; phylum Myxococcota_A; class Polyangia; order Palsa-1104; family Palsa-1104; genus DASREC01. The sequence continues at coordinate 10,299 of DASREC010000524.1, forward strand.
AGCGTGACCTTGGCGTTGAGATCTCCGTCGGCGGCGACGATCGCCGTGCCGGCCAGCAGCGACGGCGCGAGCTTGCCGAGGTCGAGCGTGATCTGCCCGCCCTTGAACTTGAACTCGCCCTTCTCGTAGCCGAGCGTCGCCTCCGCCTTCTGGCCGGCGATGGTGATCGAGCCTTTGACCTCGCCCGTGATCTCCTTGCCGTTGATCGTGAGCTCGCCGTGCTCGATGTGCCCGGTGACGCCCTTGACCGTGACGTCGACGTTATCGAACGTGGCGGTCGCCTTGATCGAGCCGGCCGCGTAGTCGTAGTCGAAGTCCTTGATCTTGGCTTTGCCCTTGAGCCCCTCGTCGGCGAACGTGACGTCCTTGGCGGTGATCTTGAGCTTGTTGGCCGCGGTGTCGAAGTCGACCGACGCGGAGCCGGTCAGCTTGTCGTAGAGCTTGTTGACGTCGACGGTGCCGCCGCCTTTGGCGTTGAACGCGCCGTTGGCCAGCTCGAAGTGGATCGTGACCGGCTCGGGGCCGAACTTGGTGATGTTGAGATCGGCCTTGCCCGACGCCTGCCCGAAATCGTAGACACCGCCGTGACCGGGGATCGTGACGTCGAGGTTGTCGAGCGAGCCGAACGCCTCGAAGTTCGGCACCTGCAGCTTGGCCGCTTTGGCGGTGATGTCGCCGAGCGCGCCCGGCAGGTTCGCCAGCTCCGAATCCGAGACCGCGACGTGGATGTCGAGGTTGTTGAGCTCGCCGAGCGCGCCGCCGAAGTTGATCGTGGCTTTGAGATCGGGCGTCGTGCCGTGGATCTTCCAGCCCGGCTGCACCTGGAAATCGAACTCGGGCAGCGTCAGGTGCGGGATGTTGAACTTGATGTTGACGTCGCCGGTGAGCGACTCGCCGGTCCACGCCAGGTTGTTCCACTGGCCGAGGATCTTGCCGCCGCCGATGTCGACCGAGACGTCGCCGCCGATCTTGAAGTCGTTGGTGGTGCCGATCCCCTTGGCGGTGATGGTCACGCCCGAGACTTTCAGGAACGGGACCTTCGCCTCGGTGATGGTGGCGGTGCCGTCGAGCGAGCCCTCGGCGTAGCTGACCTCGAACGTGCCCGAGAGCAGCGCCGAGCCCGGCCCGAGCGTGAAGTCGCCGATCGCCTTGCCGGTGATGTCGGCGCCGTCGATTTTCAGGTTCGACGCCGACTTGATCGTCAGCTTGGCGCCCTTGGTCTCGAACACCGTGTTCTCGGTGACCTTGACCTCGGCGTTGAGCTTGCCGTCGGCGATCGTGATCGGCCCGAACTGCACGCCGGCGAGCGCCGACGACGTGAACTTGAGATCGGGGATCTCCGCCTTGAGCGCGCCGTCCTTGTACGTGAGCTGCGCGGTGCCGGTCATGCCCGGCAGCTTGAGATCGACCGTCGCGCCCGCCTCGATGGTGACCGTCTTGCCGTCCCACTTGAGCACCGCGTTGGCGACGGTGTTCAGGCCCGGCACGTTCAAGCTGGCGTTGATGGTGGCGTCGAGCGTGTTGTTGGCCGCGTTGTACTTCGCGGTCAGCGTGCCCTGCGCGTCGGCGAAGCCCTTGTCGAGGCCGACCTTGACCGAGCCTTCGAGATCCAGGTCGAGGCCGCCGGCGGTCTGCGTGACCTTGACGGTCATCTCGGCCGACTTGACCGGGAAATCCTTCGAGACGAAATCGGACGCGCCGACGGCCACCGACGCGCTCAGCTGATCGGTGCCGACGGTGACGGTGACCTTCTTGACGAAGGCGCCCGGCACGTTGAGCTGGATGTCGAGCGTGCCGGTGACGTTGCCGGAGCCGTCGATGTTGAGGGTGCCGACCGAGCCTTTGAACTTGCCGTCGTTGATGCTGGCGATCAGCTTGCCGCTCTTGACCGTCGAGCCGTCGAGCTGGACGTGCACCTCGTTGATCGTGATCGGGCCGACCTTGGTCGTCGGCAGCGTCAGCTTCTTCATCCCGTCGCTGGCGTCGGTCGCCGTGCCGAGATCGAAGTTGATCGCCTGCTTGATCAAGTTCATGACCCACTTGCCCGACGGCGCGGCCGCCGCGTCGGGGCCGCCGCGCGACACCGTGCCCGCCGCCGCGCGCTCCTGGATCGGCGCGCTCGGCTGGCCGGTCGACACCTCGGCGGCGACGCGCTCGGCTTCGCGCTCGACGGCGGAGCCCGGCTGCGAGACCTGCTGGCCGCCCGCCTGAGGCGCGCCCGCCTGCTGCGCGACGTGGGTGAGCTCGTGCGCGAGCAGGTGCTGCCCGTCGCGCGACTCGGGATCGAACTTGCCGTCGGCGAAGTAGATGTCCTTGCCGCGGGTGAACGCCACCGCGTCGAGCGAGCGCGCCTCTTTGGCCGCCTCCTCGTCGGTGTGCACGCGAACGTCGGAGAGCGAGACGCCGAGGCGCGGCTCGAGCAGCCCGCGCACGTTGGCCGGCAGCGTCTGCCCGTTGCCGTTCTTGCCGTGGCCGTTCTTCGCGTCGCCGTTCTTGCCGTTCGCGTGGCCGTTGCCGTTCGCGTGGCCGTTTTCGCTCTGCGGCCCCTCGACCAGCGGCGAGTGCGGCCCGACGCGCTTGACCAGCTCGGCGCGCGCATCCAGCCCCTCGGCGGTCTTCTTCTCGCCGAGCGCGTGCAGCGCCACGCGGCGCACGCGATCCGAGTGCTCGTCGCCCGCCGGCCCGAGCGTCGCCTCGAGCTGCCCGACGTCGGCCTTGCGATCGAGCAGCGCGTGCAGCGCCTCGGCCAGCTTGCGCCCCTCGGCCACCACCGACTCGGCGTGATCGTGATCGTGCGTCGGCTCGTAGGCGGCGAGCGACAGCGGCCGCGCGCTCACCCGCGGCGCACGGCTCAGCGCCGCGCGCACCGACATCGACGCGCGCGCGCGATCGCGCGCCACGCTGGTGCGCGCGCCGTCGAGCGGACCGAGCCGCCGCAGGATCCGGTGCGCGTCGAGCTCGGCCGAGCGATCGGGCGCGCCGACCAGCGCCGTCGAGCTGGCGCCCGCCTGCTGCGCCGCGTGCACCGCCTCGTGCACCAGCACCGCGTGCCCGCCGCCGCGCAGCACATCGCCGACGATGAACACGTCCGAGCCGATGGTGAACGCCGGCGTGCGCAGCTGCGCCGCCACCAGCTCCACCAGCTCGCCGGTGACCACGTGCACGCCGACCAGCGTCTGCCCGAGCGCCGCCTCCGCCACCTCGCGCGCCGCGACGGGAAAAACCTGCCGCCGCACGTGATGCGCCGCGAACGCCTCTTCCCAGACCTGCCCCGCCAGCGGCGCGCCGAGATCGCGCACCAGCTCGAGGTACGCGCGCCGCCGCTCCGACGGCGGCAGACCGTCGCGGAGCAGCGCCGCCATGGCCATCGGATCGGCGCCGTGCGAGAGCAGGAATTTCCAGATGAGCTGCGGAGCGCCCGACGGGATCTCGATCTCCTGATCCTTGCGCCGCAACTTCAGCGGGGATTGGGCAGGTTTTGGTGCGGCTACGTCGTGATCGAAGAGGCGCCCCATATCTCTACTATTATCGGCAATCCGCGCCCAGAGTTGTTAGTGAAATCAACTACCGCTGATTTCATGGGTTTGCGCCGGCCGTCACAGGCCCGACCGGTCAGCGCGGCTCCGTCGAGCGTTCGCGCAGCCAACGCTCCATTTCCGCCAGCTGGCTCTGGAAGCGCGTGGTCTTGGGCGCGCCGCTCACGTAGGCCGCCACCGCCTTCTTCGCCAGCTCGAGCGCGCGCTCGCGCTCCGGCGGCCGCCCGCCCGTCGCCGGCCACAGCGTGCGCGCGAACGCGAACCGCACGTCGGCGATCATGTACGGGCTCAGGTCCGCCTTCTCGCAAATTCGATCCGCCCGTTCGAGCGTCGCGCGCGCGCCCGTCACGTCCTTGCCGTCGAGCTGCGCCTCGCCGAGCATCAGCAGGTCGACCACCAGGTTCGGATGCGCCGGCCCGAGATCTTTTTCGTCCTCCGCCAGCGACTTGTGAAACGTGGCCAGCGCGCCCTGGTGATCGCCGACCGCCGTCTCCACCTGCGCCAGCTCGACCAGCGCCTCGCCCTCCGGCTTGAGATCTTTTCGCGCGTCCGTGAGGTAGCGCCGGGCCTCGTCGTAGCGCTTGAGCTCGCGCAGCGTCGCGCCGAGGTAGAGCTCGACCTTGGACACGAGGTACTTGTTGTCCGGCGCCACCTCGCGGATCGCGCGCAGCGTGGCGCTGCACTCCGAAAGCGCTCGGTTGAAATCGCCGTAATCGAGGAATCCCTTGCACAGGTAGCCGCGCATCTCGAGCGTGCGCGGATGGCTCGCGCCGTTGTGCTGAAGCGAGTACTCGACGCCGCGCCGCAGGTAATCGATCGCCTCTTCTACCTGCCCCGCGTCGCTCGCCGCCAGGCCGAGCGTGGTCAGCTCCCACTCGGTGAGCGGCTGCGTGCGCTCGACGCGCGCCGCGTGCTTCTTCAAGCAGTCGAGCCGCTCGAGCAGCTTGCCGTCGCGCCACAGGGCGATGCAGCGCGTGTGCGCGAGAAAATTTTCGATCGCCGGATCCGAGCCCGTGCGCGTGAGCGCCGCCTGCGCGAGCTGATCCCACTCGCGCATGCCCGCCGGATCGTTTTTGTAGATGTACTCCTGCGCCAGCCGCGTCGCCGCCACCTTGAGCACGCGATCGTTTCTCGACGACAGCGCGTAGGCGAACGCCTCCTTGAACGTCGGGATCGAGCGCTGCTCCTCGCCGAGATCGGCGTACGCGCGGCCGAGCCAGAGATCCGCCTCGGCCACCAGCGGCCCGTAGCCCGCCGCCTTGCAATCCTTCACCAGCGCCTCGCCGAGCTCGACCGCCTGCGAATTTTTTCCGACGGCGTAGCGCGCCTGCACGTCGCCGATGCGCTTCTGCAGCGCCTCGAGCTTCGCGCGCGTCGCCGGATCGCGCGGCCGCGGCACCGGCGCCTTGAGCGCGATCACGTCGGCGCACTCGGGGATCGGCGTCAGCGTCTGGTGCGCGCGCGTCGCCTCCTGCACCGTCTCGGCGTCGGCGTGCAGCATCACGTCGGTGAGCGCCTGCAGCTCGCGCAAGCGATCGGAGAGGCACGCCATGCGCAGGTCGAGCACCTCCTCCGACTGCTCGCCGCGCACGCGCGTGGCCTCGCACGCGTCCTGGTGCATCGCCGTCCAGCCGCGCGCGTACTCGTCGATCGCCGTCGAGAAGCTGAGCGACGCCGCCTCGGCGTACGGCAAATTGGTGGCCAGGAACGCTTGGCGCACGCGCGCGCGCACGTCGGGGCTCCACACCTGGCCGATGCGCTCGTCGCCGCCGCGGCACAGCGCGCGCTTCTGGCCCTGCGCGCGCACCGCCGCGAACGCCGACAGCCCGAGCAGGAGCGCCACGCCCGCGCCCGCCGCCGCGCGCCGCCGCCCGCGCGCCGGATCATTTTCGAGCCCGCGCAACAGCTCCGCCATCGTCGGAAACCGATCGACCGGATCGAGGCTGAGCCCGCGCATCACCACGCGCCCGACCCACGCCGGCACGTCGCTCGACGACGGCGGCGCCGCCGCCAGCGTGCGCTTCGGGTGATTGATCTTCTCCGCCACCGTCAGGATCGCCGAGCCCTCGGGCGTCTCGGTCGACTCGTGCGGCTTGACGCGATAGAGCGCCTCGTAGAGCGTCACGCAGAAGCTGAACTGATCGGCGCGCGCGTCGGTGGCGATGCCCGCCGCCTGCTCCGGCGCCATGTACGCCGGCGTGCCGATGATCTGATCGGCGCGCGTCACCGACGACGATTGCGCCGGCGGGCTCGACACCTCGAGCGGCGCGGTCTCGCGCTGCCGCTCGCGCTCGCGCTCGCGCTCTTTTCCCGTCGGCGTGCGCCCCGAGTCCGATCCCGAGCCGTCGAGCTCCTCGACCGGCCGCGCCAGCCCGAAGTCGACCACGCGCACGCGCCCGTCGACGCCGATGAGCACGTTGTCCGGCTTCATGTCGCGATGCACCAGCCCCGCCGCGTGCGCCGCCTCGAGCCCGCGCCCCGCCGCCAAAAAAATCGGCAGCACCTCGCGCCACGATCGCGGCTCGCGCAGCCAGCGCTTGAGGCTCACGCCCTCGACGAACTCCATCGCCACGAACGCCTGGTCGGCGAACGTCCCGACGTCGTAGACCGGCACCACGTTCGGGTGCGACAGCCGCGCCAGCGCCTGCGCCTCGCGCAGGAGCCGCTGCTTGCCCTCTTTGTTGAGCAGCCCGAGCCGCAAAAGTTTCAGCGCGACCTTGCGATCGAGCTCGGGATCGTAGGCGAGGTACACCACGCTCATCCCGCCCTGCCCGATCGCCGAGAGCACCACGTAGCGCCCGACGCGATCGCCGGCCTTGAACGGCGTCTCTCCGTCGGCGGTCGGCAGCGTCGGTCCGGTGTCGCGCTCGGCCACTCGTTCGAAGAATATCATTGTATGCTGGGAGCGCCCGACATGGACTTCCAGCGCGTCGAGCTCGCGGGCGCGGGCGCCGTCTCCGATTTGCAGTTTCATCCCGACGGCCAGTTCGTGTTCACCGCCGGCGACGGGAAGATTCGCATCTGGCGCATGGACCCGCTCGAGCTGGCCGGCGAGCTCGACGCGCCGGACTGCACGCGGCTGGTCATTCACGCGGACGGCATGCGCGTCGCGGCGCACGACGGCTCGACGGTGACGGCGTGGGATCTCGCCGAGCCGGCGAAGCTCCTCGAGGCGCGGCCGAAGCGCAAGGCGCAGCCGATGTATCACCCGGCGATGGACGACCTGACGTCCGAGGAGATCGACGCGCACACGCTGCCGGCGTCGGTGCGCGTGATCGGCTTCGCCGGCGAGCAGCTGGTGGTCGGCACCTCGGCCGACGGCTTCGAGCTCTACGCGCTGGCGTCGGGCGCGCGCACGCCGGTCCGCACCGGCCGGCTCGCGCTCGTGCTCCCCGACGGACGCCGCGCGCTCGCGCACGCGATCTCCACCGGCCTCGAGGTGTGGGACCTCGGCGCCGCGCCGATTCGCCTGCGCGCGTTTCAGGCCGACCTCTATTTCCCGTCGAGCGAATCGTTCCTTCCGCACCCCGACGGCCGCCGCCTGATCGTCGCCTACAAGACTTTTCGCGCCTACGATCTCGCGAGCGGCGATGGTCTCGTCGAGAGCGCGCCGCTCGACGACAGCGTCCTCGACGCCGTGTGCCACCCGGACGGCGAGCACGTGCTCGGCGCATCGCGCGGCGGCGCCCTGCTCGTGTGGAACCTCGCGCGCAACACGGTGACGCCGCTCGCGCGCCGCGACGATCGCCGCGCGCACGCCCTCGCCGCGCATCCGCCGACCGGCCGGCTGCTCGCGCTCGGCGACCGCGCCCTCGACGCGTGGACCGTCGGCGGCGCTCCGCTCGACCGCGTCCCGCTCGACGCCGCCCACCACTCGCTGCGCGTCTCCCCGTCGGGCGTCGTCGCGCTGTGGGGCGACGGCGCGCCTCTATTAATGATCCCCGCCTGATCGGCAGATCGAATCGCGCGCGCGGCGCGTGTAATCCGCCATGACCACCACGCGTCTCGCCGCCCTCGCCGTCGTCGGCCTCGCCGCCCCGTCGCTCGCCTCCGAGCCGCTCGCCACCTGCCCCGTCCCGAAAATCTCCGACGGCGTGCGCTCGCCTGCGACCACCGGCAACCCGCGCGCCCGCGAAGCCGCGCAGCGCGGCCTCCAGTTCCTCAGCCAGGAGATGCAGGTCTGGCAGGACAACAACAAGTGCTTCGGCTGCCACGTCCACGCCGTCACGCTCGAGGCGATGGCGATCGGCCGGCACAACCAATATCGCGTGCCGCGCCCCGAGCTGCAGGCGGTGGTCGACGGCATGCTCAAGCTGCCCGGCGGCGCGCGCGGCCCGCACGGCTTCGCGCACGAGACCAACCGCCCGTTCGACGCGACCGCGAAAGCATTCGGCGGCGCCGCGTTCGCCCGCTACGACCAATGGATCGGCCAGGACGTGCGCCACGATCTCCTGAAGGTCGCCGGCGAATTGGTGCAGATGCAAAAGCCCGACGGCGGCTTCGACCTGCCGTACGTCAGCCTGCCGGTGATGCCGAGCCGCACGCAGGCGGCGTATCAAGCGGCGCAGACCTTCCGCCGCGTCTACGCGCTCACCGCCGACGACCAGTGGCTCCTGCCGCTCGAGCGCGCCGAGACGTTCCTGCGCGACGTCGCGCAGCACGACGCGCTCACCGGCTCGTCGATCCAGGAGATCAACTACGCGCTCATGGGCCTGTCGCAAGCCGGCGCGGGCGGCGTCGAGGACGTGATGCAGCAGCTCTCGAAGCGCGCCCTCGCGCGGCAGAATCAAGACGGCGGCTGGGGCCTGAACGGCGAAGCCTCGAATGCGTTCGCCACCGGCCAGACGCTGTACGCGCTGCGCCAGGTCGGGCTCGGCGATCGCGATCCGGTGGTGGCGCGCGGCACCGAGTGGCTCATCACGCACCAGAACCACGACGGCGGCTGGTCGCGCGCCGGCTTCGACAAGGCCGAGGCGATGTGGGGCGTGCTCGGCCTGGTCTCCGTCGACGTGCTGTCGATCGCCGCCGGCGGCGTCGAGGACGGCCAGCACGTCGAAGACACGCTCACGCTGAAGATCGAGGCGCGCGACAACACCGGCGCCGGCGTGCGCCAGGTCGAGCTGTCGATCGACGAGCTGCCGGTCGCGCGCGCGTGCGGCGCCGAGCTCGCGCACGCGTGGGACACGCGCAAGCTCGAGCCGGGCAAGCACGTCGTCGAGATCGTCGCCGAGAACGCCAAGGGCGAATCGAGCCGCCGCCGCCTCGAGGTCTACGCCGGCCCGGTCTACCTCACGCAGATCGGCTCGCGCTCCGAGACCGGCGGCACGCAGGTCTCGCTGCGCGACATCGCCGGCGCGCGCCCGGGAGTGGTCGAGGTCGAGATCGTCGCGCCGTCGGGCGAGACCGTGGCGACGCAGACGCGCCCGAGCGCGCCCGGCCCGATGACGTTTCAATGGGACGGCCGCGATAAAAAGGGCGCGCTTCAAAAGAGCGGCAAATACGTCGCGCGGCTGCGCTTCAAAGACGGCGACAAAGTTTTGCAAAGCGAGAACGTCCCGTTCGTGCGCGACTCCGAGGAGGCGCAGAAGCGCGAGTACAGCAACATCAAGGGCAAGCTGACCCTGCCCGGCGCCACCGGCGCGGCCGCCGCCCCGTCGACCAACACCCAGGTCGATCTCGTCGACGAGCGCGGCCGCGTGCTGCAATCGGTGCGCTCCACCGACGACGGCCAATATCGCTTCCGCAACGTCGACGCCGGCCACTACAAAGTCCGCATCCAGAAGAAAGGCTT